>NZ_JAZDRP010000030.1:0-413 GCF_036330345.1 Hyphobacterium lacteum
GTCGAGCTGTTTGCTCAATATGATGTGACCTCGGAAGGCGACGGCCAGATCTACCGTTATGGCGCGACCTTCGGCCGCTCCTTCGACGGTGGCCGCTTCACCGGTAACCTCGAATATTTCGACCGTGGTACCATTCTTCAGGGTGACCGTCCGTTCTCGGCCTGTCCGTGGGCAGAGCAGGGCGGCCAGCTGATCTGTGGTGGTTCGGGTACGGCCTATCCGGGTCAGATCTTCCCGTCGGGCCCCGGTGCGGTCAACAATATCAACAATGGCGGTGGCGTCATTCTTGATCCCGCGACCAACACGTTGCGTGCGTTTACGCCGGCTGACGGCTATAACTTCGCGGCGCGCTCCTACATGGTCACGCCGATGGAAGTCTATTCCGGCTTCTTCGATGCTGAATATGACGTTCT
>NZ_JAZDRP010000031.1:0-374 GCF_036330345.1 Hyphobacterium lacteum
ACCTGGCCGTCAGCTGTGGGTGTGATGGTGGCGGTGTAGGTGGTGCCAGAGCCAGAGAGGTTCGAGGTTGATCCATTGCCAACCGAGATATCCCCTAACGCAAAGCCTGTGACAGCTTCGGAGAAAGTGAAGCTGGCGGTAAACGCGCCTGAGACCGGTCCTGCCGGACCCGTAATCGACACGGTCGGTGCGGTCTGATCGTTTGTGACGGAGAACTGGCTGGCAACAATATTTCCATTACTACCCGCATCTTGAGCCGCATTGGCGGCGACATCGATGGTGACCTGGCCGTCAGCCGCGGGTGTGATGGTGGCGGTGTAGGTGGTGCCGGATCCAGAGAGGTTGGAAGCCGCACCATTGCCAACGGAGATCTC
>NZ_JAZDRP010000032.1:0-347 GCF_036330345.1 Hyphobacterium lacteum
GTGTTGTCGTTGCCTGCGGCGTCTTGGGCGCTGTTGGCGGGGACATCGACGGTAACCTGGCCGTCCGCTGTGGGTGTGATGGTGGCGGTGTAGGTGGTTGCCGAGCCTGAGAGGTTGGAGGCGGCGCCGTTACCGACGGTTATATCGCCCAGCTCAAAGCCAGTGACGTCTTCCGAGAAGGTGAAGGTGGCGGTGAAGGCGGCTGAGACTGGTCCTGCCGGGCCGGTAATGGCCAGGCTGGGAGCATCCCCATCAAAGGTGACGGCGAACTGGGGCGCTGCGGTGTTGTCGTTGCCTGCGGCGTCTTGGGCGCTGTTGGCGGGGACATCGACGGTAACCTGGCCGTC
>NZ_JAZDRP010000033.1:0-314 GCF_036330345.1 Hyphobacterium lacteum
AATGCAGCGTTTGAGGTGACGGTGACGTTCTCGGAGGCCGTGAGTGACTTCGTCCTGGCCGACCTCACGGTTGGCAATGGCACAGCTTCGAACCTGTCGACCTCTGACAACACGACGTTCTCCGCGACGATCACGCCGAGTGCGGATGGCGATGTGACGGTGGATGTTGCGGCCGATGTCGCGACAGACGCCGCCGGCAACAACAACACGGCGGCGACGCAGTTCTCTGTCGAGAATGACCAGACAGCACCGACGGTAGCGCTTTCAGGGCCCTCTGGTCCTGTGAATGCAGCGTTTGAGGTGACGGTGACGTT
>NZ_JAZDRP010000003.1:0-457634 GCF_036330345.1 Hyphobacterium lacteum
GGCCAGCGCGACTCTCTTGATTTTGTTCGACCACTCGGCTTTAACGCGTGTCCCCGCGGAGAGGTGCCGGAGTGGTCGAACGGGGCGGTCTCGAAAACCGTTGAGCGCGCAAGCGTTCCGAGGGTTCGAATCCCTCTCTCTCCGCCACTTTTCTGGAAACCCCCATTATCCCAATAGGCTACGGTTTCCGGGGATTTCGGCTCCAGCAAAACGTTCCAATTCCCTGTTCCAATCCTCCCTCCTGAGGGCGGCGTCGTGAGCGGGCGCAGGGTTCAGCATCTCGTAGCGCGTGGCCGGGGCTTCCAGGTGCGCTTGCCTATCCCGGCGGACGTCCAATGCCTGCTCCGGCGGAAAGAGCTTAGGTGGTCGGTCAGAACACGCGATCCTAAGCTGGCGGCACGGCGCGTGCTAAACGCCACGCTCGCCTTTCACGGGCTCTGCGATAAGCTGCGGCGTATGAAGGACTTAAGCATCGACGATGCGCGTGAAATCGCGCAGGCGTTCTATCATGACCTGGCCCAAAGCTATCGCTCTCCAGCGCCAATTGCGGAGGGCGAGTTGGACTACGATGCCGGACACCAAGAGGTTATGGCTGAAGAGTTCATCAACGGTCTGGAAAGTCAGGTCCAGTCGCGCACGTTCAAGTCTGGTGTCCAATCGCAAGCGATGACGGTTGCTGAGGAACACGGCTTCCAGATGCCGCCACCTGGAAGCGATGAATTCCGGGCGCTTTGTGAGGGGATTGCGCGAGCGCAGATCGAGCATGCCCGGTTCACCCTCTTCCGGCAGAGCAACATCCTGGGAAAATACAGCCCGCAAGACGAACTCTTCGTGCCGGTAGAAATGCCAGCCGCGCGTCCCAGCGTTCCGGGATTGCAATCAATTGCAATTGAGGCGGGGCTGCCGGTCAAAGAGGCCGTTGATCTCTATATCAAGGCATACTCATCAGGCCCACGAGCGTGGAAGCCCAGAACTCGCGACGAGAAAATCCGCATCCTGCAGATCGCGATGAAAACGTGGGGCGAGGCGATCACGGTCGAACAACTGACCAGCGCCCATGTTCGCGATGTCAGGGACGTGATCGAGGCGCTGAAACCACGGGCAGAGGCTGATCCGAAGTATCCCAAACGGCTGACCGCGAAAGAGGGCGAGAAGCGTCTGAACCCAAAGACCTCGGGCAAGTATTTTAGCTATGTGAAATCCTTCCTGATCTGGCTGGACGCGGAAGGCTATATCGACGGTGTGCCAGGCGCGTCCGTAAAGATCGCCGCTCCAAAGCCGAGCCTGAAGAAGCCGCGCCGGCCGTTCACACAAGATGAGCTGAACGAGATTTTCGCTTCACCGCTTTATAGCGGGTTCAGCTCCCGCCATCGCAGATATCTACCGGGCAAGCACAAGGCCCAGGACGGCCTTTATTGGGTCTATCTGATCGGGCTCTACACCGGGATGCGAGAAGGCGAGCTGATCCAGTTGACGCGATCCGACCTGCATGTGGATGACGACGTGCCCTTCTTCGATATCCGGGGCGAGCTCGACCTGAAAACTGAAGCCTCTGAGCGGCGGGTGCCGATACACCCCGACCTGTTCGACTTCGGACTGAGGGAGTGGCTGGAGGCGCGGGCCAAGAAAGCCGAAAAGCGCCTCTTCTTTGAGATCAAGCTGGGGCCGCCGGGAAATCTGACCGCAATCGCTTCCAAGAAGCTGAACAAATACCTGGTGCAGATCGGCGTGAAGACCGGACCGGACCTGACCTTCCATAGCTTCCGACATGCCTTCGTAGACGCGATGCGGAGCGCGAATGTCCCTGAACAGCGCCTACACGAGTTCCTCGGGCACACGGACAAAAGCGTCACCGGAGGCTACGGGCAGGGGGCGAATTTGCTGGCCCTTGGTAAGCTCATGAACGGGGTGGATTTCGGGCTGAGCGAAGATGTGAAAACGCTCTTGATCGGGAACGCGAAAAACTAGTTGAACACTGTTTGTGACAAATGACCTCCCCGGTCTTAATTCGCGCCATTGATATACCTACGTCGACTGGCAGACCTATTACGTTCAACGTGACACGCTAGGGAACTATCTGACGATCAGGTCAATGGCCGAGCTGACCCGTTCAAGGTCCGCCGGTGATAGCGTGTCCACGCGTCGATGGAGGGCTCGCCGGATCGGGGTCATTCCCAATTCCACGGACTGGTCTGGCCCACCGAATAGGTAAGAGGGATGGACACCCAAGACTTCGATCATCCGTGCGAGTGCATTGAAGGAAGGGAAGCTCTTGCCGCGTTCGATCCGGCTGATCATGTCGACGGTCAGGTCACAAGCTTCTGCAAGCGCGCTTTGTGTCATCTGGTTCTTCACCCTCGCCTGTTTTAGGCGGGAGCAGAACAGTGCCCGTAATTCGCTCTTTGTAATTCGTTCGACCATTCACCCGGATTAATATTCAGGGCGACGAGCGAACAGGTAACTAAATTCTGGACAACTATCGCCTTAAGAATATCGTTCTTAATTCGATCCAACTAAGAACGGAGTGAGCTGTTGTCTGCACGAATAAACTTTGGCCTGGCGGCCATCGCGACAATCATGATGATTACCCCAGCCGAGGCGCAGGAGTGGTCCGGGTGGGAGTTCGATCAGACGTCCAACGCGTTCTCCGATGAAGCCTCATGGTCGGTCAGCAATGTTGAGACGAATGCTGTTTCTCCGGCCCAGATTGCGCTGATCTGTCATCAAGGCGGTCAGGTCGGTCTCGTGTTTAATGACGGCGAGGTTCCGATACCACGGACGCCGCGGATACAGTTTCGCATCGATAGTTCTGAGGCCTTTTCCGGATCGTCGGTTAGAGCATCCTCGGATCGATACCTTGTCGCTAACCCATTTATAATGGAGCGCTTGGTGGATGAAATGCGGCAGGGGGAAGAGCTGGTCTTCCAGATTGGGAATAATGCGCCGCGGTTCGTATCCTTGGAGGGGTTTGCCGACGCAATGCTCCTGTTCGATGAGCTCTGCCCCCATCCGATCAACCGCCAGCGGCGATGACCGGTGCTAAATTCTCATAATTGAACAACCCAGAACGTTGTTCTGTGTGGCGAACTCTGATAGCTTGTTCCAGTAAGAAAATTGGTCGTTAGTCTCCGGGGTCCCATCACCGTGAGAGCTGAATTTGACGACCAGCACCATCAATATTCCCGACGCCTATAGTTTTCCCTCTAACAGCCCAGAGATAGGGGTGGAGATAGAGCGCGTATGCAAGGTGATAGAAGCCACCGCAACGCATAAGATCGTCGTTCTAAAGCCAGTAATAGATAAACTTCGTCTGACCTTCTCTGGGCTAGGGGTGATCCAGCACGTTGATGGCCTGCAGGCGGAGGCATACTGGAGCGGCGTGCATCAACTCGCAAATTACGTTGCACAGGCTACCGACGAGCCCTCCATCACACCCTGTTCAGTGGAGGGTTACTGGACCGGTTTGCGTGTCGAACTCGAAGGAGGGGGCGTCGCTACGTTTGGCTTCAATCCTCGAAACGCTAAGAATGCAGCCGTGCGATTGGAGTTCAATCCGTCCCGCCTCTCGCCCGCAGGCTTGAAGAGCCTCTTTGCGGCCTGGAACAGCATCGAGGGCAAGAACATTCCTCTGGCGGCCCACCTTACTTCCGCCCGAGTGTCCCGCTGCGACGTGGCGCTTGATGTGCTGAACCTCAGGCTTGCCGATCTGTTTGTTCACAGCCCTGCGGTCTGGAAGGTGTGGATGTGTTCGTCGATGACCGATGGTGTTCAGACAATCAATTTCTACAAAGGCGCCAAAAACCAATCGCCGTTTCTGGACCCGAAAAAGCGGGCGAACGTAATTATCTATGACAAACGCGAGGAGCGGTTAGCGATGGGCGAGGTGCCCGAGTTCGGCTCCCTGGCCCACACGCGTATCGAGTTCCATCTGAACAAAACGTCCTATTTCAAAAACCTGGCGAACACCCAGTTCCCTGCGAAAGACTGGGTCTTCTGCCGAACAGTCTTGGATGAGCCACCCTTGAAGGCAGACAGGTGGAAAACGTTTCTAGATAGTGCGCGCTTTCGCGGCTATGCGGCGGCGGAGGCATTACTTGATGAAGATGAGAAGGCCGCGCTTGATCTGGCGCACTCGAACCCAGCCTCTCAATTCCAGGATTTGTTCGACAAGAGTGTCTGGAAACACTGGCCAGATGCTGTAGGCGTTCCGGCTCTAGCTTTGCTTATCGAGCTGGCCTCGGTTCATCCCTCCGAGATGATCGGTCAATCAAAGTTCGCTCTCTGAAGGGCGATTGCAATCAATTGCAATTCGCCGAGGACAATTGACCTCTTTGTCCCCCAAGCCACGATAGAAGTGGGCGCGAATGGTCGCGGACCTCCCGACATCAGGAGGTTCAGATGATCAATGCATTCCTTTCCGGCGTTCGACAGCAGGTCGTGACCGAGGCGATGGCGAGACCCTTGCCCGATACGCCCTACCTGCGCATCGACACCCACATCGCCGCATCGCTCATGCAGAAGGCGATCCGGCGCAGCGAAATAGATTGGGCGCTGAAAGCAGGCCAACGACTGTTCGATGTTCAGCCGGCCCGTTTTTGGAGGCGAGTGAGCGTCACGCTCTTCGAGGATGTTGGCCTGCTGGACAAACAGCTCGCGCTGGACACGCTCACCTGTGCGCCTCGACGTGGCGCATCTCCGGTTTGCTGGAGTGTCGCCGCCCATCTGATCTGTCGTCTCTGTGAAGCGACGAAAACCCAGGTCGCGAACAACCTGCTCCACCTGGGCCTATATGATTTGAGTGAGGCGGAGCCGATGGTCGATTTCGACCTGCTACCCTTCGCCGATGCTGAGCGCTGGATCACGGGTAACACGGCAACGACAGTCCAGAGGGCCAAGGCCGTTTGGCAACTCAGCGGGATCGGTTGCTCCGGTCAGGTAGTCCAGCATCCGGAGGCCGACCGGGAGCGTGTGCTGTCCATCCTTTCCGGTTTGGCAGGCGATCCCGTCCTGGAGATCATCGCCCGCGAAGGGCTTCGATTGACTGGCCACATTCTGCCGCTGATCTCTGTACTCGAAGAGGCCGTGAGCCAGGAAAAGGTTTACGTCACAGCTGCTGCCGATCCCATGCCTCCGGAAGACTTGATCGGCGGCTTGCCGAGCTGGACGTTCGATCAATACACCTGGCCCGGTAAGTCCGCCCTCCGGCGGGCCCGCACAGAATGCCCGGCAATCGCCGCCGACCTCGAAAGCCGGGCGACCACCGCCGAGCAGCGCTTCCGCGCCCTGGCGGACGCCCACTTCGAGTTCGAAAGCGCAAACCTTGCCCGGAGAGTGCAAATTCCAGCGCATACAGCCCTGTGGAGACGCGTTCAGGCTCTCGGCCCACATCGGCTACCTGAAAACGCCGCGGCGCTCTATGAAGCGCTCAGGGGGGATTGGGAGGCCTATCAAGCGCTGAGGTCGAGCGCGGTCGAAAATCTATGATTTCTAGACCTATTCAGGCTCCAGCTCCGCTCCCGTCGCGTCGCCTTCCCCCCACGCGGTAAGGTCGATATCTTAGACTGTAGCCTAATCGACCCCTGGTATGTCTCGCGCAAGTTCTTCTGCTTGAACCTGAAGGCGCTCGATCAGCCTTTCGAAGCCTGCCATCTGGCCATTTGACAATCTGGGAGCTTCCGCGTCAGTTTCTTGCCTCGATGAACCAGAATCAGGCACTGTCAGAGGAAGCTCCGTGTTAGCGGGATCGCCGCCAATTTGGCGGTATGAACAAGAATCCCTTTCGCTATTTCAAGACATCGCCTGAGATCATCCGCCTTGCGGTGATGATGTATGTTCGTTTTCCGCTTTCATTGCGGAATGTCGAAGACCTGCTTCATGAGCGCGGCATCGATATCTGTAATGAGACGGTGCGGTTCTGGTGGAACCGCTTTGGCCCAATGTTCGCCTCTGAGACCCGCCGACGACGAGCGGACCGCCTTCGTGCCTGGCCCCAGTGGCAATGGCATCTGGACGAGATGTTCGTGAAGATAAATGGCGAGGCACACTATCTCTGGCGTGCCGTTGATCAAGAAGGCGAAGTGCTGGAAGCCTTCGTCACTAAACGCCGAAATCGCCGAGCTGCGTTGAATTTCTTGCGCAAAGCCATGAAGCGATACGGGCAACTCAAGACAATCGTGACAGATCGGTTAAAGTCCTATCGCGCTGCGATGAAGACCATCGGCAATCAAGATGATCAGGAAGTCGGGAGGTGGCTCAACAATCGGGCCGAGAACAGCCACGTACCTCTTCGAAGACGGGAGCGGGCGATGCTCCGGTTCCGACGAATGCGAAGTCTCTAGAAGTTCGCCGCCGTCCATTCTTCCGTCCACAATCACTTCAATCTTGAACGCCATATCAACCACCGCGCCCGGTTCAAGGAGAACCGTCAAATCGCGCTGGAAGAATGGCGGGACTTGGCCGCCTAAAGTTCGCTCGTGTTAGAAAACTGAGGCCACTTCGCTTTCGTCTGACAGCACCCGACTATGAGGCGCGATCTGCGGCTTAGCTAGCTATCCCCTTGCAATCCGCGCAGCGCCAAGGGCGCCGTTCCAATCAACGAGATTAGACAGAGTTTGAATGCCGGCCGGCGCGATCACTTTGCCAATAGGCATCAAAGCGTGACGCAACGATGCGGGCGAGCATCCGGTTCTGTTCGGGTATCCGGATGCCTGAAGCCCTCATATCAACCAGACCGTCCTGCTCGAGATCGCTCAGATCGGGTTGCGGCGGGGCCAGGCCATAGGCGGACGCGACGCCCGGCACGTCCGCTTCCAGCCCGGACATCAGCTGTTCGATAATGGCGCCGCGCATGCGGTCATCGTCTGACAGGGCAAAGCCGCGGCAAATGGCGTTCCTCCCGGCCGAGACGGCTTCCGACCACGCCCGGACGTCCAGCGTGTTCTGGGCATACCCCTGTGGCAAGTGACTGATCGCGGACGCACCGAAACCGATCAGGTAATCCGAACGGTCGGTTGTATAGCCCTGGAAGTTCCGGCGTACGCCTCCAGACCGGGCCAAGATGGCAAGCGGATCTTCCGAGCGTGCATAATGATCTATCCCGACAGGCACATAGCCTGCCTGTTCAAGCGCATCCGCGATCTCCAGCGCCTGGGCGACACGGGCCGTTGCATCCGGCAGGTCAGCTGTCCGGATAAGGTTCTGGTGCCTTCGCATGTGTGGCACGTGCGCATAGCCGAAGACCGAAAGCCGGCCGGGGGAAAGGCTCCGGGCCAGCGCGACCGTCCCGACGCAACTTTCAATTGTCTGGCCGGGCAGGCCATAGAGCAAATCCATGCTGATGCTGGAAATGCCCGCTTCACGCAGGTCGCTGACGCAGTCGCGGACCGTTTCGAAGGACTGGATCCGGTTGATCCGGGACTGAACGCCGCGATCGAATGTTTGTACGCCAATGCTGGCCCGGTTGATCCCGGACCGGGCAAGCTGACGCGCCAGTTCGGGCGAGAAGGTGCGGGGATCGATCTCGATGGCCTTTTCGGCATCCGGGCCGATGTCGAAGTGTTGATCGAGGCAGGCCATCAGCCGGCCGAATTGATCCGGGTCCAGAATGGTGGGCGTACCGCCGCCAAGATGCACATGGCCGATGCGCGGCCTATGCGGGATGTACGCTGCGGTGATCGCGATCTCGCCGATCAGCTTTTCCAGATAGGCTGCCACGGGTTCGCGGCGTGTTGTGGCCCGTGTCGAGCAACCACAATACCAGCACATTTCCCGGCAATAGGGGATGTGGATGTAGAGCGAGCCCTTGCCGGCCGGATCCAGAGCGGCCAGCCAGTCCGCGAAAACACCGGCATCGATGCCGTCGTGAAATTGCACCGCCGTGGGGTAGCTGGTGTAGCGCGGCGTGTTCGTCCCGGCATATTCGATGAAGGTGGCGTGTTTCATGACGGGCTCCGGACTGCGCGGTTTTGCGCATTGACAAGTATCAAGTCCGGCGCGGGTATGAAGGCGTCATGGTGCCGCACTGACACCGGTCTTGAAGGATAATTGCCTTGCCCCAGAATGAAGTCCGCGAAGAGTTTGCCCACTTTCTCGGCCCGGGATCCGAAAACGGTTCGTGGTTCCGGTCCGAATTCCAGGCCGTGCTGGACCAGTGGTTCGACTGGCGGCGCGATCTGTTCGCGGAGGACCCGTCGCCTTTGCCGAAGGGTCTACGGCGTTCGCCGGGTTTCCTGGCCGAGCGCGAGCAAATCGGTCAGAAACTGGCGGAATTGTGCGACCGGCTCACCGGTGAAGTGCCGAAATATACGCCCCGCTATATCGGTCACATGGTTTCCGAGGTCTCGATCCCGGCCCTGCTGGGACATTTTGCGACACTGCTTCACAATCCCAACAATACGTCACGTGACGTCGCGCGGGTGAGCGGTGCCATTGAGGACGAGGCGATCGGTTTGCTGGCCGCGATGATCGGATTCGATCCGGACACGGCACAGGGACATTTCACCTCGGGCGGAACGCTGGCCAATTTCGAGTGCGTTTGGCGCGCCCGCTACCGGATGGATCATTTCCTGTCTCTGGCTCTGGCCATTTCCGAACAGGCCGGCGAACCGCTGGATCCGTTTGCGGCGGGCCATATGGGCTGGAAACGCTATCATGCGCTGGCAGCCCAGTACGGGTTCAGCGAGGAGGAGCTTCGCAAGGCCAGCGCCGTAGTGTCCAATCCGTTCGAGGCGGCGGAAAGGATCGGAAAAGCCTCGGGCCAGCCGTGGCGCGGCCCGGTCCTCTTGGTGCCGGGCAACAAGCATTTTTCCTGGCTGAAAGCGGCCAATGTCTTCGGTCTGGGCGAAGAAGCCTTCTGGCCGGTTTCCCTGGATGCGAATGGCCGGCTGGATCCTGCCGCGCTGGACCATGCCATCGGGCGGGCTCGGTCGGCAGGCCGTCCGGTGCTCGCCGTGATCACGGTGGCCGGCACGACCGAGGCGGGGGAGATTGATCCCGTTGATACTGTCTGTGACCGGCTGGAGGCGCTGCGCGCGGCCGGTATCGATGTCTGGCACCATGTCGATGCCGCCTGGGGCGGCTTTCTGTGCTCCATGCTGGGCGGCGAGGCCGAAACCGTGCTCGAGGGCCGCAGCCGGACAGCGCTGCGCGCCATAAGGCGCGTCAATTCGGTGACGCTTGATCCGCACAAGCTGGGTTATGTGCCCTATGCGTGCGGGGCGTTTCTGGTCCGCGATCACGAGAATTACGCCAATTCGCTGTTTGCCGCTCCCTATATCGACCGGGCTCTGGCGAATGACCGCTGGATGATGACGCTGGAAGGGTCCCGCAGTGGCGCGGGTGCGTCAGCGGTCTGGCTGACAGGACAAACCCTGTCTTTCCGGCCCGACCGCTTCGGCGCGATGATGGCGGGAACGATCGACTCCTGCCGCTTTTTTGCCCGGGCCCTGCAAAACGGCGAACCGCTTGTCAGGCCGCTGATACCCACCGACAGCAACATATTCTGCTTCTCGCTGGCGAAGCCGGGCGAAGCGCTCAGTGTTTCGAATGAGCGGACAGCGAGCGTTTTCCGGGCTTTCACGGCAGATCCGGAATTCTCGGTGTCGAAAACGGTTCTCTCGCGGGAAAATTACGGCGAACTGATTAACGCGCATGTGGCGCGTTATGGCGGCGAGGCCGACACCGATTCGACGGTTCTGTTGCGGTGCGTGTTCATGAACCCCTTCTGGCGCGAGGACTCCATCAGGGCGGCCCTGATGCCGCGTTTCATCGAGCGGCTGCAAGCGCACATGAATTGATAAATGTCAAGTCATGACGCCTGCGTCCCGAAGCCGCGCGGCAAGGCGCCGCGATGACGTTTGTTGTCCGTAGGCACAATATGTAGGCCTGATTTTGGCATGCATCACAACATATCGTGTCGCTGGAGGGCGCAATGGACTTGGTAGCAGATGGTCAGAACAAGCTGGCCCAACCGGCAGGGGCCGGGCGTGTCGATGTAAAGTCGACGATTGAGGAATACACAGGCCGGGAAGACTGGCGGATAAAGGCCAACGCCAATCAGGGATATTCGCTGGGCGGTCTGATCCTCAATTCATCGGGAAAGGTGACAGCCAATTACTGGCTGGACCATGTCTATCCGGCCGCGCTGGGGGCGGCGCACCGGCAGGCCGATATTCACATCCATGATCTCGACATGCTGGCGGGATATTGCGCCGGCTGGTCGCTCCGCAATCTGCTGATCGAGGGCTTCAACGGCGTTCCTGGCAAGATCGAGGCTGCCCCGCCCCGGCATTTCACCAGCGCGCTCGGTCAGGTAGTCAATTTCCTGGGGGCCTTGCAAAACGAATGGGCCGGTGCGCAGGCACTGTCGTCATTCGATACCAATCTGGCGCCCTTCCTGCGGATTGACAGCCTGTCCTACGAAGATGTTTTCCAGGCCATGCAGGAATTCGTCTTCAACCTGAATGTCCCCTCGCGTTGGGGCACGCAGACACCGTTCACCAATCTGACGTTCGACTGGGTCTGCCCGGAAGACCTGCGCGAGGATGTGCCCGTCATTGGCGGCGAGGAGGCATGCTTCACCTATGGCGAGCTGCAGGTCGAGATGGATATCATCAACCGGGCCTTCATCGAAGTAATGACACGTGGGGATGCCAGAGGCCGCGTATTTACCTTCCCCATCCCCACCTACAACATCACAGAAGACTTTCCCTGGGAGAGCGAAAACGCGCAGCGTCTGTTCGACATGACCGCGAAATACGGTCTTCCCTATTTCCAGAACTTCATCAATTCCGAGCTCAAACCGAACCAGATCCGCTCGATGTGCTGCCGGCTTCAGCTGGATCTGCGTGAATTGCTCAAGCGCGGCAATGGCCTTTTCGGTTCGGCCGAACAGACCGGTTCAATTGGCGTGGTGACGATCAATTGCGCCCGGCTGGGCTATCGTTTCAAAGGCGATGAAGCCGGCTTGATGAAAGAGCTCGACCGCCTGCTGGAGCTTGGCCGCGACAGTCTGGAGATCAAGCGGGGCCTGATCCAGTCGCTCATGGATGAGGGGCTCTATCCTTATTCGAAGCGCTATCTCGGCAGTCTGCGCAATCATTTCTCGACACTGGGTGTGAACGGATTGAACGAAATGATCCGCAATTTCACCAACGACCGAGATGACATAACGACTGCATTCGGCGAGGCTTTCGCCCTTCGCCTTCTCGACCATGTCCGTGCGCGCATGCTCGAATTCCAGGACAAGACCGGTCACATGTATAATCTGGAAGCCACACCGGCAGAGGGCACGACCTATCGCTTTGCCAAGGAAGACGCCCGGCGCTTTCCGGGAATCCTCCAGGCGGGCACAAAAGAGCGGCCATATTATACCAATTCCAGTCAGCTGCCCGTGGGCTTTACCGACGATCCGTTCGAGGCCCTTGAAAGGCAGGATGCGTTGCAGACCCGCTATACCGGCGGAACGGTGCTACACCTCTATATGAGCGAAAAGCTGTCGAGCGCCGAGGCCTGTGCAGCCCTGGTACGCCGATCGCTGGAACGGTTCCATCTGCCATACATCACGATCACGCCGACCTTCTCGATCTGTCCGCAGCATGGCTATCTGGCTGGCGAGCAGCCTTACTGCCCGGTCTGCGATGAAGAGGCCAAGGCAGCAGGCCGCTACGATGAAGAGAACCGGCAGGCCTGCGAGGTCTGGACACGCGTCATGGGCTATCACCGCCCGGTCGAGGCCTTCAATCCCGGCAAAAAGTCCGAACATGAAGAGCGGCAGCACTTCCATGAACATCCACGCCGCAGCCACGCCGCCTGACGCGCTGACCGGGCTCCGGATCGGGGGCTTCCAGCCTTTTACCACGCTGGACTTCCCCGGCCGGATGGCGGCGGTTGTCTTCCTGCAAGGCTGCCCTCTGCGCTGCGTTTACTGCCATAATCCTGAACTGATCCCGCCCGGACGCTCCACCGCGATCAGCTGGGCCGCTGTCCGGCAGAAGCTGGAACGCCGTCGGGGTTTGCTGCAAGCCATTGTGTTCTCGGGTGGCGAGCCATTGGTTCAGTCGCGATTGCCCGAGGCCCTTCGGCAGGCACGGGAAATGGGCTTTGCCACGGGCCTGCATACAACCGGCGTATTGCCTGGCCGTCTGGCCCGTCTCGAGGGGCTGCTCGACTGGGTCGGGTTCGACATCAAGGCGCCATTCGGCCGATATTGCTCGGTGACGGGAGTTGACGGCAGTGGCCTCCGCGCCAGGGAAAGCCTCGATCATCTGACGGCGTGGGGAATTCCATTCGAGATCCGCGTCACCGTCTGGCCGGATCTGATCGGTTCGGCCGAAATCATCGAGATCGCGGATCAAGCTCAAAGCCGGTCCTGCCGGGATTTTGTGCTTCAGGAATGTCGTGACCCTTCCAGCGGGCTAGCGCTGGGCGGGCCGGTTTTCAGTGACGCCGCCTTGCTCGATGAGCTCGAAGCCCGTTTTCCCGGTTTCAAGGTGCGCCGGGCGTGATGGTGTCCGGGTCCGGGGTAATTGTGACAATGCGTCTCATCTGCCGCTCGTGGCCAGTCTGATAATTGATGATTATCAATTTGAAAGATTGACCATGACCCGTGAAACCGACCGCGGAGCGCAACGCCGTGCCGCTCCACCTATCCTGCAAAATGCTTTCCGGCCCTTCTTTCTTGGCGGGGCGATCTGGGCCGCGATTCAAGTGCCGCTCTGGTATGCCGAGTATGCCGGTTATCTGGGCTATGTGGCGGGCCCGGCCGGTCATGCTCACGAAATGCTCTATGGCATGCTGGCCGCGATTATTTGCGGGTTCGCGCTGACCGCGATCCCGAACTGGACCGGGCGGGCACCGGTCGCGGGGGCTGGGCTGGCCGCGCTCTTTGCGCTCTGGCTCGCCGGCCGGCTGGGAATGATATTTGCCGGCCATGGCTGGGGAATGGCGATCGACCTTGTCTTTCTGCCGGTTTTCACTCTGGTGGTGTTGCGCGAAATCATTTCAGGCCGGAACTGGCGCAATCTTCCGGTGGCCGTAATGGTCGTGCTATTCACCTTCTCCCATTTCGCATTTCATTGGCCGGAATGGTCCGGCACCGCAATCCGCGCGACCTTCGCGGTAACGTTGCTTCTGGTGGCGCTGATCGGTGGACGCATCGTGCCGAGTTTCACCCGCAACTGGCTGGCCGGCCGCGATGAGGAGGCTACCCGGCGCGTGGCACCGCCGATGCAGGGGCTGGACAAGATGGTTCTGGCCCTCACCGGCCTGGCGCTCGCCTTGTGGATTGTATGGCCTGAAAGCGCTGCAACAGGTGGCGCGTTGGGATTGGCCGCTATTGCACAGCTCATCCGCCTCCTGCGATGGCAGGGGGTCAGTACATTGGGCGAGCCTCTCATGTGGTCGCTCCATGCAGGCTATTTGTGGATGGTGTTGGCTCTGGCGATCATGGCGGCCGGCATTATCTGGCCAGAGCAGGTACCGGCAGCGGCCGGGCTTCATGCCATTGGCGCCGGCGTCATCGGCGGGATGACGCTGGCGGTCATGACCCGCGCCAGCCTCGGGCATACCGGGCGCGAACGCATCGCCAACCGGGCCACGACCCTGGTTTTTGTGCTTGTGCATGCCGGGGCATTGCTGCGGGTGGCGGCGGCAATCCTGTTGAACGAACCGCGATTGCTGGGCTTGTCAGCGATCCTCTGGAGCGGCGCCTTCGGGCTCTTTGCCATCGCCTATATACCCGTTCTGTTCAGTGCGCGGCGGACATAGCTGAACCGTGCAGGGACTGGCGAAAACTATTTCTTGAAACGGCCTGCAATCTTGCTGAACACGCTGCCTATGCGCGTGGTTGTCGGGTGGGCTTGGCCGCTTTGGTCTATCAATTCCATTGAACAGGGGCATTCGCGGGTCAGACACCCAGGGAGCGGGAAGACCGGAAGCTCGGAGAGGCTGTAGACTTCTCCGTCGCAATTGAGACTGTCGACACACGATGAGTCCGCCGCATGCAACCGTACAGACAGTCTTCTGGTCTGATCGTCGTTGCGTGCCGCCATTACGCGCAGCATCGTACAGCGGTAGCGTGTGCGCAATTGCGCAAAGGTGTCGCTGACAAAGCGGATTACTCTCGTGCCGCGCATGTCGGCGACGGTATCGGTGAACGCGGCTCCCACTCGAAATGTCAAGCCAAGACCGAGGCGGCGCTTTTCAGCCGCGCTGGCTGGATCACCGGCTGTAAGAACGCCCTCGACACTTGGCTGAACCAGGATGAGCTCTGCTATCTGTTCCAGTGAAGCGGGTTTGAAAATACCCGACCGACTAATACGGTCGTCTATGACCAGTCTGATCTGGCGGTCGGCCTCGTCGCATTCCTCTGTCCTGAGACGCTGGCGGATGTCTGATGCCGGTGCGCATTCTATGCGCGAGCCGGGCGCCCATCCTATGCTTTCAGCTGAATCAAGCCTGTCCATTTTTACATCCCTGTAGATGGAGTTGGCCTAATCTCGCTGGCTTTATAATTGATAAATGTCAACCCTGCGGTGAGGGCGGCAAGGGTCGGCTCCAGATGAAAATGCCGGACACAGGCAGCACGATGGCCTGAATGATAAGGGCGTGAAACGGTGCGCCCAGCAGCACTGACAGGCCGAAAACAGCCAGCAATGAGATCAGTCCGGCAATCTTCGCCTGGCGGCTGATGGCGCCATAGCGGCGCCAATTGCCGATCAAGGGTCCGAAGACCCTGTGCTCCAGCAGCCAGTTGTGAAGGCGCGGCGAAGACCGGGCGAAGGCAAAGGCGGCGAGCAGAATGAAGGGCGTGGTCGGCAGGAGCGGCAGGAACACGCCAAGTGCCCCCAGACCGAGGGCCAGACCGCCGGCGGCCGCCCACATCAGGCGCTTGGTGTGGCCGATCATCGTTAGATCCCGGCGGCCCGCGCGAGCAGGCGCAGGGCAACAAAGAGGACGAGAAGGGCGGTCAACCGGATCAGCCAGAGATCGGAAGCCTTGTCGCGGCCGATCCAGACGCCGATCTGGCCGCCCACGAGCACGGCGGGCAGGAGCGGCCAATAGGCCAGAAGCGCGTCGATATCGCCGTTTGCGGCGAGGCGCTGCGCCTGCCCCGTCAGGCCGGATACCGAGTTGACGAGAATGAAGACGGCCGACGCGGCGGCGATTTCACGGGCCGCGCCCCAGCGCATGAGGTGCAGGAGCGGGGCGAGGAAAATGCCGCCGCCAATGCCGACCAGGCCCGCGAGAAAGCCGGTGCCGCCGCCGATCAGCGGTTCGCTCCAGCGCGGCAGCCGGATTGTCGATCGGGTGACCTTGCCGGGCCGGAAGACCAGCGCCGCGGCGGAGGCCATCAATGCCAAACCCAACACGGTGATGAAGGCGCGTTCGGGGATGTCGATCCGACCGCCGAGCCAGGCGAGCGGGATCGACGCGCTGCACAGGAGTACAAGCCGCCGCCAACGGATCAGGCGGGCCTGCGCAAAGCGCAGGGTTGATCCGGTGACGACCGTGATATTGCAGGCCAGCGAGATCGCCGGGATCAGGCTGTAATCGGTTCCGGCCAGGACCAGCAGGGCGGTGTAGGTCGATCCGCCGCCGAAGCCGACCATGGCGTAGGCCAGCGCGGTTGCGAAGAAGAGCCCGCCAAGCCAGAGCAATGGCATCACATGTCATCCAGCGGAAGATATTCCACCGCATCGCCGGCAGACGCGGCTGGCGCGTTGGCCGGCCGGCGGATGAGCGCATTGGCCACGACCAGTGCCGACAGGGCCGAGGAATCCTGATTGGACACGGGTTGGATTTCGCCTGTGCGCGCCTCTAGGCCAGCACGGATCATGTTCTCGCGCGGACCGTTGGCGGGCAGGTCAGCAGAGAGGCGGGCGGTGAGGAAGGGCAGATCGGCGGATTGTCCGAGCAGGCCATCCATCAGCGGTTTCAGGCAGAGCCGGGCCATGACCATGGCGGAGACCGGGTTGCCGGGCAGTCCCAGCACGTGCGTGCCGCCGAGCCGGCCAAACCAGGTCGGCTTTCCGGGCTTGATGGCGATCTTCTCGAAAACGAGCTCACCGCCCATGTCGGCAAAGACGCGGCGGAGATGGTCATGGTCACCGACCGAGGCGCCGCCAATGGTGACCAGCAGGTCGAGGCCCGACGCCGCCGCGAGACGGCTGCGGACCTGCCCGGGGTCGTCGCGGGCAATGCCGAGATAGTCCGGCTCACCGCCCCAGTGCCGGATCAGGGCTCCAAGGCCGGGGCCAAGCGAATTGACGATCTGGTCCGGACGGGTCGACGCGCCGGGCTCGACGAGCTCGTCGCCGGTCGAGAGCAGGCCGGTCTGCGGGCGGCGATAGACGTCGACCGTGTCAACGCCTGCGCTGACGATGAGCGACAGGCTGCGCGGCGTGATCCGGTTGCCGGGGCTCAGCAAGGTGTCGCCCGCGGTGAAGTCGATACCGGCCCGGCGGATATGCCGGCCGGGGTGTGGGGTGTCCGTCGTTGTCAGCCGGTCGCCCTGGCGCTTGGCGTTCTCCTGGATAACGATCTGGTCGCTGCCGTCCGGCAGAGGGGCGCCGGTGGAGATGCGCTGGCATTCGCCGGCTTGCAGCAAGCGTTCGCTGGCGTGCCCGGCGGCCGATTCTCCGCGCACGAGGAGTTCGCTGCCATCGCCATCAAGGTCCTGCGCGCGCACCGCATAGCCGTCCATGGCGGAGGCAGCGAATGGCGGCTGCGTGCGTGCCGCCGCAACGGGTTTGGCAACGATGCGGCCAACACTTTCCATGGTCGCCACGCGCTCCACGGACAGTGGGCGGGTTTCGCTGCGGATGAATTGAAGGGCGTCGTCGAGCGAGATCATGGCGGCCTGGGCTGGCTAGCGTTCCGTCAAGCGCGGCAGGAGGTCCACAAGGTTGCAGGGCCGGTGGGTGCGGTCGAACTCGTCGCGCAATATGTGGTTCCAGGCATCGCGGCAGCCGCCCGAAGATCCCGGTATCGCGAAGACATAGGTGCCGCCGGCAATGCCTGCGATGGCGCGCGACTGGATGGTGGAAACGCCCACTGCTTTGAAGCTGACCTGGTGAAAGACCGCGGCAAAGCCATCCATCTCCTTGTCGAACAGCGGCCGCATGGCTTCCGGTGTCACATCGCGGCCGGTCAAACCGGTGCCGCCCGTGGCGATGATGGCGTGGATTCCAGGCTCGGCGATCCACGCTTTCAGCTTGGCCTGGATATCCGGGATCTCGTCGTGAACGATGGCATGGTCGATGACCGCATGCCCCTCGGCGACAATCTGTTCGCGCAGCCAAGGGCCGGTCTTGTCGGTGCGGTCGTCGCGGGTGTCGGATACGGTCATGACCGCGAAGCCGATGGTTTCCGGGATGGTCGTCATGTTTCCGTCTCCAGCCATTGGCTTGCCTCAACTTGATCGGTGATTGTCGGCTCGATCCAGATCGCGTTGTCGCTGCGCCATTCCCGTTTCCAGAAAGGCGCTTCGGTCTTCAGCACATCAATCGTGTAGGCCACGGCATCCAGCGCCGCGCGCCGTTGCGGCGCTTGGGCGATGATGTGAACGATCGGCTCGCCCGGCGCCATCCGTCCATGGCGATGGGCGATCAGCAGCGCCTGCAAGGCAAAACGCTTGAGGGCGATTTCGCCAATGCGGCGCAGGGCCGGTTCGGTCATCGCCGGGTGATGGGTCAGTTCCAGGGCGGTCAATCCGTCTGATCCCCGCACATGGCCGGTAAAGCTGGCCACGGCCCCGACGGTTTCCGTATCGGGCAGGGCCTTATTGAGCGCCGGCAGGTCGAGGCGTTCGCCAGTCAGATAGACGCGCAGATCGGTCATTACCCGCCCGAGAAAGGTGAAAGGAAGGCAATGCGGTCACCCTCGGCCAAGGCGAGTTTTGAATTGCGGTCAACGAGGCGGTCATTGACCGCGATCCGCAGGTGATCCGCCTGCAGGTAGTCCCCGCCGTCCAGCCTTTGCGCCAATTGCGCAACGAGCGCGTCCAATGTTGCCGGCGTGCCGTCAATCTCGGCCGCCTGCCGGGCGCCGCCCATCCGGTCCTGGATGGGGCCGTAGAATTCAAGCTCGATCCGCACGCCTAGCCTCCCGTTCGCGCCATGTCGCGATCCACCGCCGCGGCCGCGCCAGGGGAGACATCGAAGTCATGCCCTTTGGGCTTTTCCGCCATGGCCTCTTCCAGCGCGCGGTCAAGGGCGGCCGGACCGCCATGGCGCAGCGCGTGCCGCAGATCGATACGCCCGCTCTTGCCGAGGCAGGTATAGAGCTCGCCCGTGCAGGTGACGCGCACGCGATT
This sequence comes from Hyphobacterium lacteum, assembly GCF_036330345.1. Taxonomy (NCBI): domain Bacteria; kingdom Pseudomonadati; phylum Pseudomonadota; class Alphaproteobacteria; order Maricaulales; family Maricaulaceae; genus Hyphobacterium; species Hyphobacterium lacteum. The sequence continues at coordinate 18,314 of NZ_JAZDRP010000003.1, forward strand.
GCAGCTGTCACAGAAATTGCCGGACAGCGGCGAGATGAAGCCAATCCGGCCACCCGTTTCCTCGACCCGGACATAGCGGGCAGGGCCGCCGGTATTGTCGGGCAGATCGGTCAGCGACCACTTTGCGGAAAGGCGGGTGCGAACATCCTGAAGAGACAGGAATTGCTGCGAGCGGTCGGCGCCGATCTCGCCAATGGGCATGACTTCGATAAGAGACACGTCATGGCCGTCGCCATGCGCCCAACCGATGAGGTCCGGCAAGTAGGCCTCGTTGACGCCCGCCATGGCGACCGCATTGATCTTGACCTTCAAACCGGCGGCCTTCGCCGCGGCAATGCCGGCCAGCGCATTCGCGACATCCCCGCCGCGGGTCAGTTGCCGGTAAACTTGCGGTTCGAGCGTATCGAGCGAGATATTCAATCGGCGGATGCCGGCGGCCGCGAGGCGGTCAGCAAAGCGCGGGAGCTGGGTGGCATTGGTCGTCAGGCAAAGCTCGTTCAGCCCGGCGCGGCCGATCCGCGTGCCCAGTGTCTCGATGAGGGTAATCACGTCCTTGCGGACCAGGGGTTCGCCGCCAGTAAGCCGGATCTTTGTGACACCGCGCGCAATGAAGGCATCGCACAGCATGGTCAGCTCTTCGAGCGAAAGCAGGTCGGCTTTCGGCAGGAATTCCGGCCGCGCCTTCATGCAATAGACACAGCGCAGATCGCAGCGATCCGTCACCGACAGGCGCAGATAGGTGATCTGGCGGCCAAAGCGGTCGATCAGTGGTGTTGCCGGGCTGATAATCGGGCGGCGGTCCATTGCGGACTCCTCGGACATTTCTCGTTGCTTGACAAACATCAATTTCCAGCGCTTGCCAAGCGACGCGAGGTCGCAGGTCAACGCATTTTCCGGGCCGCCGTCAAATCTGCTTGCGTGTTGAGATTGGCAAAGCGCGCGGCCTGGCCCGGATCGAGCGGTAGCCAGTCGATCGGAAAAGTCGCCAAGAGAGACCTGACCGAACGCACTTGATCGCGCGCCCGGCGGGACACTGCGGCCGGAACATAGGCTGGCAATGGGTGATCGGCCCAGGCGCGCGCCGTTTCCGGATCGCCGTCGAGCAGCGGCGCCAGATCTGCAAGTTTCAGCAATGGCATGTCGACCGGCAGAAAGAGAATGCCGGCAATGCGATCGCCCAGCGCTTCCAGGCAATCCAGCATGGCGTGGGCCGGGCCCTGGCCGCTGGTCGTGTCGGGAATGGCATTGTCGAGGCCGGGCCGGCCGCTGACATGGACACTATCGCATCCGGCCTCACTCAGCAGATCGCCGGCGAGGTCCAGCAGACGGCGGCCCCGGAATTCCAGCTCTGCCTTGTCGGTTCCCATGCGCCGGGACTGGCCACCGGCGAGGATGATTCCGGCGACAGGCCGGGTGCTAGCTGCGCGGGTCATCGATCAGGCGGTTGGGCTTGCTGATGGCCTCGAGCGCTGCGCGGTCGGTGATCTCTATGCGCGCGCCATCCATCAGGATGCCGTGGGATTGCAGCGCCCCGAAAGCCCGCGACAGGTTCTCGGGCGTCATGCCCAGGATCGACGCAAGATTCTTCTTGCCATAGGGCAGCTCAATGATTTCGGCGCCCCCGGCTTTGTCGTGCAGGCGGATGATGTAATTGCCGACGCGCTCGATCGATGTCCGCAACTTGAGGTTCTTCATCGACTTCACGACGGACCGGTAGCATTGCGCCAGCTCGGTCACGATGGCGCGGGCGAAGTGCGGGTCGCGGGCGAAGGCATCCCGCACATTCTGCGAAGGGATGAGCAGGAGCTTCGACGATTCGATGGTCCGAGCCGACATCAGGAAAGGGGCATCATTGACGGTTGCGGCGAGAATAAAGGTCGAGACCGGCGTGACGATGGCCATGGATGTTTCCCGGCCATGGCCGCTGGAAAACAGTTCGACGCAACCATCCAGCACGATGTGAAGGAAGTCCGCCGACTCGCCCTCGCGGATGAGCTCGACATGCGGGGGCATACGTTGCGCATAAGACGCCGTCATCAGATCGTCGAACACGTCCGCGTCGACATCCTTGAACAGTTTGAGATCCCGCACGATCTCGCGATCTGTCTGCCTCATTGAGCGCTCCGGTCACCTTCCCCTTCATCCGATACAATCAGGCTTGATATGGATCAAGAGCAGGTATGACGAAATTCCGTTTCTTGCTTGCTTCATGTACAGACGTAAATTGAAAGCGTTCGCTCCAAGTTTTGCAGGCGCGCTGTATTGACGCGCGACAAGTATAGTCATCCCCATACGCCATCTAATCCCCTATGAGAGTCAGGCCAGCCCGGTTCAAGCGGCCGGCCAGACATTGATGGGGGACAGCAATGCACACACTTGACGGCGTGACCCGCGGACAGCAGCGGCAGGCGCTCGGGATGAGCCTTCTGGCGTTCACGGTCTGCTTCGCGGTGTGGACGATCTTCTCGATCATCGGCGTTCGCATCAAGCAGGAGCTCGGCCTGTCCGAGACGCAATTCGGATTGCTGGTCGCGACCCCGGTGCTGACCGGATCCATCAGCCGGATCTTCCTCGGCATACTGACCGAACAGTATGGCGGCCGGATCATGTTCCCGATCCAGATGGTGACCACTGCGGTGGCAGCCTTCCTGTTGTCGATGGCAGATAGCTATCCGCTCTTCCTGCTGGCGGCGCTGGGCGTCGGGCTGGCCGGGGGCTCCTTCATCATCGGCATTGCCTACGTGTCCCGCTGGTACGAGGCGAAGGCCCAGGGTACGGCGCTCGGTATTTTCGGCGTCGGCAATATGGGCGCCGCGGTGACCAATTTCGGCGCGCCCTTCCTGGTGGTTGCCTTCGGCTGGCAAACGACAGCGCAGATCTATGCCGGCGTGCTGCTGGTTATGGCGGTGATCTTCTGGGTTTTCACCAAGGATGATCCGGTGCTGGTCGAGCAACGCAGGACCGGCCAGAAGCGCCCTTCCGCGCTGATGCAGTTGGAGCCCCTGAAAAACCCGCAGGTCTGGCGCTTCGCGACCTATTATTTCTTCGTGTTCGGAGCCTTCGTCGCGCTCGCCTCCTGGCTGCCGCGCTATTATGTCGGCGCCTACGATCTCGACCTGCAGACCGCCGGCATGCTGGCTGCGGCGTACTCGCTGCCGGCTTCCATCTTCCGCGCGCTGGGCGGCTGGATGTCGGACAAGTGGGGCGCACGCTTCGTGATGTACCTCACCTTCATCATCTCGCTGATCTGCCTGTTCGTGCTGAGCTATCCGTCCACGCGCTACATTGTCAGCGGGATCGACGGACCGATCGAGTTCAGCTTCGGCATCAATGTCGTGGTGTTCACGGTGCTGACCATCGGGCTCGGCTTCGTGATGTCGCTCGGCAAGGCGGCCGTCTACAAGCACATCCCGGTCTATTACCCGCACCATGTGGGCGCCGTTGGGGGCCTGGTCGGCATGATCGGCGGGCTTGGCGGGTTCGTGCTGCCGATCAGCTTCGGCATCATGAATGACCTGACCGGCGTATGGACCAGCTGCTTCATGCTGATGTTCGTGATCGTCCTGGTTTCCACGATCTGGATGCACGTTGCCATCCGCCGCATGGAACGCCGCAAATTCCCGGCCCTGGCCGACGAGAAACACCTCAGCGACGTGCCGGACGAGCCACTCCCCGCTCCGCAGGCACGCTGAGGCCGTGCCGTGGTGACGGGCGCCACACAGCCTGCCGCCACGGCCACACCACAACAAGGACACCGACATGGCCAAGGACCTCTATAACTGGAACCCGGAAGATCCCGAGCAGTGGGATTCAACGGGCAAGAGCATTGCCAACCGCAATCTCTGGATCTCGATCCCGGCGCTTCTGTGCGGCTTCGCCGTGTGGCTCTACTGGGGGATCATCACGGTCCAGATGATCAATCTGAACTTCGGGTTCAGCCAGGCCGAACTGTTCACGCTGACCGCGATTGCCGGCCTGTCCGGGGCGACACTGCGCATCCCCTCGACCTTCTTCATCCGGCTGGCGGGCGGTCGCAATACGATCTTCTTCACCACGGCGCTGTTGCTGCTGCCGTCCGCCGGTACGGCCATCATCCTGCAGAATCCGGACACACCGCTCTGGCAATTCCAGCTGATGGCGCTGCTGTCCGGCTTCGGTGGCGGCAATTTCGCCAGCTCCATGTCGAACATCAGCTTCTTCTTTCCCAAGAAGGTGCAGGGCTATTCGCTGGGCATGAATGCCGGGCTCGGGAATTTCGGCGTCACCACGATGCAGATCCTGATCCCGCTGGTGATGACGGTCGGTATTTTCGGTGGCACCTCCATGGTGTTGCAGAACACGTCCGGCACGCTGATCGGCCGGATCCCGGCGGGCACCGAGACCTTCCTGCACAATGCCGGCTTCATCTGGGTGGCGATCCTGATCCCGGTGGTCGTGGCGACCTGGTTCGGCATGAACAATATCCGTGACGAGCATGTCTCGCCGGACATCGGGTCACCGCCCGCGGCATTTGGCAAGATCGCCGGCATGCTGGCGATCGGCCTTATCACGGCCGCCGCCGGGCTGTGGCTGATGCTGCCCGCCGACGCCAACGGGTCCGGCTGGGGCATCTCGAAATGGCTAGTCCTGCCGGCGGTGATCGCCGCCACCGTGTTTGCGCTGAAGGCGATCCCGGGCGCGATCCGCAAAAGCCTGGATCGCCAGTACAAGATCTTCCGCAACAAGCACACCTGGGCGATGACGGTCATCTACACGATGACGTTTGGCTCCTTCATCGGTTACGCCGCCGCCTTCGGTCTCGCCATCAAGGTGATCTTCGGCTTCCAGCACATTGAGATCGACGGCGTGATGACGCACGACACGATCAATGCGAACGGGCCGAGCGCGCTGATGTTTGCCTGGACCGGGCCGTTCATCGGTGCGCTGATCCGCCCGATCGGCGGCAAGCTGGCCGACCGGTTCGGCGGTGCGCTGGTCACCCAGGTGATCTCCGTGGTCATGGTGATCTGCGCTCTGGGCGTGGCCTGGTTCATGAAGCAGGCCTACGGGTCGGCGACCCCGGAAGCGTACTTCACGCCCTTCCTGGTCCTCTTCCTGATCCTGTTTGCTGCCACTGGTATCGGCAACGGTTCCACCTTCCGCACCATCGCCATGGTCTTCGACCGCGAACAGGCCGGTCCCGTTCTTGGCTGGACGTCAGCGGTGGCCGCCTATGGCGCCTTCATCATCCCGCAGGTCTTCGGCGAACAGATCCGCGCCACCACGCCGGAATTCGCCCTGATCGGATTTGCCGTCTTCTACGCCGTCTGCATCGCCATCAACTGGTGGTTCTACCTGCGCCCCGGCGCCTACATGAAGAACCCGTAAAGGACTGAAACCATGAGCCATCTTCTTGATCGACTGACCTTCTTCACGCGCAAGACCGAGACGTTCTCCGACGGCCACGGCATCACGACGACCGAGGACCGGAAGTGGGAGGATTCCTATCGCAAACGCTGGCAGCACGACAAAGTCGTGCGCTCCACCCATGGCGTGAATTGCACCGGTTCGTGCAGCTGGAAAATCTACGTCAAGGGCGGTCTGGTGACCTGGGAAACGCAGCAGACAGATTATCCGCGGACCCGGCCCGACCTGCCCAATCACGAGCCGCGCGGCTGTTCCCGGGGCGCCAGCTATTCCTGGTACATGTATTCGGGCAATCGCCTGAAATACCCGCTGATCCGTTCGCGCCTATTGAAGGCTTGGCGCAAGGCACGCGAGACGATGGCACCGATGGCCGCCTGGCGGTCGATCCAGTCTGACCCGAAGGTCCGGGCGTCCTATGTTTCCAAGCGCGGATCAGGCGGATTTGTACGGGCCGCCTGGGACGAGGTGAACGAGATCATCGCCGCGGCCAACGCTTATACGGCAAAGGAATTCGGGCCGGACCGGGTATTCGGCTTCTCGCCCATCCCGGCGATGTCGATGGTCTCCTACGCTGCCGGCTCGCGCTATCTGTCGCTGCTGGGCGGGGTCTGCATGTCCTTCTATGACTGGTATTGCGATCTGCCGCCGGCCAGCCCGCAGACTTGGGGCGAGCAGACCGATGTTCCGGAATCGGCGGACTGGTATAATGCCGGCTTCCTGCTGATCTGGGGCTCGAATGTCCCGCAAACCCGCACGCCGGACGCGCATTTCTATACCGAGGCGCGCTATCGCGGCACCAAGAGCGCGGTGATCTGCCCGGATTATTCGGAAGCCGCCAAATTCGGCGATATCTGGCTCAACCCGAAACAGGGCACGGATACCGCGCTGGCCATGGCAATGGGTCATGTGATCCTGCGCGAATACCATCTTGACCGGCAGGCCCCGTATTTCGAGCGTTATGCGCGTGAAAATACCGACATGCCCAACCTTGTCCGTCTGGAAGAAAAGGACGGGCGTCTGGTACCGGGCCGGCTGCTGCGCGCGTCGGATTTCGATGATGCGCTGGGCGAAGACAATAATCCGGAATGGAAGACAATCGCCTATGACCGCAAGAGCGGCCGCTATGTGGCGCCGCAAGGCTCGGTCGGATTCCGCTGGGGCGAAAGCGGCAAGTGGAATCTCGAGCAGAAGGACGGCAAGGGAGATGAGGTCGAGCTGGAGCTCTCCTTCATCCTGGACGATCGCCATGACGAGGCGGTGGATGTCGCCTTCCCGTATTTCGGCAACAAGCATCACGACCATTTTGCCGGCACAGATCATCCGGATCTGCTGAGCCGCAAACTACCCGCCCGCCGCGTGAAGCTGGCTGATGGCGAAGCGCTGGTTGTGACCGTGTTCGACCTTCTGTGCGCCAATTACGGCCTCGACCGGGGTCTGGGCGGTAAGCATCTGGCCCAGAGCTATGACGAGGTCGAGCCCTACACGCCGGCCTGGGCCGAGCAGATCACGGGTGTTGACCGTCAGAAAATTATCTCCACGGCGCGAGCCTTCGCCACCAATGCCGAGAAGACCGAGGGCAAGTCCATGGTCATTCTCGGGGCCGGTCTGAACCACTGGTACCACATGGACATGAATTATCGCGGCATCATCAATCTCCTGGTGATGTGCGGGTGTATCGGCCAGTCCGGTGGTGGCTGGGCGCACTATGTCGGCCAGGAAAAACTGCGCCCGCAAACCGGTTGGCAGCCTCTGGCCTTTGCGCTCGACTGGAACCGGCCGCCGCGTCACCAGAACTCGACCTCCTGCTGGTATGCGCACACAGACCAGTGGCGCTATGAAACGCTGGATGTGGCCGAGATTGTTTCGCCCACAGCGCCGGAAGGTGACTGGTCGGGGGCGATGATCGACTGGAATGTCCGCGCCGAGCGCATGGGCTGGCTGCCTTCCGCGCCCCAGCTGCAAACCAATCCGTTCGAGATTGCGAAGGCGGCAGAAGCGGCGGGCAAGGACCCCAAGGATTTTGTCGTGGAAAGCCTGACCAATGGCGATCTGCGCATGTCCTGCGAGGATCCGGACAATCCGTCCAACTGGCCGCGCAATCTGTTCGTCTGGCGCTCCAACCTGCTGGGCTCATCGGGCAAGGGGCACGAATATTTCCTGAAGCACCTGGTCGGCGCGGCAAACGGCGTGATGAGCGAGGAAGCTGATGCTGACCATCGTCCGTCCGAGGTCGACTGGCATGATGAGGCGCCGGAGGGAAAGCTGGACCTTCTGGTGACCATCGATTTCCGCATGTCGACAACGTGTGTCTATTCCGACATCGTTCTGCCGACCGCCACCTGGTACGAGAAGAACGACCTCAACACATCGGACATGCACCCTTTCATCCACCCGCTGACGGCGGCTGTGGACCCGGCCTGGGAAGCGCGCAGCGATTGGGACATCTTCAAGGGGCTGGCGAGGAAGCTGTCGGATATCGCGCCCGAGGAATTGGGCGAGGAAACCGATATTGTCCTGACGCCGATCCTGCATGACACGCCGGGCGAGATTGCCCAGCCCTTTGATGTGAAGGACTGGCGCAAGGGCGAGACCGAAGCGTTGCCCGGCAAGACCATGCCGAATATTGCCGTGGTGAAGCGGAATTATGCCGACCTCTATCGCAAATTCACCTCGCTCGGCCCGCTGATGAATACGCTGGGCAATGGCGGTAAGGGCATCAGCTGGAATACCGACCATGAGGTTCAGAATTTGGCCGCACTGAATGGTGTGGTGCTGGAAGAGGGGGTCTCGAAAGGCCGTCCGAAGATCGAAACCGCCATCGATGCCGCCGAGACGATCCTGATGCTGGCGCCGGAGACGAATGGCGAAGTGGCGGTCAAGGCGTGGGATGCGCTGTCGAAGAATACCGGCCGCGATCACACCCATCTGGCCTTGCCCAAGGAAGACGAGAAGATCCGTTTCCGCGACGTTGTAGCCCAGCCACGCAAGATCATTTCGTCGCCGACCTGGTCAGGGCTGGAGAGCGAGAAGGTCTGTTACAATGCCGGCTATACGAATGTGCATGAGCGTATTCCCTGGCGAACCCTGACCGGGCGACAACAGCTCTATCAGGATCACAAATGGATGCTGGCCTTCGGGGAGGGGCTGTGTGTCTACCGGCCGCCGATTGATACGGCGACGGTGGCTCCGGTCATCAACTCCAAGCCGAATGGCAATCAGCAGGTCGTGCTGAACTTCATCACGCCGCACCAGAAATGGGGCATCCACTCCACCTATACCGACAACCTGCTGATGCTGACTCTGTCGCGGGGCGGCCCGATTGTGTGGTTGTCCGAGGATGACGCGAAAGCTGCCGGCATTGTCGATAATGACTGGGTCGAGGCTTACAATACGAACGGTGCCCTGGTGGCGCGGGCCGTGGTGTCCCAGCGGATCAAGCCGGGCACGCTATTCATGTATCACGCCCAGGAAAAGATCGTGAATGTGCCGGGTTCGGAACTGACCGGACAACGCGGCGGCATCCACAATTCGGTGACCCGGGCGACGCTGAAGCCGACGCACATGATCGGCGGCTACGCCCAGCAATCCTATGGCTTCAACTATTACGGCACGGTCGGTTCGAACCGCGATGAGTTCGTGATCGTCCGCAAGATGGACAAGGTCGACTGGCTTGAAGGGCCGGCTGCCGATGCAATGGAGGCGGCAGAATGAAGATCCGCGCACAAATCGGAAAAGTCCTGAACCTCGACAAATGCATTGGCTGCCACACCTGCTCGGTGACGTGCAAGAATGTGTGGACCAGCCGTGAAGGCGTTGAATACGCTTGGTTCAACAATGTCGAGACAAAGCCCGGCGTCGGCTATCCGAAGGACTGGGAAAACCAGGGCCGCTGGAATGGCGGCTGGACGCGCTCGAAGAATGGCAGCCTTCACCCGAAAATGGGGTCGAAATGGCGGATTCTGGCGAAGATTTTCGCCAATCCGGACCTGCCGCAGATTGATGATTACTACGAGCCCTTCACCTTCGATTACGGGCATTTGCAAAGCGCGCCGGAATCAAAGGCCTTCCCCACGGCACGTCCGCGATCGCTGATTTCCGGCGAACGGATGGAAAAGATCGAATGGGGTCCGAACTGGGAAGAGATCCTGGGCGGTGAATTCTCCAAGCGCTCGGAAGACTACAATTTCGAGGGTGTCCAGAAGGAGATTTACGGCCAGTTCGAAAACACGTTCATGATGTATCTGCCGCGTCTTTGCGAGCACTGCCTAAACCCGACCTGTGCAGCAGCCTGTCCGTCCGGCGCGATCTACAAGCGGGATGAGGATGGGATTGTCCTGATCGACCAGGAGAAATGCCGCGGCTGGCGGATGTGTGTGTCCGGCTGCCCGTACAAGAAAATCTATTTCAACTGGGCCAGCGGCAAATCCGAGAAATGCACCTTCTGCTATCCGCGCATCGAAGTCGGTCAGCCGACCGTTTGCTCGGAAACCTGTGTCGGCCGCATCCGCTATCTCGGCGTTATGCTCTATGATGCCGACCGGATCGAGGAAGCGGCCTCTGCCGAGAACGAGCAGGATCTGTATCAGGCCCAGCTCGACATCTTCCTGGATCCGAACGACCCCGAAGTTCAGGAACAGGCGCGCAAGGATGGCGTGCCCGAGGCTTGGATCGAGGCGGCCAAGCAATCGCCGGTCTACAAGATGGCGATTGACTGGAAAGTGGCATTCCCGCTGCACCCGGAATACCGGACCCTGCCCATGGTCTGGTATGTGCCGCCGCTCTCGCCGATCAAGAATGCGGCCGAGACCGGTGCCATCGAAACCGACAATGGCATGCCCGATGTACGCTCGCTGCGTATCCCGTTGCGCTATCTCGCCAATCTGCTGACAGCGGGTGATGAAGCGCCGGTGGCGCTGGCGCTGGAGCGGATGCTGGCGATGCGGGCCTATATGCGCGCCAAGACAGTGGACGGGGTGGTCGACCCTTCGATTGCCGAGGCTGTCGGGCTCGATCAGGCCCTGATCGAGGACATGTACCAGATCATGGCGATCGCGAACTATGAAGACCGTTTCGTGATCCCGACCTCCCACCGTGAAGAGGCCGAAGAGGCCTTCGATATCCGCGGCGAATGCGGGTTCAGTTTCGGCAATGGCTGTTCGGACGGTTCCAGCAAGACCTCGCTGTTCGGCGGGCCCCGCCGGCGTGCCCAGGTCACCCCGATGGAGAGAAGCTGATGACACGGACATTCAAGGTTCTGGCGGCCCTGCTCAATTATCCGACACAGGAGATCGCCGCAGCTGCCCCGGAATTCGGTCCGGCGCTGGCAGAAGAGGCGCTGATACCGGATCGCCAGATCCGGGTGTTGGAAAAACTGGCAGACCAGCTGGCCGAGCGTGATCTCTATGATCTGCAGGAGCGCTATGTGCAATTGTTCGACCGGTCGCGATCACTGTCGTTGCACCTGTTCGAGCATGTTCACGGCGAAAGCCGGGATCGCGGCCAGGCCATGGTTGATCTCAAGGCGCTCTACGAAGCCCACGGTCTGGAACCGGCCGCCAATGAATTGCCGGATTTCCTGCCGCTCTTTCTGGAGTTCCTTTCGACACAGGCGCTGGACGAAGCCCGCGCCCTTCTGGGCGAAGCGGTTCATGTGACCGATGCCCTGGCCGACCGGCTGAGCAAAAGAGACAGCATCTATGCCAGCGTCTTCCGGGCGCTTGGCAGCCTCGCTGACCGCAATGCCGCGCTGGATGCCTCCGTAGAGACGCCGGCTTCCGAGGACCAGAGCCTCGAAGCGCTCGACAAGGCCTGGGAAGAAGAACAGGTCGTTTTCGGCCCCGACCCCAATGCCGGATGCCCGGTCGCCAAAGACATGCTGGCGGACATGGCGCCGCCCCCACCCCAACACTCTGGCAATGGAGAACCAGGATGATCGACTTCCTCCATACCGCACTGTTCGGGATCTATCCCTATATCTGCCTGTCGGTTCTCGCGATCGGATCGATCATCCGCTACGACCGCGAGCCCTATACCTGGCGGGCGGGCTCGAGCCAGCTCTTGCGCCGGCGTCAGCTGGTGCTGGGATCGGTTCTCTTCCATCTCGGTGTGCTGGTGATTTTCTTTGGCCACCTTGTCGGTTTGCTGACGCCGATCGCCGTGTTTGACGCGCTGGGCATCAGCCATGGTGCCAAGCAATTGCTGGCCATTATCGCTGGCGGTGTTGCCGGCGTTCTGGCGCTGATCGGTGCCAGCCTGCTTTTGCATCGCCGCCTGTTCGATGCCCGTATCCGTTCAACCACCAGCTTCGCCGACATGGCCATATTGCTGCTGCTCTATGCTCAGCTGGTGCTGGGCCTCGGCACGATCGCCGTTTCCATGAACCATCTCGATGGCCATGAAATGGTGACTTTCATGAGCTGGGCGCAGGGCATCTTCACCTTCCGGGCCGATGCGGCACAACACATCGCGCACGCTCACTGGGTCTTCAAACTGCACATCTTCCTGGGGCTGACGATCTTCCTCGTCTTCCCGTTCACAAGGCTGGTGCACATGTTCTCGGCCCCGGTCCGCTATGTGTTCCGCAGCGGATATCAGATCGTGCGTCGCCGCGTGCCGAAGGGGAGCGCGAAATGAGCACCGCCTCCCTGATTTCGAACACGCCTGAAAAGCCGGTTCCCGTCACCGTGAATGGCGAGACCATTCCGGCCGAGGCCATCGCGTCCGAAGCCCAGAACCACACGGCCGACCGGCCGGAGAAAGCCTGGGCGCAAGCAGCAGAAGCGCTGGTGATCCGCGAGGCGCTTTTGCAAAAGGCCCGGGCCATCGGTCTGACACCGCAGCCGGTCAAGGACGGAACAGGGCGTAGCGAGCCGGAAGACGATGCATTGATCCGGCAATTGCTGGAGGCTGAAGTTTCCGTGCCAGAGCCAGATGAAGAGTCCAGCCGCCGCTACTTCGAGCAGAATCGCAAACGGTTCCGGTCTCCGGACCTGTTCGAGGCGTCTCACATCTTGCTGCAGGCCGACAAGCGGGATGCCCTGGCCTATATGCGCGCCCGCAAGGAAGCAGAGGCTCTGATCGCGGCGTTGAAAGACAAGCCGGATCAGTTCGGACGCATGGCCAGGGACCAGTCCGATTGCCCCTCGGCCAGCGAGGACGGGCGGCTGGGGCAGATTTCGGACGGGCAGACCACGCCGTTATTCGAGGCCGCGATCCGCGCGATGCTTCCCGGCGAGATCAGTTCTGTACCGGTGGAGACGCCCTACGGGTTTCACATCATCCGCCTGGATCATGTGGCCGAAGGCGCAGTGCCGGACTTCGAAACGGCACGGCCGCTGGTCGAGGAATTTCTGCGTGATGCCAGCTGGCGGCGCGCCGTATCGCAATTCATTTCGCTGGTGATCGGCGAGGCCAGCATCACCGGTGTGGATCTGAAAGGCGCGTCATCGCCGCTGGTTCAATAGCGGTCCTGTGCGAGGAGACGAGGATGAGAAACATGACTGCCCACTGGACTGGATGTGCCGTGCTGGCGCTGACCGCGATCTGGACCGCGCCGGCACAGGCCGACCCGGAATTCATTCTGGATGCGCGTTTGCGGTCCGAAATGGTGGATCAGGACGGGTTGGCCGAAACGGCCCAGGCCCTGACTCTGCGCACACGGTTCGGGATTGATAGCGGGCCGGATCATGATTTCCGCTTTCTGATCGAAGGCGAGAATGTCTCGCACCTTCTGGGTGATTTCAATTCGACCACGAACGGGAATGCGGCGTATCCGGTGGTCGCGGACCCTGAAGCGACCGAGCTGAACCGGGTCCAGATCGCCTATTCGGGTTTTGAAGGCACCACGCTGACGCTGGGCCGGCAGCGCGTGATCCTGGGCGATGCGCGCTATCTGGGGAATGTCGGTTTCCGCCAGAATGAGCAGACGTTCGATGCTTTCCGGGCGACGCTGCAACAGGTCGAGAATCTGACTGTCAATTATCTTTATCTGGACCGGGTTCACCGGATCTTCGGTGATGATCATCCCGCCGGTGACTGGGATCTCGATGGGCATGTCCTGACCGCCGATTACACCGCACCGGCGGGGCAATTGTCCGGCTTTGCCTATCTGATCGACAATCAGGATGCGATGGTATTGTCGACCGCCATCTATGGCGTGCGCTGGCAGGGACAGATCGCGCAGGAGGGATCGCCCACCTTCACCTATGCGCTGGAATATGCCCACCAGACCGATTACGGAAACAATCCGCTGAGCGTTGATCTCGGCCTGTTCCGCGCCAATGCCAATATTGCCCATAATGGCTGGTCGGCAGGTCTGGGAATCGAGAATCTTGAAGGCGATGGCAGCCGCGGTTTTACAACACCGCTGGCCACGCTTCACGCTTTCCAAGGCTGGGCGGATGTCTTCCTGGTCACACCGGCCAGCGGGTTGCGCGACATCTATGTCCGCGGAGGCTGGAATGTCAGCGAACCGCCCTTCGGCCGAAGTTTGTCGCTTGGCGCCTTCTACCATGATTTCGAAGCTGAGAATGGTGGCGGATCGCTGGGTTCGGAATTCGATGTCGTGGCGACCAGCCGGCTCAACGATGATGTCGTCCTGCAATTGAAGGGCGCATTCTATGACGGTCCTGCCGGAGGTCCGGCGGACCGCAACAAGTTCTGGATTGCGTTGACCTTCACGCGCTGAGAAGAGGAGGCTGGCCAGCCGGGAACGCCATGATCGAGGATCTTCTGGAAAACAATCTGGAGTGGGCTGAAACCAAGACCCGGAATGATCCGGACTTTTTCCAGCGGCTCTCGCGCCAGCAACACCCGGATTATCTGTGGGTCGGATGCTCGGATAGCCGGGTCCCTGCCAATGACATTGTGGGGCTCGATCCGGGCGAATTGTTCGTCCACCGCAATGTGGCCAATCTGGCACCTGCGCAGGATGCGAACTTCCTTTCGGTCCTTCAGTTCGCGGTCGAATATCTGAAGGTGAAGCATATCATTGTCTGCGGGCATTATGGCTGCGGCGGCGTGGCGGCGGCCATGTCCGGGGATCGTCATGGACTGATCGATCACTGGCTGCAGCCGATCCGGGACGTGTCCGACGAGATGGCACCGCATTTGTTGCGGATCAATGATCCGGCGAAGCGCCTGGATGCGTTATGCGAGGCGAATGTCGCCGCGCAGGTGCGATCAGTAGCGTGTAACCCGATCGTCCATGATGCCTGGTCTGCCGGGCAGGATCTGGCCATCCATGGCTGGATCTATGGCATTGGCAATGGCCTGATCCGCAATCTCGGCATCACAGTGCGCAATCGCCGCCAGGTCTCGCGGCAATTCCCCGACCGTCTATCAGTCTGGCTTGGAGCCGAAGCTCACGAATGCAGCAATGCCTGCCGTCATGCGAGTTCGAACTAAGTTTCCCTTCCACCGCCACTCACCCCCGTCTCATCAACAGAGATATTCCCTGATCGGAAATACCCGCGAAGTTCCGCGGGTTAGTCTCTTGTGGGGTCCTGTCAGATTAAACGCCCCGTTATCGGTTTGCCGGTGAAATACCGGCATGAACAAGAACCCCTTTCGCTATTTCAAGACATCGCCGGAAGTCATCCGACTGGCGGTGATGATGTATGTGCGCTTTCCGCTGTCGCTGCGGAATGTCGAGGATCTGCTCCACAAGCGTGGAGTCGACTTGAATCATGAGACGGTGCGCTTCTGGTGGAACCGGTTCGGCCCGATGTTCGCTGCGGAGATCCGGAAAAGGCGCGCCGACCGGCTACGCGCCTGGCCCCAGTGGCAATGGCATCTGGACGAAGTTTTCGTGAAAATTAATGGGATCACACACTATCTCTGGCGGGCAGTTGATCACGAGGGTGAGGTCCTGGAAGCCTATGTGACAAAGCGCCGTGATCGCCATGCAGCATTGAATTTTCTGCGCAAGGCGATGAAGCGATATGGTCAGCCAAAGGCGATCGTGACGGACCGGCTGCGGTCTTACAAAGCTGCGATGAAGGTCATCGGCAATGAGGACAGACAGGACGTCGGGAGGTGGCTCAACAATCGGGCCGAGAACAGCCACTTGCCGTTACGAAGACGGGAACGAGCCATGCTTCGGTTTCGACGAATGCGAAGTCTCCAGAAGTTCGCCGCCGTCCATTGTTCGGTCCACAACCACTTCAATCTCGAACGACACCTCAACCACCGCGACCGGTTCAAGGAGAACCGGCAAATCGCGCTGGATGAATGGCGGGATCTGGCAGCCTGAAGTCCGCTTGTGCTAGAAAACTGAGACCGCTTCGCTTTCGTCTGACAGCACCAGTTGAATGGCGCGAATAGTCCGGCTTCTACGTAGGCAGCACGCAGTGGTGAGGTTAGCCCTTCGGCGGATACGGGTCCTTACCGTAGGTGTTGCGTTCCCGGATTTGCCCATTACGCCCGTGGATCAGCATTTCGCTTCCTTGGTTCTTGGCAATCCCGGTTGCCGACTTGATCGCGGCCGCCTGAGTGGAGTGGACAGAAGTTACTTTGTTGTTTCCGGCTCCTTTGACGGCCCAACCGCCTTCATGCGGAACAACATGCTGATTTTTCTTGGGCATGACGCAATCCATTGCTCTTTTGCATTGACTTTATGTCAACACATGGTAGACAAAATATCATAAAAATAGCGTTTGTAAACCAGCGCGGAAGGGGAAGCGATGCTCGGAGATAGACTGAGGTTGGCCCGAAAAAAGGCCGGGCTGTCGATGCGTGATCTGGCGGCAATCGTGTCGCCGAAGATCAGCGCCCAGGCGATCAGCAAGTATGAGCGCGGCGAGATGATGCCCTCGTCTTCGGTGTTGATCGGCTTGGGCAAGAGTTTGGGCGTCTCGTTGGACTTCCTGATGGGGAGCCAAGTGCACGCGCTAGAGGCCGTGGAATTCAGGAAACATTCTGGGACCTCGGCGAAAGACCGGGCGAGAGCGGAAGCGTTACTCGTAGAGGCTCTAGAGGATTATCTCACCATTGAGGACGTGCTCGATCTGCAGCCGAACAACGATCCGTTTGGAGGGGTTCGATTTGATGAAATCGGTTCCTTTGATGAGGCCGAAGGTGCCGCCGCTGATCTTCGAAAAGCGTGGAGGCTAGGCAACAATCCAATTCCGAGCGTTACCGAACTGCTGGAGGAGCGCGGAATAAAGGTAGTGCGCGAAGACCTGCCGCCGCGGTTTGATGGTCTAACCTGCAGGATAATGCGGGGAGAGGAGCATCCGCCAGCGGAGGCCATTGTCGTGTCGTTACATACCACTGTGGAGCGTGTGCGCTTTAATTTGGCGCATGAACTCGGTCACCGCGTTGTCCTTGGTTGTCGAGCGGGCACCATCGACTACGAAAAGGCCATGCATCGTTTTGCGGCGGCCTTTCTTGTTCCTGCCGATCATCTCCGACAGGAGGTCGGTGATCGCCGTCACGGCATCACCTATCACGAGATAATCGGGCTGAAGCGCTCCTACGGGATATCCGCAGCGGCGATGCTAATCCGTCTCCGCGATACCGGATTGTTGCCGCAGGGCGTCGTAGAGCATGCCTTCCGGACCTATGCTCGAAGATGGCGGACCGATGAGCCCGAGCCAATTGAAGAAGGGCAAGGGTTTGGTGCGTTTGAGCGCCCTGGGCGGTTTCAGGACCTCGTATGGCGGGCCCTGGGTGAGAAACTCATTTCGCCGTCCAGAGCCGCCCAATTTCTGAAGTGCTCAGTAGATCATGTTGAGCGAGAAATTCGGGGGCCGGCAGATCAGTGACTTGCATCATCGTCAACGATGCTTCCTGCCTTATTGACCTTAAGAAGGGGCGGCTCCTTGCGGCTTTCGTACGGCTCCCCTTTGACCTGGTGATACCGCTGACAGTTCGTGAAAGTGAGCTACTCGATTTTACGGAGCTCGAATGGGCGTTGCTTGACGATGCGGGCCTCACAACTATCGACCTGCCTGCCGATGGGGTTCGCCGCGCTCTTGAGATCAGGCAGCTATATCGTCGGCTTTCGGCGAACGATGCATTCTGCCTCGCTACCGCGGAGCAGTTTGACGACCGGGTCCTACTGACCGGGGACCGGTTACTTAGGACTGCTGCCGAAGCTAGTGCGGTAGACGTGCACGGCGTGCTGTGGGTTGTCGACGAGCTCCACCGCCTCGGTATTTGCGGATCGGATGATCTGATAGTCGCGCTGGAGCTGTGGAGGGATGACGGTTCGGTTTTTCTGCCAGCGGCGGAAATCAGAAGGCGTCTCGAACGGCTGAGGGGATAACCTGTTCCAACATTGCTACAATCGACTGTTCCAATTTCCTTTGACCCTTCTGATCTCTATGCAACAATTTCAATATGTTACAAGGATACTGGTCTTGAGCTTCCCTTCCCTCTCTCTCCGCCACTCACCCCGATTTAACCAAATGAAATTTCTTCTGACGGCGGCATCAAGTGGAGCCGGTCTGGCCGCGTGATGCTTTGCTTCAATCCGACTTTGCCCGCCGCCTTTTCCGGAGGATGATAACACCGCCGGCAATGGCGCTTGCGAGCGCCAATGCCGGGATCAGCCAGATAATCCAGTTACGACCGTCCGACCGAAACCCTTCGCCGCGAACGACCTGTGCAAGCTCGGTGGCAACGCGATCAGCCTCATCGGCGGCCCGCACGTCCATTCCCAGAGCGTCGCCGACCAGACCCAGCTGAAAAAAGGACGGGTCGTCGGTTTCGAGACTCAGCGTAATCAGCCGGCCCGAACTGCTGGTCATCGGTTCGATCCGCACGATTTCCAGCGCCTTGAAGCCGTCGGGCTGTTGATCGGCCCAGGGTGAGGAATCGGTAACCCCGACAAAGACAGGCCCGCTGTCCACGCGGACATAGCGCATGCCGTTCCAGCCACCTTGATCCGTCGGACTAAGGTAAAGCTCAACGCCATCCGCATCGACAACGCGGATCTGGGGGCCATAGTGACCACCGCGGTTGGCCAGAAGATGAACACCCAGAATTCCGCGCCTGCCGGGATCGACCTGAAACCAGTCCCAGTCGCCATGCGACAGGCGCACAACCTGGTGAAAGGGCAGCTCGACCTCTCGCGCCGTTTCGGGGGTGTCATTGGGTTCAAAAGCGTCATTCGGCGGCAGGAAATGCGGGCGGACCTGGATCACGGTTTCGCCTTCGCCAGCGGGTCCACCGGAGACGGCGAGCTGGTGACGGCCGGCGGGCAGGACCAGCGTTTGAGCCGGAGCGATGCCGGTGTCGCCGTTGGGGGTGATGAAGACCGCCTGCACCGTCTCCGGGCCAGCGAAGACGGGAAGCTCGACTGCAGCTGCATGATCGAGGTCGATCCGGACCAGCGCTTCGCCTGCGTCGTCCAGCCGAAGAGTTGTGACCTCGCCAGCAACCAGCCTTTGCTGTGCCGCCGTGGAGGCGGAAAGCAGGAGCATAGCCGCAAGGACTGACAACAGGAACCGCATCATCCTTCCTCCGGCTCTGCCGCCTGGACGGCCCGCTCTATTTCGCGCCGCGCGGTGGGCAGATCCACGAGCCCTGCGCCGGCCGCGTCTGCGATACCCCGCACCCGCAGGAGGTCAGCTTCGCCACGTGAACTGCGCCCGATCAATGTCCGGGTGTCGCTGGGTTGGCTGTTGATCCCCCAACGCAAGCCCGAGCTTCGCGTGCGCCCGTAGTAGACGCCGTATTCGCGGGTCTCGAACGAAGCGATGCAGCGTCCGTCCGGCAGGGCGCGTTCGAGATAGGTATGTTCCACCAGCGTGATGCGGTCGAGATGTCGGCCGCCATCGGTGACCTCGACCGAATAACCCTGTCCGGTCGTTGCCCTGCAATCGAATGCGCGTTCCGGAGCCGGCGCAACATTTGGCTCGGGTGGCGACCGATCCGGTGCCCGGTGGCGGCTCAATACCGCTTCGAGATTTCGGATCGAACTGGCGACATTGCCGTCACAGGTTTCAGCGCCATCGGTAAAGCTCGCATAGCGCCATTCGGCGGCGCGAGGATCAGCCTGAGACAGGAAAATGGCGCGCGCCTGATCATGCGCGACCGCGAGAGGCGTACCTTGTCCCGGTTCAATCGAGGTCAGGAAGCTGCGGATCGCTTCCGCGTCCCGGGTAAATGTTCGCGTGGTGAAGGACCCGCAATTTTGGAAGGCCACGGCGGCAAATTCGATGACCTGGTTTGGCGGCAGCGATTCGAATGTCTGGTTGATGCCGGCCCGTGCGTTCGTCATGCGGTCATTCTCGCGCATCGAGCCTGATGCATCGAGAATCACCAGAAGCGAAAGCGCAGGCGGTTCGCCGAGCCGATGCCAAACGTCTTCCCCGCCATCGGTGCCTGCAGGCCCACCGCGGCGCTGGTCCAGATCCGCCCAATACGTTCCGTTCGACCACTGATCTGGCGGGGCAATGGCAGCCGGCGTGGCCGGATCGGCATCGAGGGCCTGACCGGTCAGGCCCACTGTAATCTGGATGTCGCCGTTGGAGTCCTGCAGCGATGCTGCTTCCTCCACGTCGAACTGCGCGCGCCAGCGGCGCCCCTCGCCGCTAACCGTGGCGTTTGATCCGCCGACGCGAATTGTCGGAGCGTCGTCCAGTGGCATGGAAAATTCCAGACGCATCCGGCCGGTACCGCTGGCCGGCACAGCGCGGGCTTCCGTTATGTCCAGAATTCGTGACTCATAGTCCAGCGTTCCCAACGTGAGATTGCGTACCCCTTCATAATCGGGTCCGCTGGTCCATTCCGCGCCATAGATGTTCTGGCCGTCGGCGCGAACCTCGATGGATTCCAGGACCACCGGAATACGGTCATACAACAGGACGGTTTCACGGTCCGGCTCAGACCCGGGGCTCTCGGGATCCCCGTCGGTCCAAGCGCCGCGCTCAGACTGGACATAAACCTCGAGGGTTTGCGGGCCACGAAGGGCATCAAAGGCATCCCCGTCCGCGATCACGCGCTCGCCGCGCCAACGGCGGCGGCTGGTCCAACGGCCTTCCAGAGGCTCGCCGCCAAGGCTAATGATCTGACCTTCAGCATCCCGATCGATATCTTCATCAAAGGTAAGCTCAATTGTCAGCCGTGCGCCCGGTTGCACGGGCCGGAAGGCTGTCTCCGCGTCTCCGGAAGCATTCTCCTCGGTGGGCTCGAACAGCCAGCCGGCTTCTTCGTCCAGGCGGGAGGGTGGTTCGGGCAATGTTGTGAAGTAGACCGGCTGATCCTCGCCATGCGCGGTAACTTCTACCCGCGTCAGACGCGGTGGCCTGACTTCCCGCCGGATCACGAACCGTCCGGCACTGAGCTGTCCGGGGTCGTCAGCCGCGTCGCCGGCGCGCGTAATGAATACATGACTGTCGCTGAAACCCCCGGTGCTTATTGCCGATTCCCGGAAGGCCAGCTGGTCGAATTCCGCTTCCACACGAAACCGGATGCGGGTGTCTGACCAGGACAGAATTTCTGTGAGCGGGATGGCGGAATCGGGCGTCAAGCCGATCGCCAGATGCCCCGTGCTGTCTCCGAAATGCCGCCCACGTATTTCCAGAGTATCCCGCGTGTTTTCGATGACGGCCACGACACTCGCGGCCAGGAGGTCTTCTTCGTCGCGCGCGTCGATTACCGGCGTCCGGTCGCACCAGTTCGCGACGGATTGGTAAGAGAGCTGGGCGTCATCCATCGCGAAAGAGCGAGATTCGTCTGCTGCGAAATCCCACGGGACATAACCGGGGTGCAGAATGTCGATCCGGTCGCCGCCGAAGTGTGGCGCTGCCCAGCCCTCTGATGCCAGGCGGCAAAGCGGTTCGGTTCGCTCTCGCGAGCCGTTGAGTATTACAGACGAATACTCCTCCACGTCCGGGCCGTCCCCGCGCGCCTCTTCGTAAAGCCTTTGAGCCATTATTCTGCAGGTGGCGCGATCGGAGTCCTCTGATGAGCCGCGAAGTGAGTCGAGCAGTTCCTCGGAGCGCCGACAGAAATAGTCTGCATGAGAGCGATTGTAGAAACCGAAAATTGTCTCCGCATCGCGCCCTCGTGGATCGGAATCCGGAAGGGTTGTCAGATCGCCCGGCTCCAGATAGCTGGCGATCGGATACGTGTCGCCGGTTGGAACGCCTGACAAAGCACCCATCCCTCCCTGGGCGAGGTCAATGCCGTTGGCATTGCGGTAAGCCGCCAGCCGGGCCTGGACGTAGATGCGCGTCAGCGAGAAGGTGTCATTGCGCGTGTATACCAGACCCCGCAGTTCCGGCGGCAGCGCATTTCGTGACCCCTGGCCGGATGACTCCGCCGTGTAGACACCGATCCGCACCAACGCCTGCGACAGGGTGGCGATGCCGCCTGCCGCGATGAATTCGGGCCCCATGCCTGCCACCATGGATTCATTCGTTGCCCAGGTGTCAAAACAGTGATCGCCAAGCGATTCACCGGCGGCTGGGCTAAGCGCGACATCATCGATGCCGTAGCCGGCAGAGTTTTGTCCGAAAGCGGCGATCACTTCGCGATAGCCTGCGGTCGAACAGGCCAGCAATTCGCGGCGTTGACGTTGAACCGGCAAAGCGGTTTCCGAATTGTATTCCAGCAGATGTCCGGCGACGTCGAGCCTCGCAGCATAACGCAAACGCATCATGTCCCATGCGCGGTAATCGCCGACACCGGGATGGGTTTCTTCTTCATTCGCGTGGCGCCAGACGGGGATGTAGATGGATGCCGCCGGCACTTCGAAGTCTTCGTCGACCAGTCCGACGGCCTGCCTCAACGAGGTTAGCGCCCGCGCCGTGAGATTGGTGATGGTCTCCGTTGCCCCGACTTCCGGCGATGAGAGGGCGTCAGGAACGTGGGTCACGGATTGATGGCCGTGAATGATGCCTGTAAAGCCTCCCGCCAACAGCGCTCGGGTCGGATCCCATCCAATGCCGTTGGCGTTGTATTCCGGAGAACCCCAGCGTTCGAACATGTGCCCCATTGCCCACCGGTCCTGCAGAAAATGCTGAGCATAGGCCTCGTAGGCCAGCGCCTCATGTTCGGCTTCCCGGATAACGTCGCGATAGGCCTCGAGGTTGGCGGGGTCCCCGGAAATTCGGCTGCGGAGCAGCCTCGCGCGCGCGGCGAGGGATAACGCCGTCTGATGCAGTTGAAGATAGGAACGTGTTGCCTGGGAACCGAAATGGGAGGCGTTGAACCCCCCGCCTTGCCAATAAGTGTAGTTGTGACAATCGCCGGGCACGCCTGCGGGCATTGCTCCGCCCGGTGCCGGCGGACAGTGCGTATTGCGGTTGATCCAGTCATACATTGTGTAACTGAAATCGGGAACGCCTGCGAAATTGGCAGGACCCGGCAGGCGACGCTGGGGAAGACCCATCACGTCATCGGGATCCCAGGAAGACCCCGGTCGTTCGGCAATTTCGGGCCGGAAATAGCCTGTCGCGAGGTCGAGGACGAACAGATCATCGTCCGCCGAGAAATTCCATGGCGAGCGGGGCGCCGCGCGATCCAGCGCGGTCTGCGCCAGCCACGCATGTTCGTTTTCCCGGCAATTATCCAGAGTGCTGCCATGGCAGTAATAGATGGCGTGCCACTTGTCGCGATCGGCGACATGGCCCGAAAACTCGCCGATCCGTGCCGCATCCTTTGTGTCATGGGCGCTGGCAAACACGGCGATACCGATAACGGCCGCCATCTTTGCGATGCGGAGCGAGTATGATTTCAGCTTCGCTAGTCCTGTTGCGGTGTGCACCATGCATCCTCCGCAACGAAAATCCGTTCAAACGCATCGACAGCTGCATCCAGGTCTCCACCGGCCTGTCCGGCGTATCGATCGAGACAGGCTTGCGGGCATTCGGCCTGGGCCACGCAGGCGCGCAGGCGAGTGGCCCGCTCGGTTGCGTTGGCGTCATCCGGCGGCCCGAGACAGGTAAAAACCGTGTCCATGCAAAGCCCCCATTGGGCGATCGGGTCGTCCAGCTCCGGATATGCAACCAGGGAGATGGCCGGGCCGGTGCCGTCAGAGCCATGACCCGCTGGAACGGGTGCGAGCAAAACTTCGCAGTCCGGTGTTGAGGGATCACACTCCGGATCCGCTGTGTAGCTACCTTCCGCCCATAGATCGTCCGGCGGAGCATCTGCTGATGGAAAATACAGGAGCAGCCCGGCAATGGCCGCGCTGAGCACAATCAGCACGGCAAGGCCCGCAAGTATGCGAAGCCGCCAGCCACTACGCCGCGCAGGTGGCGTGCTGTTGGCTTCCGGTGTCTTTTCCCCTGTCTTCATTTACACCCCGGTGAATGAAGGCGGTTGATAGCGTAACAGGAAAATGGCGTTTTGACAGCCAGACGAAGAAAGCAGGCTAATGATGCTCTTCCGGTATCCGCTTTGATTACGGAATATTGCTGTTCCAAGTTGGATTATCAGAAACAGCACGTCTTTGGTGGGCCTTTCGCCAGTCCGGTTAAATGAGAAAGAATCCACGTCGAAAAATGAAGTGTTCTCTACTGAGACCCCTTCGCTTTCGTCTGGCAGCACCGCCACTTTTCTGATCTCATCGACAGGGTTTTTTCTTGTTCAGAAAGACCCGCGAAGTGCCACCAATTTGCAGCGGGTGGTGATGCGGATATCTGAGGTGCTGCCGGGAATAAGCGGCCCCATTCAGGCCGCCCGGTTTTCGGTTGATGGCAACCTTGCGATAACCCGCGGCATTGCGCATGCTCCCCTGGGGAGAGGCCGATGATCCTGGCAAATTTGGCAAAAGCCGTCCGTGAGCAGAACTGGTTTGCTGTGGCGATCGAATTCGTGATCGTCATTGCGGGTGTTGCGATCGGCTTCCAGATCCAGGGCTGGAATGCGGAGAGGGAGGAGAGAACGGCAGAGGCGGAGCTGCTCGGCCGGCTCCACGCCGAATTCTCAACCAATCTCGCGCGAATTGATGAACGCACCTTCTACCTGTCGATTTTATCAAGCGGTGAAGAGCTGTTCTCGCAGATCACCGAAGCCAGAGACAGTGGCGATGAAACCATAATGGCTGCCGGATCCACGCTGAGAGTATTCCTGTTCGCGCCGACCTTCGAGGCGGACACGCCTGTCCTGGACGGCCTGATCAGCCGGGGTCAATTGGAAATCATCGAGGATCGAAGCATCCAGAACGTTCTGGCTACCTGGGAACGGGAATTGCGCGATTACACAGCATTTGCGGAGCGGGCACGTCGATATTCGGATGAATTATTGCTGCCCGCCTTGTCCGTCCGGGGCGATGTCGGTGACATTCTGATGGCCGCTGATACTCAAAGTCTCGATGATCCCGCGCGCCAGGTTTATGTCCAGATCCGCATCGATGCCGAGCTCAGGGGAATTGTTGCCGGCCGATATTCTGCCGCTCGCAGTGCTCAGCGTAAATTCGATCTGCTTCGCTCTGCCGCTATCGACGTCATTGACGCGATAGAGCGTCAATTACCGTCAACAGTCCGGCCCTGACAGCGCCTGTTTCGCGAATACAGGCAGTGCGAAATCAAGCTGGTTGAGCGTTTGTTTGCCGGGAACACCCGGGCCACCATCGCATGGAATTTCGCTTTGCGATGACTGCCCTGTGCATTCACGCAATTCCGGTTTTGTTTTTTCGGGAATTCCGGCTTTCTCGCCTTGCGGCATGCTGTCCAGACACGATGCTGAGCTGGAGGCCGACCATGCATGCGACAAAAACCGTCTTTATCCTGGCCGGGTTTTGGCTGTTAACCATGGGCGCCACGGAAGCATTCCAGCAATCGGCTATCCCGACAGGTCCGTCGAACGGCGGTTTCGGGTTTGAGTGCACGACGCATACTTCGCCCGCTGAGTGCACCTGCCTTGGCGATGAGGATTGTGACGCTATGGCGGCCCTGAATGTTTGCGAACAGATTCCGATTGTTAGCGATGGTGAGCACCGTTGGGTGGATGCCATGATTTGTAACCGTCATCCCAGCGGTGAACTGGTCGAGCCCACAAGCTGCCATTGTGACGCACAAGTTAGACGGGATCTTGGCTGGCGCGAGCTGTATCGCATCGATTCCGCTTTCGAGAATGCCCCTCGCGCCGATGATGTCGTAAGGTCCGGTAATCGGGATAGTGAGGTCGTTCCCGCTCGACGCGGAACTGCAGATCAGGTTCGCGGCGAAGCTCCACAAGCTCAGCCATCACGCCGCACCCGTCGTGATCACCGGGACGACAATTAGGATACAGGGTAGTGTTGAATGGCATTGTCAGAAGAAACGCGTTGTTAGCGGGCTGTTCGCCAGCCTGGTGACATCAGAAAGAACCCACTTCGCCAATTCAAACGACCTCCAGTAAGACCACGTCGCTTTCGTCCGGCAGACCGCCACTATTCCGGTTTCATCAATATGGATTTTCCCGGATCGGCCTGATGCCGGTTCTGAAATGACGGTCGGGTCTGAACGCGATCAGCCTCGCCAACATTGCTCGCGCGTGCCAGAGTCGGCTTCACAGGGATCAAGGATGGGGCGAGCAATGCGGAATTTTGCCTGGACGACGGTTTTGGGAGCGATGGTATCAGCCGGCCTGAGTGCAACGGTATGGGGCATCATGGATGGCCATGAAAACCCGGAGCGCGTCGTGATCTTCGCCGACGAATTCAATGGCGATGCGCTGGACCGGAGCGCCTGGAATGTCAGAGGCCCTGATCTCTGGGTGAATAACGAGCTGCAGGCTTATATCGATAGCCCGGAAACCATCAGGATCCTGCCTGCCGGCACTGTCGATGGAGCGGATGGCGGTGTGCTGGAATTGCGCGCGCTGGCCCGGGCGGATGGATATGAAACGCCGACCGGGCGGATGGCCGATTTCGTTTCCGGCCGGGTCAATACCCGCGATAATTTCGAATTTACCTACGGCCGGGCCGAGGCCCGGATCCGGATGCCCGACCTCGAAGGCGTCTGGCCGGCCTTCTGGATGCTGGGCAATGGAAGATGGCCCGACAGCGGAGAGATCGACATCATGGAATATGTCGGTGAGCCGGACTGGGTCGGTGTTGCTCTACACGGTCCGGGATATTCCGGCGAAACACCGATCGTGAATAAATACTTCTTCCCGCAGGGAGAGGACGTGACGTCCTGGCATATTTATGCGGTTGAATGGACGGCCGACAGTATAGAGTTTTTTGTGGATGACCGTCTGATCTACCGGGTGACCCGGCCCATGGTCGAGCATTATGGCGAGTGGCGTTTCGATACACCGAAATACCTGATTCTCAATCTCGCGATTGGCGGAGTCTACCCGGCCAAGACCAACGGCATCGAAGAGCCATATTATGGTCTCCCCGCAGAGACAGCTGAATACATTGCGGAAAATGGGGCAGCGATCCAGATCGACTGGGTCCGGGTGACCCAGCCCGCGCATTAGGCTGCGATCCGGCTTGATCACTCCGGCATTTCAGCCGGACTGACGCCCCAGCGCGTCTCGAGCTCCGCGGCGATCACCGGCAGGACGTCTTCGTAAATACCGATGAGAGGCCGGTACGCTTCCATGCGCTCATAGGTCAGATAGCTGACGGAAGAGACAGAATTGATCAGGCCTGGGTTCCGACAGAGGTCCGTAATGTCGTATTCGACTCGCACCCTGTGGCCCGGCACAAACCGGTTCTCGATCACCTGGTCGAGATGAAATCGCAGATGGGGCTCGATACGCTGACGATTGCTCTGCATGCTGTTCATCGTGTCGTCAAAGGCGGAGGCGCGCCATTCGACGGTCGCCACGATATTCGCCAGCTCGTCAAGAATCGCCCGGTTGCGGATGATATGGGTCCGGCCGGCCGCCATGATCTCGTCAATCGTCCGCCGGTTTAGGCGTGGCGGGTTCAGCCAGCCCAGTGTCGAAATGCCACGCTGGAAGATCAGATCGTCATCCGGGCGGACCTCACAGTTGGAGAGCGCCTCCAGAATAATGGACTGATCGGCAATTTGTTGTTCGAGATACGCGACATCGCGGACCTGGCCCGAAAGGCTGGCCTCGATGTCCTGGTACAGCCGGACCAGCATGTCCCGTTCCTCGGCGCTGTCCTGACGTCCTTCATTCCAGGCATTGATCTGGAAGCCGATGACGACACCCGCAATCACGATCACGAATTCGAGCACCACCGCGTAATAGTTTTGCTGGCGTATGGCTGTGGCAATATTCTGAAGGATCATGGCTCAGTCCCCGCCTCCGCCATCCTCAACCATGGTGAGGATGTCCCGGGCGCTTTCAAGAGTCGCGGTGATAGTGAACCGCAATGCACCCTGATAAATGACCAGCGCTTCGAGTTCCGATTCCGCCAGCGGAACCCGTTCCGGGTCAAACCCTGTCACCCGGCGCGGATCGTTCAGCGATGTGTATTCGACGGCATCCCAGAGCGCCGACGCGCTGGTGAGGTGGCTGGCCGCTTCCGGCCAGAGATATTCATTGCGCTCGATCTGCTGATCGAACCGGGACAACTCGGTGCGAAGCTCTGCCGGCAGAAGCGACAATTCACCGGATGAAATCATCTCGGCATAGACTGCGGATCGCGTGGGTGGACGGCCAACATGGCGCAACAGGCCCAGCCATTCCATCATTTGCTGGCGATCTGTTGTGGCGACCGCATCCTGCCGGATGGCATGGATGACATTCTCGGTCGCCTGTTCGTATTCGACATGAATCCGCTCGGACCGCGTCAGGACGGTTTCAAACGTACGGAATTCTTCTTCTATTCGCTCAAGGAGTTCCGCGGCGCGTACAGCCTCGTGGCGCCGCTCATTCCACCCGTTGACCTGAAAACCGATAACGACACCGGCCAGGACGATAATGAATTCCATAGCCACCGCGTAGTAATTCTGCTCGCGAATGGCGCGAGCGATATTCTGCAGGATCATGCTTTGCCTCCGCCGACGAAGGACAGCATGGAAGGCTCTGAAATCCATCGCAAACACTTTCTGGGTTGAGACGGCATCTGCTAGGCTTGGTTTCCATCAGCCGGATTTCTCCTCGAGACCATTTTCATGAGCGCTTCCACGGACACACTTGCCGGCATCATTCTGACAGGCGGCCAGTCCTCCCGCATGGGTGAAGACAAGGCCGGCCTTGTCTGGAAGGGGCAATCCTTTCTCGATCATGCGCGCGACAGGCTGGCAGGTGCCGGATGTAACCTGGTCCGCATCAGCGGGCGTGCCGGCGATGATGCGATCCCCGATACGATGAAGAATGCCGGTCCGGCGCGGGCAATTTTCGATGTCATCGAGGCGCTTCGGCTGGAGGCAGGCGGCTACCTTTTCCTGCCGGTCGATCTTCCGCTGCTGACTGCGGCCGATCTGTGCAGGCTGACCGGCGCTACCCGTCCGCGCGCCTTCAAAGGTCATCCCTTGCCCTGTTTCATTCCCGCCGGGTCGGACCTGCCCGAAACGCCGTCCGGGCGGTCTGTCTACCGGCTTTTGGAAACAATGGACGTCGAATGGATGGATGCCGGCCATGATCTCGCGCAACGGTTATTCAATGTGAACACACCGGATGATCTCGACCGATTGCGCGCCTCTTCCTGACTTGCAATAACGGGTCTCGACAAGGGAGCACGGCTTGGACCGGCAGTTCGATTTTTCCGCGAAAACACCTCTGGTGGACCGTTTCGGGCGGCAGATCACCTATCTGCGCCTCTCGGTGACGGACCGGTGTGATCTGCGCTGTCTTTATTGCATGAAGGCGCAGCCCGACTTCCTGCCGAAATCCGAGCTTCTGACGCTGGAGGAGCTGGGCGATATCTGCGATGCCTTCATCGCCCGCGGCGTCAAGAAAATCCGGATAACCGGCGGTGAGCCGCTGGTCCGGCGCAATGTGGTGTCTCTCATTGAACGACTGGGCGAGCGCCTCGGCAAAGGCCTCGAGGAAGTCGCGCTGACCACCAATGCCACCCAGCTTGACCGTTATGCGGAACGGATCGCGTCCGCCGGTGTGAAGCGGGTGAATGTCTCGCTTGATACACTGGATGCAGATCTGTTCAGCGAGCTGACACGCGGCGGTCGGCTGGACCGCACACTGGCCGGTATCGCGGCGGCCCGGTTGGCGGGGCTCAAGGTGAAGATCAATGCAGTTGCGCTAAAGGGTGCCAATGAAGCCGAACTGCCGGACATGATCCGTTGGGCACATGGCGAGGGTTTCGATCTGACTCTGATCGAGGTCATGCCCATGGGTGAGATCGGCATTGAACGCGCCGATCAATTCCTGCCGCTGACGGTCGTGCGCGAGCAGCTGGAAAGCCGGTGGACGCTGAGTGATTTGCCGGATTCAACCGGCGGCCCGTCGCGCTATGTGAGGGTCGAGGAAACCGGTGGGCGGCTGGGCTTTATCACACCACTGACGGAGAATTTCTGCGCTGGTTGCAATCGCGTTCGGGTGACGTGTACCGGCCAGCTCTTCATGTGCCTGGGCCGCGATGGCTCGGTCGATCTGCGTAAAGTCATTCGCGAAGAGGGTGCCGCTGCGCTTCAAGCCGCGCTGGACCAGGCCATGATGGAAAAGCCCGAACGGCATTTCTTCGATGTCTCCGAGGGGGCGGGCGCTGCGGTGAACAGGGACATGGCGAGAACGGGCGGTTGAACGTGAAGCTGCACTTCGAATTCTACGGGCCGATCAGCGACCGCATGGGCGGGGCCGGTTTCAGCCTCGAAACGGATGCGGCACCGCAGAACCGGGCAGCCCTGATCGCGTGGCTGTCGCACGAGCATGAAGGCGCAGGGGCGCTGGGCGATAGCCATATACAGATCGCGATAAATGATGAGCTGGTGAGAACGGAGGCAGGGTTCGATCTCTCCGATGGCGACCGGATCGCCTTCCTATCGCCGTTCTCGGGCGGCTGATGACCCGTCAGAAGATTATCCTCACCGGAGAAGCGCTCGATATCGGGCGCTGGAGTGACTGGTTGGCTGAAGATCCGGCCTGTGGCGCTGTGGCGGGTTTTACCGGTCTCGTGCGCGCAGCACAGGGGCTGGAAGCCCTCGAGCTTCAGCATCACCCGGTTCTGACCCTGCAGGCGCTTGAAAGAATAGCGCGTGATGCGACCGGCCGTTTTGGCCTCGCCGGTGTCGTGCTCGCCCATCGTCATGGCCGCATGGCGGTCGGAACACCCATTGTGCACATCGCCTGTGCCTGCGGCCATCGGCGCGATGCGCTGGCGGGCGTGAGCTATATGATCGACATGGTGAAGACCCGCGCACCATTCTGGAAACGCGAATGGCGCACGGACGGGCCGCACTGGATCGAACCGACGCAAGCGGATCATGAGGCCGCGCGGCGCTGGATGGAGGAAAAGACATGAGCGACATGCCCGAAAAGGTCGGCTTCGCCGTCATGACCGTTTCCGATACACGCGATGCCGCCAGCGACAAGACCGGCCCCTGGCTGCGGGACCAGATCACCGCGGAAGGACATGCGGTCATCGACAGCGCCATCATTCCCGATGATGTCGGGCAGATTCAGGAAAAGGCCCGGGACTGGATCGCCAATCCGTCCATCCATGCCATCATCACCACTGGCGGGACCGGGCTGACGGGCCGCGATGTCACGCCGGAAGCGCTGAAGCCGCTCTTCGACAAGGAAATCGACGGTTTTGCGGCCGTCTTCCACCAGGTCAGTTTCAAATCTGTGGGCGTTTCAACCCTGCAGTCGCGCGCTGTCGCGGGCATTGCCGGCGCGACCTATATCTTTGCCATTCCCGGCTCGACCGGCGGCTGCAAGGACGCCTGGAACCATGTCCTGCGCGCCGAGTTCGACCGTAACCACCGGCCCTGCAATCTGGTCGAACTGATCCCGCGGCTCAGTGAGCGCTAGCCGGGATGATCAGCCTCCAAGATGCTATTGCGATTGTGCAGCAATCCATTTCGCCGATGGAGAGCGAAGCGGTCCCGCTTGGGCAGGCCAATGGCCGTATCCTGTCGGCGCCAGTTGTCGCGATGCGCACGCAACCGCCCTTCAATGCTTCGGCCATGGACGGTTATGCGGTGCGGTCTGCCGATCTCGCAGATGGCATACAGAATTTCGAACTGGCCGGAGAATCGGCCGCCGGGCATCGTGCCCCCACCGCCCTTGAGGCCGCGCAGGCGATGCGCATCTCGACCGGTGCTCCGCTGCCCGAGGGCGCCGATCAGGTCGTCATACAGGAAAACAGCCAGCGTCAGGGCGGCCACGTCCGGCTGGAGGATACGGCTCGTCCCGGTGCGAATGTCCGCAAGGCCGGTATCGACTTTGCCGAAGGTGACCGTCTCATCGCTGCCGGGCAACGTATTACGCCGGACGCGATCGCACTGATGGCCAGTGCCGGTGTTGAGGTGGTGTCCGTCATCGCCAGGCCGCGTATCGGAATTGTCTCGACCGGTGACGAGCTGGTGGAGATGGGTGAAGAGGCTGGGCCGGACCAGATCATCAATTCGATAGCGCCGGCACTGGTCGCGCATGTCGCGGGCTGGGGCGGAGAGCCCGTCTATCTGGGCATTGCCCGCGATAATCGCGAAAACACGGAAGCCAGGCTGGCCTTGGCCAGGGATTTTGACATCCTCGTCACCATTGGAGGCGCATCCGTCGGTGATCATGATCATTTGCGTCCGGCGTTTGAGACACTGGGCGGTCAATTCCGCTTCGAGAAGATTGCCGTGAAACCTGGCAAGCCGACCTGGTTCGGGTGTCTGGGAGATACATGGTGCATCGGCCTGCCGGGCAATCCGGTTTCGGCGCTCGTCATGGCGCGGCTGATCCTGCGCACGGCGATTCAGGCCTGTCTCGGCCAGGCTCATGAGCTGGTTTTCCAGACCGCTGCCGCCGGGACCGAACTGGCCGCCAATGGTTCGCGGGAGACTTTCGTAAGAGCCGTGGAAGACAGGCGCACCGGGCGTGTCAGACCGCTGGACAATCAGGATTCATCGGCACAATCAGCGCTGGCGTCTTCAACCTGCCTGATACGGCGTCCGGCGAATGCTCCACCGCTCGCTGCCGGGGAGAGGGTGGAAATTCTGCGTCTTGACTGATGCCGGAAAGAAATCCGGCCGGCACTCCGATGAAGAAGCCCGGCCGGAATGCTGTCATGAAGGGTACAGCTTTATTCGGTGACGCGCGGCCACTCTTCTGACCGGCAGATCAGACCGCCAATAATGCAGCCGGACATGCGGATCTCGTTTTCGCCGAGGATCGTGACCCGGCCCTGATATTCATTGCCGTCTTCCGGATTATACATCCGGCCGCGCCACTGATCGTCGTCATGGCGCTCAAGATTGAACAGCATCTGTATACCGATCACGCTTTCTCCGGTATTCTCATCGACGCCTTCACCCTCGACGATCTCACCGCAAAGATATTCACCGCACATGGCGAATTCCACGATCCAGTCCTGATTGACCCGATGCCAGCGGCCAAGCGCCTGATCAGTGACGTCCTGAGCCATTGCCGGCGCGGCGGTCAGCGCTGTGGCCATGCCGGCACCAGCGATCAATGCGACCCTCATTACTGACTTCATCATCCTGTTTTCTCCCCGTAAGCATTTGCAGATGGTTGTGACGAACGGGCCGGAATCGGCCTGCCCCAATTCAGCCGTCAGGCACTGGTCTCCCCGTAATAGAGCGTGACGACATGGCGGGCCTCGGCGAAGAACAACCAGCGCTCGGCGATGATGCCGAATGCGCAGGAAAGAACCGCCACACCCAGCCAGATTTCCGGCATGGGCAATTGGGTCCACCCAACCGCGGCCAACAGGGCCAGCGGAAGCAGAAAGCCCAGGCCGATGGCATAAGCCCTCAGCTTGGACGCGTGTTTGCGGGCAATCCGGAAGCCCATCTCCTCCATGAGATAATTGCTTTCCGAATGCGGAGCCTCGATCAGCGTGACCTTGCCAAAACGGTCCATCCCGGTGGCGCTCGCCGAGGTGCTGACGGGGGCAGCGCCGGAGCGCGCACTCCAATAGGCCAGCTTGATCGCCAGCGCGGCTGCCAGCGCGATCAGCGCAGTGACAATCATCGGCTGCACGGTATCGAGCCCGAACACGGCCGAGATAAAGGTCACCAGAACGGCGCCTGTTGCCAGGGACAGCACCAGATAGGCCGGCGGCGTCCAGACATTGGACCAGGCCGGTATGGCTTTGAGTGAGGCGTAGATCATGGCGGTGCAATAGACGGTCATCAGGGACATCAGGGCACCGGCCGCGCCCAGCATGAGCAGCGCACCGTCATTTCGCCCGAGAAAGACCCAGCCAGCCGCGAACAGGCCGGTCGGGATGAAGGTCAGCACGGCGATCAGCCCTTCGCGTGATAGCCACGACGTTTTCCACTGGCTCATCGCCCGCCAGGCCCGCTCGGGATGGCCGAGGTGGAAAGTCGAGGAAAGCAGACCGCCGGCAACCAGAATGAAGGCGATGGCAAAAGCGATGAAGCCGAACAACTGACCGGCCGGCAGCCATCCCAGGCCGGCAAAGACGGCCAGCCAGATCAACATGCCATATCCGGCACCTGAGGCTGTCGTAAAGAAGATGACCGATTTCGCGGGATGCACTTTGGTTCAGCCTTTCCGTTGAGCTCTAGGACAGGATCTTGTCGACCCAGCGCGCCAAAAGGCCGGCGCCTTCGTTGCTATCATCCTGATGTTCAAGCATGCGCGGCGCGACGTCCTTGCCGGTCTTTTGGCGCGGCGGCAGATAGCGGTTGACCGGACGGGTTCCCTGTTCGGGCATCAGCGCGACGCCACCGCGGGCCTCCACCAGCAGCGAGACATCCGATTGCGGATCGCCCAGATCGCCGAAATGCCGGGCGCCGGCCGGGCATGTCGAGACGCAGGCCGGGACCCGGTTCTCCTCGGGCAGGGCTTCATTGTAGATCCGGTCGATACACAGCGTGCATTTCTTCATCACGCCTTCGTCTTCGTCATATTCCCGGGCGCCATAGGGACAGGCCCAGGAACACAGCTTGCAGCCAATGCAGATATCGCCGTTGACGAGAACGATACCGTCTTCCTCGCGCTTGTAGGAGGCGCCCGTCGGGCACACCGTCACGCAAGGCGCATCATCGCAGTGCAGGCAGGATTTCGGAAAGTGGACGGTACGGCTTTCACCGGTCTCTTCATTGTGCGCTTCGAAGGTGTGGATGCGGTTGAACCAGACTCCCTTGGGCTTGGCGCCATAGGGGTCCAGATCGGTCAGCGGCGCGCTGTGTCCGCCCGTATTCCATTCCTTGCAATTGACCGCGCAGGCATGACAGCCGACGCAGATATCGAGATCGATCACCAGGCCGAGTTTTTTCTGCGGCGGAGTGGAGGGCAGTTGCGTCATGCCTTGTCTCCCTTCCCGGCCCGGCCGTATTGGCCGTCGCGCATGCCTTCAATGGTCTGCGCAAGTTCATGGCGATGAGCGATCCAGTCTTCGGCCTCGGCGGTCCCGGCAGTTGGCGTGCCGGTCAGATCCTTGCCATAGCGCAGCACATCCAGCCGTTCCGGCGCTTCCGGCATGGGCGCGATGTCCGGGTAGAGCGGATCGGTAAGGCCGGCTTCCTCCGGTGCACATTTTTCGACCTTCACCCGCAAATCGAACCAGGCGGCCTGTCCGGTCACCGGGTCGGAGTTGGAATAGCGGGCCTTTTCTGCGCCGCGCGGGACCAGCTCGTCGATAAGATGGTTGAGCAGGAAACCGCGATTGGATTCCGGAGCGTCCTTTGACAGGCCCCAGCTGCCCTTGCGTTTGCCGATGGCATTCCAAGTCCAGACGGTCTGCGGATTAACACCACGCACCAGTTTGACCTGGCCTTTCACATAGCCTGTCCGGCTGGAAACCCGGACCCAGTCATTATCCTCAATGCCCAGTTCGCGCGCAGTATCGACATGCATGAACAGCCGGTTGGCCGCCGTGATCTGGCGCAGCCAGGCATTCTGCGATCCCCAGGAATGGTACATATGCATAGGACGCTGGGTGAGGGCGTGCAGCGGATATTCATCGACGCCATCGACCTCATCCTCGAAGGGCGCATACCAGATCGGCAGCGGGTCGAAATATTCCTTCACCCGTTCGCGGTGGCGCTCCGGCGGTACATGCGCGCCATGCCCCATCGCGGCGAGGCGGAATTTCTGAAGTGTTTCGGAATAGAGCTGGAAGGTGATCGGTGCAGCGGCGCCGATCCAGCCCATACCATGCGAATAATCCAGATAGGACTGGTTGGCATGTTTGTAATATTGCTGCTCCGGCGCCAGATCGTGATGCCAGAACGCGCCATGCTCGATATACCGGTCGAGCTGGTCAGGGTTGGGATCCCCGCGCCCGTGCTGATCACCGTCCTTGCCGCGCCAGCCGGCCAGCGGTCCGATGCCGGGGCCGCGGACATGATTGGTGATGTAATCCGGATAGCCGCCCGGATAGGCCGCCGAGCCGTCGTCCTTGACGAAACCTTCCATGCCCAGCCTGGCGCCCAGATCCAGCAATACGTCCTGGAAGGGCCGGACATCACGGTCCGGCTGGACCACCGGGTGGCGGATCGCATCTGCCGGGCCATGGGCGCTGGAAATCGGCCGATCGAGCAGCGAGATGCAATCCCAGCGCTCCAGATAGGTCGTGTCCGGCAGGATCAGGTCGGCATAGGCGACGGTCTCGGAATAGAAGGCATCCGAATAGATGATCTTCGGAATCCGGTATTCGCCATTCTCATCCTTATCGGTGAGGTATTTGAGGGTCCCCGCCGTATTCATCGACGAATTCCAGGCCATGTTGGCCATATACATGAACAACACGTCGACCGGCTCGGGGTCTCCCGCCCAGGCATTGTGCAGCACCATGTGCATCAGGCCATGCGCGGAAAGCGGGTGTTCCCAGGAATAGGCCTTGTCGATGCGGACCGGTTCACCGGCATCATCAACGATCAGATCTTCCGGACCAAAAGGCGTGCCCAGCGGCATGCCGCCCAGTGGCAGCCCGCCGTCAGCCGCGTGGCCTGCCGGTTTCGGCCCTGGCGGCGCCGGGCGCGGGAAGGGCGCCTTGTTGCGCCAGCCACCGGGCGTATCCACTGACCCGAGAAGCGCTTGCAGGATGTGAATGGCCCGGCAGGTATGGAAACCGTTGGAGTGCGCCGAGATGCCGCGCATGGCATGGAAAGAGACCGGTCGGCCGATCATCTTGTCATGCTTGCGGCCCCAGGCATCTGTCCACGGAACATCCAGCACGACTTCGCTCTCGAAAGCGGCTTCGGCCAGCTCGGCAGCAATACGGCGGATCGCGTCCGCCGAAACCCCGGTCTGCTCGGCGACGGCATCCGGTGAATACGCGTCCGAGAGATAGCGCCGCGCCAGCAGCTCGAAGGACGGCACGGCCTTGCGGCCATCCGGCAGGGTGCGCTCGCCAGCAAAAGCGGGTTTGAAATCAGGCGTCGAGAAGCTGACCAGCGACTTCGATTCCAGATCATAGACCAGTGGCTGGCCGTCCTCGCCACGGGCGAACAGGCCATCATCAGCGGCACCGGGATCCTGGATCACCAGCCAGGGTGCGTTGGAATAGCGGGCCAGCGAAGCGAAATCGATTTTTTCCGCACGCAGCAATTCATGGATGAGCGCGAAGACGAACAGGCCGTCTGTGCCCGGCCGTACACCTACCCATTCATCGGCAACGGCAGAATAGCCGGTGCGGCAGGGATTGATCGAAACGAATTTGGTCCCTGCCCGCGACTTCATCTTGCCGATGCCCGCCTTGATCGGGTTGGAATCATGATCCTCGGCCACGCCGAACATCATGAAATAGCGGGTCAGATCCCAGTCAGGCTCGCCAAATTCCCAGAAGGCCCCGCCCAGCGTATAAAGACCGCCAGCAGCCATGTTGACCGAACAGAAACCGCCATGCGCTGCGAAATTGCGGGTGCCATACTGCTTGGCCCACCAGCCGGTGAAGGACTGGCTCTGATCGCGTCCGGTAAAGAAGGCCAGCTTGTGCGGGTCTTTCCTGCGTGTATCGCCCAGCCACTCGGCCGCCAGCGCCAGCGCTTCATCCCATTCGATTTCACGGAATTCGCCGGAGCCCCGTTCGCCGGTCCGCAGGAGAGGCTTTTTCAGCTTCGCCGGCGAGTTCTGGTTCATGATGCCGGCCGAACCCTTGGCGCAGAGAACGCCCTTGTTCACCGGATGGTCGGGATTGCCTTCGAGATAGCGGACCTTGCCGTTCTTGAGGTGAACCTTCACCCCGCACCGGCAGGCGCACATATAGCAGGTGGTGGTTTTTACCTCGTCAGAGGGGTCGACCGAGAGATCGACTTTCTCCTTGACGGTTTCGAACGGGTTAGCCACCACGCCCTTGTCTCCCCTTGTCCCGCCGGTTGGCCCGGCTGTGACATGCGTTCATCCAATTATTCGGATGATCTAATATTTCCTGCCCGCTTATCCTCAGAAGTGCAATGCCTATTCACGAGGTATTGCCAGTTCAACGGATAATCATCACGGAATTATGCGCGTGTTGGAGCACGCGATACGCTACGCTGACCTCGAAGAAACGTCGAAGTCCCCGAACGTGTGAATCGGCCATCACAATGACCGAATAATTCTTGCCACGTTCAATGATCCGCTCGATCGGATCGCCTACCTCGATCGCCTCGTCGACTATCTCGACATTTTCCGCCTCGATCGCTTCTCGCGCTTGCCGGATGACATCGCCGGCAGCCTCGATGCCGTCCTCATTGGCAGCAACCGAATAGAGGTGAACAGGGCATTCGCACCGGCTCGCCATGACCGCGTCGCGTGCGGCGGCTTCGATGGATTTTTCATCATCGGTGACGCAGATCAGATGGCCGTGATTCTCTTCGATACCGCGGGCCACGAGGATGGTGCCGGTGTGGTTCATCACCACGGTGCGTGTCACATCCCAGTTGATATGCTGCCGGCCGGCCGTTTCCTCATCGGCCATGGCAATGATGGTCAGCTCATATTCGTTGAGCTCGCACTCATCGAGAATGCCCCGCGCCACGGACGGCGAGACCATGTTCTTCAGCGTGATCTGGGCGCCGGTCTCGCTGGTGTAGATCTGCATGTTGTCTCCGACCGGGTCCCCGAAGGCCTCCTTGTGTACCGCCTTGGACTTCCAGTGCTCGTTCATGAAGCCCATTTCGATCAACTGCTGGTGGGCGTCCTGAAGAGCCGCCGCGCCCGGAAGGTCCAGCCCCCAGTCGATCACATTCTCCCGGACGATCCGAAGGTCCATGCCGCCGGAACTCAGTGTCGGATCGCTGCGGCGGACATAGAGCAGGGTGATATCGGCATCGTTGCCCTTGCCGACGCGGACCGCGTAGCGAAGGCCCCGATGGGACTCCTCCGAGCCGTCGATGCACAGCAGAATTCTGAATCTCTGATCGTCGCCGCTCATCAGTCTCACAGCCCCAGTAACGGCCAGTAAAACATCGCTGCCAACATCAGGACAAGCATGGAAACGATGATCAACCGCGATCCGACCCGCAGGAAATCCCCGGCTTTCAGATAGCCCGAGGAATAGACGATCATGCAGGCTGGCGTGGCGATCACCGTGAAGTACGCAAAGGAGGATGCGATTGCGGTGATGAAACCGAGCCGCAACGGGCTTTCGCCGGCCGTCACGGCCATGTCCAGTGTGACCGGCCCGATCACCGCAACCGCCGCACCATTCGACATCGTGTTGGTAATGACCGCTGTCATGCCGCCAACCACGGCCCATAGCGGCATGCCCGATTCAATGCCCAGGGGTTCCAGCAGGCCGAGCACGCTCGTCGCCACCCATTCGGCAGCGCCACTGTCGCGCATCTCAACGCCCAGCGAAATGGCTGCGGCATAGAGCAGAACAACACCCCAGTTGACGCCACTGTTCATGTCGTCCCATCGGACCAGCCCGGTAACGAGGAAGGCGATGGCCCCCATCAGCGCCACAATTCCCAGGCCGACATGTCCGGACAGACTGATCCAGCTGGACAGGGTGAGCGCAAAAATTCCCACCGTCAGCCAGTCGCGGCGGCGCATCGGCCCCTGGTCGGCGATCTGGTGGCGCAGCTTGACTACGGCGCGGGACAGATCGGTGGTTTCCGGCTTGAACACGCGAAACAGGATGAAGACCAGGAAAGGCAGCTGGATCAGGAAAACCGGGTAGCTGAAAAGCGCCCAGCGGAAATAGCTGACCAGGAACCGGCGCGACTCCGGATCCAGCGGATCGAAGAAGAATTCGCGCCAGTAGCCGATCATGATGGCATTGCGCGCACCGCCTGATGGCGTGCCGATACCGGCGATCGAGCAGCCATAGGAAATCGACAGGAGCAGAATCGCCGCCACGCCACGAATACTCTGGCCTTCCTTCTTCGCCAGGGAGATCAGGGTCAGTGCCACCGGCAGCATCATCGCGGCAACTGTGTGCTCGCCGATAACCGAGGCCAGCAAGCCGGAAATGATGGCCACACCCATGGCAATATTCCGGATGTTCGGCCCCGTCATGCGGACAATGAAATAGGCAATCCGCTTGTCGAGCTTCTGTTTGACGATCGCGACGGCCAGCATCAATGAGCCCATGATGAAAAGCACGGAATCGCTCATCAGGCTCTGCGCTACCTGGTCCGGCTCCTTTCCGAGAAGCAGGACCTGACCGACAATCATCATCAGCGCCACGGTCGGCAGCGGTACCGGTTCGGTCACGAACAGAATGACCGAAATCACTGACATGATGAGCACCAGCTCGCCTTCGCGGCTCAACCCTTCAGGCGTTGGCAGGAAATACAGAAGAGCGCCTATGGCGAAGGCAATGAACAGCCAGCGCCGCTCCAGCACGAAAAAAGCCAGACTGCGCATCGACGCACTTTTGCGAAGACTGAAACCCTTTCGGGCAGGTTCGGCAGAAGACCGGTCTTGGGGCTCCGTATTGTCCAACGCGATTGTCCTGACGGCAGGCTGAGTGCGGAAAAAAGAAGCCCGTTACACATGAATGTAACGGGCTTCGGTTTCAGTGTTCACATTGCTGATCGGATCAGAATGTGAAGGTCCATCCGAGCGAGACATCGTACTGATGCATGTTCAGCTCGATATTATGACCCGGATTGGGACCTGCCGGCGTGATCTCGATGCCCGAGACCGTCTCCTCCGGCGAATACATGACAGCAAACTCGATCTGGCCGCGTTCGCTGGTCCGATAGGCAAAGCCGGCCGTGTAATGTTGGGTTTGAACACCCGGTGCGAGAATGTTCAGCGTTACATCGCTGGAGCCGATCGGATTGTTGTTGAAGGCTGCGCCGGCCCGCCAGGTCCACGGACCTTGCGTGTCGTATTCGATGCCGAACTTGTAGGCATCGACATTTTCCCAGCCAAAGCCCGGACCGCCATTGGAGCCGAACTGCGCCATGGTGAGCGGCGAATTGCCGACCGCGTCCACGCCTTCATATTCAATGTGACGCCAGTCGAACATC
Source organism: Hyphobacterium lacteum (assembly GCF_036330345.1). Taxonomy (NCBI): domain Bacteria; kingdom Pseudomonadati; phylum Pseudomonadota; class Alphaproteobacteria; order Maricaulales; family Maricaulaceae; genus Hyphobacterium; species Hyphobacterium lacteum. Next base: position 59,095 of record NZ_JAZDRP010000003.1, read on the forward strand.
ATGGTCACATTCTCGGTGATATCGAACGCGACACCGATCGTGTAATTGGCCGGAACGTCGAAATCACCGCCGCCTTCAAACAGGCCGGCATAATCGTCGAACTCCGACATGTTGACCTTGGTCTGATAGGATGCGCCAACGCGGAAATTATCCGCGAGAGCAACCTCGATGCCGAAGCGCACGCCGAAACCGGTGGCGTAATCCGTGCCGTTATTCGTGAGCGCCATCGGATTGGTCGTCAGCGGATTGCCGAACGGATCAAAAGAGAATGCAGCAAGGCCGGTAGCCTCGAACGCCTGAACGCCGAGGACCGGTGCGATTCCGATCGACACATTGTCGCCGATCGGTATGGCATAGCCGGCCGAGATGAAGAGCTGGTTCAGATTCACACCGGTCGCACCGCCGCAATAAACGCCTGTCGAGGACGGCAGAGGCGGGGACATACAGGCCGGGTTGGCCAGATTGCCGGCATAGGTGGTGTTCATGCCGCCATTGCCGAACGCCGCGATCGCGAACACGGCGCCGTTACTCATCGGCCGCGAGTAAGCGAAGTTCGGAACCAGGAAAAATTCTGAATCGCTCTCGATATCGCCAGACGGCGTAAAACTGGGGCCACCTGAACCGCGGAAACCGCGGCGCGGACTGAACATGCTGACGCCAGCCTGGAACTGGCGCGGCGCATGAACGAGGCCGGCCGGATTGATCGACAAGGCCATGGCATCGGTGGAGTCGGCAACGCCGGCACCGCCCAGAGCCTTCTGACGGATGCCGTAGCCGTGCTGGAAATAACCCTCTGTCGCTGAGGCTGCGGACAGCTCACCGACGGCCAGCACAGCCGCCATTGCTGCTGCGTACTTCAAGTGTTTGGACATAAATTCCTCCCCAGAAATCTAACTAAGTGCTGGCTTTCGTCAGCGTCGGCCCAGTCCGGATTTTTCAGTCTCTTCTTGCGGGCCATGTACAACAGGTCGCGTGCTATGCCGCTTTCTTCAGAATGAAGCGGAACACACCCCCCTCTTCGCCCTGTTCAACGATCTCGTTTCCTGTCGTACGAGAAAACGCTGCGAAGTCCTTCACCGAACCCGGGTCGGTGGAAAGAACTTCGAGGGTTTGTCCGGCTTCCATACCTGTCAGGGCCTTCTTGGCCTTCAGGATGGGAAGCGGGCAATTCAAGCCTTTGGTGTCGAGCGTCTGATCGGCCATTTAGAAGTCCTCGCTAGCCTAGATGTAGAGATTGATATCTGCCTTCAGGGCTTCTTCCATGTAGGTGGCAGCCCCGCCCAGCGAGATATCTTCAATCATGTCGTCGGTAGAATATTCGAACAGGTCCATCGTCATCTGGCAGGCAATGAGATTGACGTCGGAGAGAACGGCGGCTTCCCGCAGGTCCTCGATCGAGGCAACGCCCTTCTTCTTGATCATGTCCTTCATCATGGCCGTCGCCATCGATGTGACACCGGGTAGCATGCCGACAATTGGCGGCATGCCCATATGCATGCCCATCATCGGCATTTTCATGGCGGGATTGCCCAGTGGCGAGACTTCGAGCCCCAGATCCTTCTTCAGCAGACCCAGCCCGTAGAAGGTGAAAAACATTGTCACCTTCACATCCATCGCCGCCGCTGTGGTGGCAAGAATGAAGGGCGGGTAAGCCCAGTCGAGCGTACCCTTGGTGACAATGATCGACATCGTCTTGGCGTTTTCCAGCGACTGCGCGCCCGCCTCGTTACCGTCCGGCATATTCTCTCTCCCCGATTGCCCCGCTTCGTGCTCTTTTTGCGTCACGAGAGGTGCGTCTTATTAGTTATTTCGAATAATATATAAATGTAATATCTCCCTCCCGTCTAGCGGGTTATTCCGGCAGGGGGAGGCAGGATCGCAAGGATACCATGTCGAGCTCCCGCCCAAAAACCCCCGCCGCCTTCATCACAAGCGCTGTATTTTCCGCGTCTGAATGGCCCGCCAATCACCCCTTATCCATCAGCCGGCATCAGAATGTCATGGATGTCTGCCGGATGCTGGGCTGGCTTCACGATGATGAGTTGGCGGTGTGCGAACCGGCCACGGAAGCGGTCCTCACGCGTCTGCATGAGCCAGGCTATGTCACTGCGCTGGAGGTCGTATCGCAAATCGGAAAGGTCACAATCGCCCAGCGGGAGGCCTTCAATTTCGGCACCATGGAAAACCCGGTTTTCACTGGCCTGTTTGACCGAGCAGCGGCAACGGTGTCCGGTTCTGTTCTGGCGGCCGAGCTCTCGCTTGAAGGGCGGCAGGTTTTTCATCCGGCGGGCGGGACACATCATGGCCGTCCTGACCGGGCCAGCGGATTTTGCTATTTCAATGATCCGGCATTCGCCATCCAGACCTTGCTGGACAGCGGATGTGCCAAGGTCGTCTATCTCGATCTTGATGCGCATCATGGCGATGGTGTCGAATCGATTTTCGCCAGCAATGCACGCGTTCTCTGCGTTTCAATCCATGAAGAAAAGCGCTGGCCCCATACCGGCCAGTTGGCCGATCGCGCCGGCGGCTTTGCCCGCAATTTGCCGGTTCCCAAGGGGTTCAATGATGCCGAGCTGGCGTTTCTGATGACGGAGGCCGTCCTGCCGCTGATCGCCCGCTTCGATCCCGATGCCGTTGTGATGACTTGCGGCGCGGACGCTCTTGCTGGCGATCCGCTGTCAGGAATGGAGTTGGGCAATGAGGGCCTGTGGTCGGCCATTGATTCGGTGCGGGAGGCCGTGCCGGTCAGCGTTTGTCTGGGCGGCGGCGGATACAATCCCTGGACGGTTACCCGCTTCTGGTCGGGGTTATGGGGCCGGCTTGCCGGCTATCCGCCGGCCCCGGAACAGCTGCCGGACGATGTGCAGGCCTATCTCTCGCGACTGGGCTGCGATCTCATTGACGAGGATGAGGTCGAGCCGCACTGGCTAAACAGTTTTGCCGACCCCGCGCAGCATGGACAGGCCGTGCGCGATGCGGTCCGGGCGCTGGTTCCCGCTGTGCTGGCGGGCTAACCGGCCACCCTCAGACACATCCATGGCTGGACCTCGCCTTCTCCCTGTGATCTTATATTAGAAAGTTCGAATGTGGGGAGACAGATGAACTGGCTGGATGCGCTGGCGGACATGGAGCCGCTTGAAGATGCCGAGTTCGATGCGGAACTGGTGGCACAGATGCAGGCGAGAGCCGACCGGCATCCATTGCCGCCAATCCGGTTTTCGACACCGTCCTTCAAGGAATACGAAACCTCCGAAATGTCGGGTTGCTCCAAGAATTCCTTTCCGGCGTTCTCGATCACGGCGGCCGGCTGTGCCCTTAATTGCGATCATTGCCAGAAGAAAATCCTGGAGCCGATGATCCCGGCGACCAAGCCGGAAATGCTGGACCAGAAGGTGCGAGACCTGATCCTGCTGCAGGGTCTCCAGGGCTTCCTTCTGTCCGGAGGTTCGAACAAGCGCAACGAGATCAAGTATGAGCGCTATTATCCGGTGATCGAGGGGCTGAAGCGCGATTTCCCGGATCTGAAGATCGCCATCCATACCGCCCTGACCGACGAGGCCGGGGCGAAGCGGATGGAATCGGCGGGCGTGGACACAGCGATGATGGACGTCATCGGCTCGGACGAAACCATCCAGCAGGTCTACAAGCTGGACCGCCCGGTAGAGGATTTCGAAGCGACGCTGGCCGCGCTCTGTTCGACCAGAATGGAAGTTACACCGCATATCGTCGTGGGTTTGCACTATGGCGAAATGCTGGGTGAGCCGCGCGCCTTTGACATCGTATCGCGGCATGACATCAAGGCGCTGGTCCTTGTGGTGATCATGCCGTTCTACGCCAAGCCTGGCACGTTCAAGACGCCGTCCACCCGCGATGTCGGCCGTATCTTTCTGGAAGCGCGCACCCGATTGCCCGACAAGCAGGTGCTTCTGGGCTGCGCCCGTCCGCCGGGCATGCACAAGCGTATTACCGACGCCTACGCTGTCATGGCGGGACTCGACGGGATTGCCTTCCCGGCGGAAGGGGCCGCACAGGTCACGCAAATGACCGGACGCCCGTTCGAACAAGCCATGTCCTGCTGCTCGATCAAGGTCGGCGGCAGCAATGCGACACTCAAATCAAGCTGCGCTGCCTGAGCCAGCCGACTCCAGGGGAGATATCATGACCTGTTTGAAGCCGGAAAACGCTATCCCGGGCAGCAAGGGCGCTGGTGGCCGCGATTATAACGCCGCCGATGTGATGGTGCCGCGCACGCCGCTGATCACGCCAAAGGAAATGCGTAATGGCGGCAAGGTGAAGGCCGATGCCATTCCGCCCAAGGGCGTTTATCTTCCGAACCGGAATATCCAGACGCCGGAAATGACCTCGCCGGAATATGTCCAGCTGTCGACCGCTGCGGCGATCACGTTGGGGATCATGCCGGGCAATATGTATCGCTGTTCCTGTACGCGCTGTCTGAATATTCTTCTGACCTATCCGGAAGGCTGCCGCGCCAATTGCGCCTATTGCGGCCTCGCCCGTCACCGGGAAGCCGATCGCGACTATGCCGACCGCAACTTCATCCGCGTCGACTGGCCGGCCGTGCCGATGGCCGAGATTGCCGAAAAGGTGGGCAAGGACCCGGAAAACAGCCCCTTCCACCGCATGTGCATCTCGATGATCACGCATCCCCGGTCCGATGAGGACACGGTGACCGTGCTGAAGACCTGGACCGATCATGTCGATCCCGATGCGATCCCGATTTCCATTCTCTCCAACCCGACGACAATGGGCCGCGAGGATGTGAAACGTCTCAAGGATATGGGCTCGGACATTTTCACCGTGGCGCTGGATGCCGCAACGCCAGCCATTTTCGATCGTACCCGTGGCAAGGGTGTTCAATCTCCGCACTCCTGGAAGAAATACTGGGAAGTGCTGCTCGATGCGCGCGACATCTTCGGGCCGCAGAAGTTCGGCGCCCACATCATAGTCGGAATGGGCGAGACCGAACATGAAATCCTGAACCTCGTTCAGCAGCTCGTCGACATGGGCGGGCATAGCCACATGTTCTGCTTCTATCCCGAACAGGGCTCGCTGATGGACCATTTGCCGGCAACCCCGCGCGACCAGTGGCGCCGCGTCCAGCTGGCCCGCTACCTGATCGATTATTGCGGCGTCCGCGTCGACCAGATGAAATTCGACGAGGAAGGCCGTGTCTCCGATTTCGGCATGCCGCGTGGCGAGCTCGATACCATTATCGATGCCGGTATCGCCTTCCGCACCAGCGGTTGCCCCGGCAAGTTCGCCGAGGATATCTCCGCCTGCGACCGCCCCTATGGCGACAGCCCGCCTTCGGATATTGCCAGCTATCCTTTCCAGCCGGGTCAGGCCGATCTGCGCAAGATCCGCAACCAGCTCGACATGGAAAAGCCGGGCGAAGCCTATGAGGAAGGCGAGGAATTCGAGGAGCTGGACAGCTGATGTCCACGATCTTCCGTGTCATCGATACCGGTCTGAGGGAGGGGCGGGCGAATATCGCCTTCGATCAGGCCATGATCGATGCCCGGCAGGCCTCGGAAATCCCCGACACGATCCGTTTCATCCACTTTCCGCCGACGGCTCTGGTGGGCCGGCACCAATCCCTGTCGAAAGAGATCCGGCTGGAGGCCTGCGCCGAGCGCGGTGTGGGTCTGGCCCGCAGGATAACCGGCGGCGGCGCCATCTATCTCGATGAAGGTCAGCTGGGCTGGGCGATTGTCTGTAACAAGGCCAGCCTGGGAACGACGCGGCTGGACGAGGTAACCCGAAAGATCTGCGAGGCCGCTGCGGTCGGCCTGTCGACGCTGGGTATCAAGGCGGCGTTTCGTCCCCGCAACGATATCGAGGTTGATGGGCGGAAGATTTCCGGCACGGGCGGCTTCTTCGACGGTGGCACGTTGATCTTCCAGGGCACGGTTCTGGTTGATCTCGACCCGCTGACCATGCTGTCGGCTTTGAATGTGCCTCAGGAAAAGCTGGCGAAGCGGGCGCTGGATGATGCCGGCTCGCGCATTGTGACCCTGCGTGAATTGCTGGGCGAGGCCCCGTCCCTCGAGACGGTAAAGGCGGCGCTGATCCGCGGTTTCGAGGAGCATCTCGGGATTGAATGCATTGCCGGCGAGCCGACCGCTGAGGAGGAACGCGCAGCCGCGGTGCTCTATGATGAGGAGATCGGCAAGGACGATTTTGTCTACGAGATATCGGGCACCGAAGAGGACGAGACGCTGATGACCGGTAGCTATACCGGTCTGGGCGGAACGGCGACCGCACATGTGCGGGTTGAGGGGGCCGGTAATGACCGGATCCGCGAAGTTCTGATCACCGGAGATTTCTTCATCACCCCGCCGCGCATCATCTATGACCTCGAGGCCAGCCTGCGCGGCAAGCCGGTCAGCGAGGCCGGGCGGCTCGTGCGCGAATTCTTCGCCGCTGCCAGTGTCGGCATGTTGTCGATATCGCCGGATGATTTCGCCGCCGCCGTCGAGATCGCGCTGGGACAGCGCGAGCCGCAGACGCCGAAGGCCGGAGTGCCGGCGGCTTGAAGACGCTCACCGTCATCCAGCACACATCGGCGGATTATCTCGGCTTGATGGAGGACCATCTTGAGGGCCGTGGCATCCGTTTCATCTATTGCCGCCCCTTCACCGAAGGCGTGGAAGTTCCCAATACGCGCTCGGTGCTCGACGGGCTGATCCTGCTTGGCGGAGGGCCGTGGAATACGTCTGGCGCACGCGCTCTTCCGACCCTCAGGGAGGAAGTCCTTCTGGCCCGCGATTGCCTCTATAGTGGCAAGGCCGTGATCGGGATCGGCCTGGGCGCCCAGATCCTGGCGCTGGCTGCTGATGGCAGTGTCGAGCAATGTCCGCTGACCTTCGTTGTCGATGAGGCCCGCCGCGTGAAGGATGACGCGCTCAACGGCTATATGCCGGAACGCTTTCCTCTGCCCGTCTATATGCGCGACTGGCCGGTGCCGCCCTCCTATGCGGAGATCCTGGCCGAAGACAGCCAGGGGCGCCCGGCGGTTTTCCAGATCGGGGACAAGGCGCTGGGTTTTGCCGGGCATCCCGGCTTCAAGCGGGCCATGGCCGAAGATCTGATTATGGAATTCGAGGACGGTCCCGACGACCCGGGAGACATGCTGGTGCGTCTGGGCGCGAGCAAACCGCAGATCGAGGATGCGCTCGTCTCCATCATGACCGGCGTCATGCAGGTCACGGGCCTCATGAAATCAGGGGAATAGCGGCGGATTCCCAAGCTGTGATTTGCTATTTGCGTAAATTCGACTTTTCTAATATTCTAGCCAAAGGCACCAGCAATGCTGTAAGGCAGGCGGGTGCAAATTAACGAAAACGGCCCGGTACAAGGGCTGCATAACTGGGGAGAAAGCAGCTTATGGCAGATAAGCTCGTAATCGTTATGGCCAATACCGACCCGCGCAATGGCGAGGAGTTGGGGGCCCCGATCTTTCAGGCGACTGTCGCCGCCGCTATGGATTATGAAGTCGATGTGATCTGCACGGCCACGGCCGGGCGGTTGATGCGCAAGGGCGTCGCCGAGAACCTCGTCGTCAAGGAAGGCTCTCCCAAAACCGTCTATGATTTCATCAAGGACGCGCATGAGGCTGGCGTGACCTTCTATTCCTGCTCCCCGAATCTCGACCTGTTCGACATGACCGAAGCCGATCTGATCCCGGAATGCTCGGGCATTGTCGGCGGGGCCCATCTGATCGAAGAGATCATGGAAGAAGACGTGAAGGTCCTGACCTACTAGGCCCAACCTGCGGGAGCGCCAGATGTCACACGCGACAACCACACGGGTCCAGAAACATATCGGGGACCCGGTCTCGGCTGAGACTCCCGTTTCCCGGGACATGCTCGAGGAGATCTTCCAGGATATCCAGTCCGATCTCCGCTATGACCATGAGCTGAATGGCTGCCTGAATTGCGGCATCTGCACGGCGACATGCCCGTCCGCACACTATTACGATTACAGCCCGCGCGAAATCGTCCAGCTTCTGTGGACCGAGAATCTCGAAGGCATCTATGACGCCATGCAGGAAAAGATCTGGGCCTGCGCCCAGTGTTATACCTGTGCGGCACGTTGCCCGTTCGGCAACTCGCCGGGCGGCCTGGTCATGCTGATGCGCGAAGTGGCCATCAAGCACGGCATGGAATCGGCGAAAAACGTGCTGCGTCCCTTCTCGCGGGTGATGCTGAAGCTGATTTCCACCGGCAACCAGCTGTCTCCAGACATGATCAACCCCGACCATTTCGCGGATTGGGGTCCGAATATTTCAAAGGTTTCCGCGCCGCTCGCCGTGCTTCGCAAGGCCATCCCCATGGCCACGCTGAACACCACCAAGACGGCCTGGGAAGTGAACCTCAAGACATCGGTCGAGCTCTACACGATCTGGGAAGAAACCGGCGTGCTCGACCAGCTGGAAACCATCGACGAGAACCTGTTCGACGTGATCTCCGATATCATGGAGGAGAAGCGTGAAGACTGGGAAGATTTCCTCGACGAGCAGGACGACGAAGACTGAGTAGACCCCGCAAGCCGGGATCTGGGAGGATCAAATGAGCAATGAGAACGATCAGGGGCAGGTGCCCGGCGAACGCTTCACCGGCCACGGCGCTGAATGGCGCGACAGTGAGCTGAGCCGCGAGGAAGCGATGGTCGCGACCTCCTGGGTCGAGCAGAAGATCGACAAGCGGTCCATGCTGACCAACAAGGATCGCGTCAACGATGTCCGCGACGAGATGTGGCAGCTGGAAAAGGATGGCGAGATCGTCGTTCACCGCGTCACCGATCAGCACGAACCGGTGATGACAAAGACGCTCTATGGCTGGGACAAGAAGATCCCGACCACCCAGCTTTGGCATCACAAATCCTGCGGTCAGTGCGGCAATATTCCCGGCTATCCGGCCTCCCTTCTGTGGCTGATGAACGAGTTGGACATCCGCTACCTCGACGAGACCGACCAGACCTCCTGCACGGCCTGGAATTATCACGGCTCGGGTATCGGCAATATCGAAAGCCTGGCGGCAGTCTTCCTGCGCAATTTCCACCAGGCCTATGTCTCGGCCATGGCTGAGGGGCGCGACCCCGGCTATTACTATCCGCTGGTTCATTGCGGCACTTCCTTCGGCAATTACAAGGAAGTACGCGAATACCTGATCCATTCCGCCGAGCTGCGCGACCGTGTGAAGACCATCCTTGGCAAGCTCGGCCGCCTTGTGGATGGCAAGCTGCTGATCCCGGAAGAGGTCGTCCACTATTCCGAATGGGTCCACGTGATGCGCAAGCGCATCGCCGAGCGTCAGGTCATTGACTGCTCGAACATCCGCGCCACGATCCACCCGGCCTGCCACGTCTACAAGATGGTGCCGCAGGACGTGATCTATGATGACGACGTTCTGGGCGGCGAGCGCGTGGCCGTGTCTACCGGCATTATTGAGTCGCTGGGGGCTCAGGTCATCGACTATTCGACCTGGTATGATTGCTGCGGCTTCGGTTTCCGCCACATTATTTCCGAGCGTGAGTTCACCCGCTCCTATGCGATCGACCGCAAGGTGAAGGTCGCCGTCGAGGAAGCGCAGTCCGATGTGATGATCGGTCACGATACCGGTTGCATCACCACGCTCGACAAGAACCAGTGGATCGGCAAGGCCGATGGCCGCGATTACGAGCTGCCCATCCTCGCCGACGCCCAGTTCGCGGCGCTGATGTGTGGTGCGCATCCTTACAAGATTGTCCAGTCGCACTGGCACGCTTCCGCAACCGAGAAGCTGTTCGAGAAGCTGGGCATCGACTGGCAGGCCAAGAAGGCCGAATTCGAGGACTATCTCAAGCAGATCGAGGCCGGTGGCCCGCAGGATCAGCTCTATGATCCGCGTCGCATGATCACCGGTGGTCCGGGCTTCAAGAAGATCGAGCAAACCACATGACCCATCCCGTACTTATCGTAGGCGGTGGCCCGGCCGGGCTGGCCGCGGCTCACGCCCTCGCCGAAGCCGGCCAGAAGGTCGCTCTCGTTGAGAAGGAAGACCGTCTCGGCGGTCACCCCATCCTGTCCGGTTATGCCAAGCTGGTTCCGTCCGGCGAATGGGCCAGGGATGCGATCGGCGGCATGGTCGACCGGGTGGTCGGCAATGACCTGATTGATGTCCATCTGAACACCAAGGTCGACAAGTTCGAGGGCGAGCAGGGGGCTTTCAAGGCCACGCTGTCTGATGGCACCGCGCTGGACGCCTCTAGCACCATTCTGTGCACGGGCTTTACCCACTTCGATTCCATCAACAAGCCGGAATGGGGCTTTGGCATGTTCCCTGACGTGGTCACCACCACCCAGGTCGAACAGATGATCTCCTCGGGTCAGGGCGTTCGTCGCCCGTCGAATGGCGAGCCGCCCAAGCGTGTCGCCATCCTCCTGTGCGTCGGCTCGCGCGACCGGCAGATCGGCCGCGAATGGTGTTCGAAGATCTGCTGTTCGGTCTCGGCCAACATGGCCATGGAGATCCGCGAGGAGCTGCCGGATTGCCACGTCTATATTTATTATATGGATATCCGGACATTCGGCCTGCTGGAGACCAAGTATTACTGGCGCAGCCAGGAAGAGTTCAAGGTCAAGTACATCAAGGCGCGGATTGCCGAGGTGACCTCTGACGGTGACCAGGTCATCGTCAAGGGCGAGGACACGCTGGTCAAACGACCGATTACCATTCCGTTCGACATGGTTGTTCATGCCATCGGCATGGATCCGAATGTCGACAACATGCTGCTCTCCTCGATCTTCAATGTGGATCTGGAAGAGCATGGCTTTATCGGCCGGCAGAGCTCCTATGGCGGTATGGGTCAGACGTCGCGTCCGGGCGTTTTTGTCGCCGGTGCGGCAACCGGTCCGGAAACCATTGACGACTCGATCGCTCAGGGTCAGGCCGCTGCCATGGCCGCGCTGGGTGCCGTCCGCAAGCCGGTTGCGGCGGAGTAGTCATCGATATGTTCGCCGCCTTCCGCAAATCCCCGTCCGACACTGTCGAGCGGCCTCAGCTGGAGCTGAGCGGACCGGCCCTCACCGAGGCGCTGGAACGAATTGCGGCGGGCTGCGAGGCGGGGGGCGGCATCGACCGCTATGTCATGGCGCTGCAACTGCGCCATGGTGTTTTTTCGGATATTCTGATCGAGAAGAATGAAGGCCCGCTTTCACCGGAAAGTCTGGCGGCCTTGACCATGTTCATGCCGACCGTGCGCCGCCGCATCGCCCCTTATCTCTCCGCCGAAAAGTTCGGCGCCTTGCGTGATGCCATCACCGGCCTGCTCGAGACCAAGCATGAATATGACAAGGTCGACGAGCGGATGGCTGCCTTCTGCAGCCATTTCCCGCAGGACAAGACGCACCGCTGGGTACGAGACTTGGCCGCGGAATTACTGCATGGCGTCGATCCAGAACGCTATCCGATGATGTGCCGCTGGATCTGGGACGAGACCGCCAATACCGGTGTCCTGCGCGAGATCTGGCACGGAGATATCGACAGTATCACCCTGCATGTGCCGGATACCTACGGCACCTTCCTGATGTTGCGCGAAGAGTTGTCGCAATTCCTCGCCAGCCACGGCGTGATGCAGGACACGCAGGCCCATGTCGATCTTTTGTGCGCCCAAATCTATGCCGAATACATCTCGGCGCAGGGCGGCAGCTATCTGCGGGCCGATTTTTCAAGCGCTGATGATCCCATGGCGCATGTGCGTCGCCTTCTGGGGCTCGACGGGATCCAGCCCAAGGCCAACCGTATTGCCGGAGCCGGCACCAAATTCGACATTGCCGGCGCCATTGCACAGATCGAGAAAGGCTGATCGAAATGCCGATCCATGAAAAGCACCTGATCCGCCCGGAAGATCTCGCGACGCATGACCAGCTCGAGATCGATGGCGTCGATGTGTCGGGTGACTGGAGCACCTTCATCCGCAGCCGCGTCGTTGATGATTACAATGAGGACCTCCAGGACGAGATCGCGGCCCTGCCGGGCGGCGAATATATCCACCGTTGCTGGCAGTGCGGTTCCTGTACCAATTCCTGCACGGTCAATGCGCTCAATCCGGACTTCAACCCGCGTTACTGGATCTATCTGATCCGCATGGGCTACCAGTCTGAACTGGTCCGCGACAAGGACCTGATCTGGCAATGCGTGTCGTGCAACAAGTGCACCTATGCCTGCCCGCGCGATGTGGTGCCCGAAGGTGTCATGAAAGCGACCGCTCACTGGATGGAGCTCAAGGGCTTCACCGAGAAATCGCCTTCAACCGTGTTCGACGAGGAATTTTCCAGCCAGGTGATCGAGACCGGCAAGATCGAGGACGGAAAGGTCTTCCTCAATTTCTTCAAGCGCACCGGCCAGTCGCCTTTCCAGGACTGGGTGATCCAGATGGGCAAAAATCTCGCCATGAAGCTGCCCGTCATGATGGGTCTGCAAATGGCCTGGGCAACACTTTTCCCGCCGAAAACAAAAGGTTGGGACAAGGCGCGTGATGCGATCAAGGAATATGTCGAGGAGCAGGAGGCGGCACACCGCCAGGCCCTCAAACTGGACGAACACAAGGCCTGACCGGCGACCGAGGACGATAAGATGACCGAGAAAAAGTACGAAAAAGTCGCCTACTATCCCGGCTGCGCGCTGGAAGGCACCGGCCATGCCTATAACCGCTCGACCAAGGCGCTGGGCAAGGCGCTCGATCTCGAGCTGGAAGAGGTGAAGAACTGGAATTGTTGCGGGGCGATGGAAGTCAAGAATGTCGACCCGGAAATCCAGACCTATCTGTCCTCCCGGGTGATGTCGATCGCGGCCAATGAAATGGGCCATGACGTGGTCATGGCGCCGTGCAATGGCTGCTACCACAATCTGAAAAAGGCCGAATACGATCTCGGCCACAAGGAAAAATCCCGCGAGGTTACCAGCCGTTTGTCCGAAAAGGCGGGGCATGAAACCTACGAAGCCGGCCAGATCGAAACCATTCACGCGCTTGACTGGATCAAGGGTGCTATCGGCGAGGATGGACTGCGCGAGAAGGTGAAAAGCTCGCTGAAGGGTCTCAAGGTCGCGAACTATTATGGCTGCATGTATACGCGCCCGCGCCACATCTTCCCGGAGAAGGACCAGGGCGAGGGCAGCGAGTCGACCTCGAAGCCGCATTTCATGGACGATCTGCTGGAAGCGGCCGGCGCCGACAATGTCGACTTCCCGCTGAAGACGGCATGCTGCGGCGGAGCTCACACCCTGTCTGACAGCGACACCTCCACCCGCCTGGTGCTTAACATTCTGAAGGCGGCCGAAGCCTCCGGTGCCGAAGTGATCGCAACGGAATGCCCGACCTGCCATACAGGTCTGGAAATGCACCAGATCCGCGCAGAGAAAACGCTGGGCGAGAAGACCAATGTGAAGATTGTCTATTTCACCCAGCTTCTGGGTCTCGCCATGGGGCTGAGCCCGCGCAAGGTCGGTCTGCAGGAAAATATTTCCAACTCACGCACCCTGTTCAAGGCCAAGGGAATCGCATGACGCCGCTCGACACACTCGAACAGCAGGTAACGGGCTGGGCCCCGACAGAGGGCGGGGCGGAGACCGATGCCGACTGGCTGCTGGCTCAGGCGGAGTGTGTGATCGAGAACTGGCTGCTGGCGCATGACAAGATGCCGACGGACAAGGACAAGGAAGGGTTCCGCCTTCTCGGTCTGCACCGTCAGGCTGCGAAGGGTGATCCCAGTTTCAATGCCTGCCGGGAAACCTGCCGCGAGCTGGCCTACCGGTACAATCTCGTCAAGCTCGAGCCGGGTTCGGCGGAAAACCAACAACGTCTTGAGATGATGAAGTATCTCGTCCATCATCTTGTTCTGTTCATTTCGGGCAAGCTGCAGGAAGCGGGGCTGGGGGATTTTTGCTGCTCTTCGCGCCCCCTGCGGCAAGCGGCGCATTAAGGCGGAGGCAATGCGATGACTGATGTACGTGGATGTAATCTGCCGGACGACCTGCTCTACGATGTCGAGAACCATATCTGGTTTCGCGAAGTCGGTGACGGGAAAGTCCAGCTGGGCATGACAACGGTCGCGACCGCATTGGCTGGGGAGATCGTCGCCTTTACGCCGAAAAAGGTTGGCCGCTCAGTTCGGGAAGGCAAATCCTGTGCGACGATTGAATCCGGCAAATGGGTTGGCCCCGCGAAATCGCTGGCAGCCGGCGAGGTTGTCGAGGTGAACGAAGCGCTGGTCTCCAAGCCGAATATTGCCAATGCCGACCCTTACAATGATGGCTGGATGGTTGTCCTGGCGCCGGAAAACTGGGATGCGGTCAAAGGCTCGCTGACCCCTGGCACGGATGTCGGTCCGGCCTATGAGGCCAAAATGGATGCCGATGGCTTTGCCGGTTGTGGGGCGGCCTGACGTTTTCTTAAGACCTGCAGATTATTCGAAGTTTCTACATTAGAAATTCTTGCGAATTGATCTCAGGGTGCTAGATGGGGGTGCGATCGGGCCAGCAGGGTCCCGGAGTGCCAATATGCTGATGGATAGCGACACGATGAGCCTGGACGACATGCAGGAGAACGCCAGCAAGGCGACGCTCCTGCTGAAATCCATGGCCAACGAGACCCGGCTGATGATTCTCTGCCAGCTCGTCGACGGCGAAAAATCCGTCAGCGAAATGCACAAGAATATCCCCCTCAGCCAGTCTGCCCTGTCACAACATCTGGCCATTCTGCGCCGCGAACGTCTGGTCAATACATCGCGGGAAGCCCAGTCCGTCTTCTACCGGCTGGCCAGCGATGATGTCCGCGCCGTGATTCAGACGCTGTACGGAATCTACTGCGCACCGGGCGACTGATCCGCCACATCCATTTTTTCGACAGCTTTGCGCATCCGCCTTGTTATCAGGGCGGCAATAACCGCTATGGGCACAATGGCAAGGGCCTCAATGAGCGTGTCATCAATCCCGAAGGGCGGGATCGCGTGCAGCACGTAAGATAACAGTCCGATGGAGTAATAGGTGATGGCGGCGACTGACAGGCCTTCGACAGCCTGAGCCAGATGGACTTGCTGACGGGCTCGGGTTTCCATAGACGCCAGCAGGGCCTGGGACTGCCGTTGAGTCGTGTGGTCCAGCTGGGTCCGGGCCAGCGCCAGGGCTGCTGTTACCTCATCCGCCAGCTCGTCCTGACGTCGTTCGAAGGCTCGAACCGACTGCATTCCCGGCGCAAGCCTGTGCTGGATGAAGCCGCGCAGGGTCTGGCGCTGACCCACGGGCGTTTCATCCAGACCATTGAGCCGGTCCGTTACCAGATCGTCATAGGCCAGCGCGGCGGCAATACGAAAACGCGTCTGATCGCGGAGAAGGGCGCAGTTCTTGAGGATTTCGGCAAGGTCCGCGATGACCTCGTTCAGCCGGTCCGGTTCATCTGTCAGCCGCCGGGTCGCCAGCGAGGCGCGCCGCTCAAGATCCGGCAATTGCGGCGCCATACTGCGGACGAGAGGCAGCGCCAGCAGGGACGCCATGCGGTAAGTCTCGACGTCCAGCAGGCGCTTCACCAGCCGTCCGCGCGAATAATCATCTTCGAACACGCCTGTGACCAGAAAGGTCACGAGGCCCTGTTCGCCAACAGCAAAGTCGGTGTGGATGAAGATGCCGGGAAACAGCGCCTCGCCACCAAATAACCGGCTCTCGCCAAACAGGGCTGCGATCAGCTCGCCGGACTCTGGCGCAACAACGACCCGGGCGCCGGCCATCTGCTGTCCGGGACACCCCGCAATCAGCGTCATCGTTTCCGGGCAGGGTGGCTTTTCACCAAAAAAGGTCAGCGCCACGAACTCGGTATGGCGTTCTAAGCGCAGCACGCCATCCTTGCACTCGATCAGCTGGTGAAAGGCTTCCGGATTGAAGGTGCGGGGCCAGTAGCGCGGATCGACCGGCGCATCATAAAGGACCCAGTGCCAGGCCTCGGACCGCTCGCTGGCAATCGGCATGGGCGGACGTGCATGCGCTTCGGCGTGAATAGCGGCGCGGTCAGGATGCTGGGGAAGCAGGACTGGCCTCAAGGTCATGATGATATCCCCACTGGATGCCAGCCGATCCGGCATATTCGAAAAATCTAATATACAGGCATTTTCATTATCTTGCAAAACATTACAGGGGCATTCTGTGACGGGCCCGTCGGCACCGGTTGGCATTTCTTCAAGGCGCGCCATAGTGAGCCGGAACAAGGGAGCGCGCCATGAGCTGGGCACTGGAAATCAACAAGGCAGATATTCGTGAAGCGCAAATCCGGGAGGTGCCCGCCCAAGACCTCTCAGACGGACAGATCCGGCTGGCGATTGATCGTTTTGCGCTGACGGCGAACAACATCACCTATGCCGCCTTTGGTGAGGTGATGCGCTATTGGGATTTCTTCCCGGCCAGCCTGCCGGACAATGGACGGCTGCCGGTCTGGGGTTTCGCCCGCGTGGCCGAAAGCAAGTCTTCCGCTCTCGGCACCGGAGAACGGATATACGGATATTTTCCCGCAGCATCAGAACTCGTCGTCGAGCCGTCCGGTGTTTCACCGACGGCATTTGTCGATGCCAGCCCGCACCGCGCAGACTTGCCCGCTCCCTATAATCGCTATGTCCGCTGTGCCGATGATGCCGGATATGATCCTGCGCTCGAAGCCGAGCAGATGGTGCTGCAGCCGCTTTTCCTGACCGGCTGGTTGCTGGCCCGTTATGTCAATGAGGAAGCAGCCTTCGGAGCAAACCGTATTTTCCTGACGAGTGCCTCCAGCAAGACAGCCATCGGCATGGCCAAATGCCTGAAGGACGAAAACCGGGCAGGTGCGAGACTCATCGGTCTCACATCGCCGGGATCCCGGACCTTTGTTGAAGGTCTCGGCTTCTATGATGAGGTGGTCACCTATCCGGAAATCCCGGCCTTGCACCAAGGTGACCCGGCGCTGATCGTCGATTTTGCCGGCGATGCTGATATCAACAGGGCGCTCCACACCCGTCTTGCAGATGATCTCAAAGCCAATATTCGTGTCGGCGGTGCCCATTGGGAGCACAGCACGCCGTCCGGTGACCTTCCCGGCCCGCGGCCAGCATTCTTTTTTGCGCCGGACCATGTTCAGCGTGTTATCGCAGATCTGGGGCCAGGCGGTTTCCAGAAAGCCTATGGCCAGTCCTGGAACGAGTTTGCGTCTGGCGCCAGCGGATGGCTCGCGTTCAAGGATTATTCCGGCGCTGCGGCCAGTCTGGAAATATACCGCAAGCTGATTGATGGTGATGCCATTGCCCGTGACGGTTTGACGATTTCTGTCTGACGCAAGTTTTTGAATTCGCAAGCCATCGATCTGTTCGATACCCGTCATCGAAATTAGCGATTGGATTTATACGTTACAGCGCCGTAATTCTCCTGCCGGGATGGCGCGGCAGCGTGCAGCCACGATGGCTGCAGGCCTGCGCTGAGGACGCTGCCGGTTCGAAAAAAGAGCCGCAGACAACAGGGAGAACTCCATGACGTTCAAGCGAAAGCGTATTTTGTTGGCCACGGTCGGTGTGCTGGCACTGAGCGTGGCAGCGTGCTCTGGCGGCAATAATGATGCCGAGGACATGACGGTCACAGCCGAAACTGAAACCACTGTCGCGCACGAAGCGTCCTACATGGACGAAGACGTCGCGCCGGCGTCGATAGATGACCCGCGCACCAATGCCTTCTGGTGGCCAGAACAGCTGGACCTCACCCAGCTGCGCAATAACGAAATCACAAGATCGAACCCGCTAGGCGACGATTACAGCTATGCCGAGCGCTTTGCCGAACTTGACCTCGATGCCGTACGGGCTGACCTCGAAGAGCTGATGACCACGTCGCAGGACTGGTGGCCGGCCGACTATGGTCACTATGGTCCCTTCTTCATCCGCATGGCCTGGCACAGCGCCGGAACCTATCGCACGATTGATGGCCGCGGTGGTGCCGGTGGCGGTCAGCAGCGTTTCGAGCCGCTGAACTCCTGGCCAGACAATGGCAATCTGGATCGCGCACGCCGCCTTCTCTGGCCGATCAAGCAACGGTATGGCGATGCCATCTCCTGGGCTGACCTGATGATTCTGGCCGGCAATGTCGCCATGGAATCCATGGGCTTCCAGACGCTTGGATTTGCCGGTGGCCGCGAGGACGACTGGCAGGCCGAACTGGTCTACTGGGGCCCGGAAGCCGAAATGCTGGCCGACCAGCGCTATCGTGGTGAACGCGAACTCGAACGTCCGCTGGCCGCGGTGCAAATGGGTCTCATCTATGTGAACCCGGAAGGCCCGAACGGTAATCCTGATCCGCTTCTGGCAGCTCAAGATATCCGCGAAACATTTGGCCGTATGGGCATGAATGACGAGCAAACGGTTGCCCTGATCGCTGGAGGTCACACCTTCGGCAAGGCCCACGGGGCACATGATCCGGCGGATTGTGTGGGTCCTGAGCCTGCTGCCAATGGTGTCGAGGCGCAGGGCCTTGGCTGGGAGAACAGCTGCGGTACCGGCAATGGTGCCGATACGGTGACCTCCGGCCTTGAAGGCGCTTGGACAGCCTCCCCGGCCCAATGGACCACACAGTATCTGGAAAACCTGTTCGCCTTCGAATGGGTCCAGACGCGCAGCCCGGCTGGCGCAATCCAGTGGGTGCCTGAGAATGCCGAGGACTTCCAGTTCGTGCCGGACGCCCATATCGAGGGCGAGATGCACGCACCGATCATGTTCACGACCGACCTTTCGCTGCGCGAAGACCCGGTCTATCGCGAAATCTCGCTGCGCTTCCGCGACAATCCGGAAGAGTTCGAGCGGGCTTTTGCGGAAGCCTGGTTCAAGCTGACTCACCGTGACATGGGCCCGCGCGCCCGCTATCTCGGCGATGACGTGCCGGAAGGTCAGTTCATCTGGCAGGATCCGATTCCGGAAGTTGATCATGATCTGATCGGCGATGCCGAGATCGCGGAATTGCAGGCTGCGATTGTCGATTCGGGCCTGACCAATGCCGAACTCGTCCGTACAGCATGGGCAGCGGCAGCGTCCTTCCGTGACACCGACATGCGTGGCGGAGCCAATGGCGGCCGTCTGCGCCTGAACCCGCAGAATGAGTGGGAAGTCAACAATCCGGAAGAACTGAACCGCGTGCTCGGTGTGCTGGAAGGCATCCAGTCCGACTTCAACAGCTCGCGCTCCGACAATGTCCGCGTCTCCCTCGCCGATATCATCGTGCTGGGTGGAGCGACGGCCATAGAACAGGCTGCAGCTGCCGCCGGTCATGATGTCGACGTACCGTTTGCACCGGGCCGCATGGATGCCAGCCAGGATCAAACGGATGTGGAAAGCTTCAACCTGCTGGAACCGCAGGCCGATGCATTCCGCAACTTCATCGGTAATGACCACAGCCGCACACCGGCCGAGCGTATGGTCGAGCGGGCGGACTTCCTGTCCCTGACCGTGCCGGAAATGACCGTATTGATCGGTGGCATGCGGGCGCTCGGTGCCAACCACGCGGATAACACCCATGGTGTGTTCACCGGGAACCCGGGCGAGCTGAGCAATGATTTCTTCGTCAACCTGCTCGATATGGGCACGGTGTGGTCAACCACGGACGAGGAATATGTCTATGAAGGCCGCGACCGTAACACCGGCGAATTGCGCTGGACCGCAACCGAGGCCGATCTCGTATTCGGTTCGAATGCCGAGTTGCGCGCCGTGGCTGAAGTCTATGCCTACAATGAAGAGGTCTTCATCGAGGACTTCATCGAGGCATGGGTGCATGTCATGCAACTGGACCGGTTCGACCTTACGCGCTCCTGATCATCAGGACGTGTCCTGAAAAGCTGAAGGCCGCGCCCTAGGGCGCGGCCTTCTTTTTCCTGACGCCGTAATTTACAGCCTCATTCAGGCTTGTCCGGTCTAGAAAACCGGATCGGACGAAACCGGCACGCCATCCTGACCACCGGAACGGCGGATCTCCTGCGCATCCGCAGCCATCTGGTCCCATTCATCCTGGGTGCGGCAGACCCGGGTGCGAAGACGCGAACCGGTTTGGCGGATATTGCGGCAGCGCACGCTTTCGCCATCAGCCGCCTCGATCACTTCATCGGCAGGACGTTCTGCAGACGTCGCCAATTGTGTGTCTTCACTTGTTGTCGCGCAGGCCGTTACCAGAAGTCCCGCAACGCCCATCAAAAACAGTTTTTTCATAGCCAGCCCCTTTAGCCAATCGGAAAACAAGATCACGTCTTTTGCGGGCTGTATACAGGGACGTGCTGCGGCGCCCATTAAACAAAATTAAGGTGCGCCGGTGACGGGCACCGGCGCACCAAAGGCTTACAATTCATAGGGTTTCTAGTGATCGCCCTGGATGATCAGGGTGACATTGCCATTACCGCGCTGGCGCAGATTGGCGCTGTTGCCATTGCCGACCTGGATCACCGCTCCGGCATTGTTATGACCGGCTTGGTCCGTCAGGGCCGAATTGTTCGATCCCATCTGGTAGATCCCGGAAACATTGTTGGTGCCGGTCTGCACAGCGGCGGCCCCATTATTGTAGCCGCGTTGACCGATGACCGCGTCATTCCGGCGGCCATACTGGTCGACATAGGCATCATTATAGCGGCCTTCCTGAGCGACCGTCGTACCATTGCCCGATCCATCCTGCATGATCAGGATGTGCTGACGATAACCGTCCTGGTTAAGAACAGCGCGATTGCGGGTACCATACTGGCGGCCGGCAACCTCGTTCTGGACACCGTACTGGGTCACAGCAACATGGTTGCGGCGGGACTGGGCCTCTGCAGCACCTGCAAGGCTGACGAAGGAAGCGGCAGCGAGCGCGCCGGCGACGAGCATACGAAGTTTCATTTCAAACTCTCCTGTTGGTCGGGCCGGTTCCGGTTGTCCGTCCGGCATGAGTAAGGGTCTAACGGCTGGCGCCTGAGTGATTGCTGATTGGCGTGTTCATGAAATTTGCAGCATTATGAATGGCCTAGAAACAAAAACGCCCGGCAGTGCCGGGCGTTGTGTCGAAGGGAAAATAAGAGCTAGTGACCGAAGGGCACGCGCGACCGTGACCGGGATTGCGGCCGGTAGGTCGCCGGCGCGAGATCGCTAACTTCGTCCGAGCAGATCAGGCGGCCCCGATTGTCATAGACGCGCAAGGTGGCGGCGACGCTGACATCACGGCCATAGCGGCCATCATTCCATTGCTCATTGGCATAGCCGACGCCGCGCGGGCGCTCCGGTCCCCAGGCCGGCGCACCGGTATAGGAGGTGGACAGGAAGTTGCGGGTCAGGACCGTCTGGCCAAAGCCATTGGCGCGGAACGGACCGGACTGGGAAAGGTCCATCGTACCGGTCGGACGAATCTGGAAAGCCTCCAGTTCGAAATAGCCGGACAGGCCGGGCGCCGCTGTGGCGACCATGAAACCGCTGCCATCACCGGTGCTGGAGACCGAGACATCGCAGAGTGCAGGATAGTAACGAGCCTGAGCGACGCCGGCGGTCATCGCCGTCGCAGCCAGGGCAGTGACGAGAAGGGCAGATTTAAAGCGGGACATCGCAGATCCTTTCAGGGCAGATGTACTTACTGTCCTGAACAATGCCCCGTCGTCGCTGAGTGAATGCTGATTGGTTCATTCATCCAGCGTTGGGAAATCTGGTCGTGTATCCGGTTATTCCTGTGGGATGAGTAGGGCTGGCGCTCTACAAGCGTTGATCCAGCCAGGCGCGGGTCCGCTTTGTGGCCATCCGGCCCTCTGGCAACAGGGGCTGGAAAAGCGGGAAGTCGTGCCAGAGACCTTCCCAGACCTCGCAGGTCACATCCACGCCAGCGGAGCTCATCCGCTCCTCGAGCCGGATGGAATCGTCCAGCAGAACTTCGTCGGAACCGACCTGTATGGCGGTCGGCGGGAAGCCAGCAAAATCCGCAAACAGGGGTGAGATCTCGGGATGGGTCAGGTCCCGATCCGGCGCGTAAAGCGCAGCGCCTTCGATAAGCCAGTGACCTTTCAGCATCGGATCGGCTTCATTCCGGGTCTTCGCGCTTTCTCCCGCCACTGTCAGGTCACACCAGGGCGAATAGAGGATCAATGCGTCGGGGAGTTTTTCTCCCTTGGCCTTGAGGCGGGCGGTCAGCGCCAGAGCCAGACCCGCCCCCGCGGAATCTCCGGCAACCACCAGCGGACCTTCCATGCCTTCGCGCAGGGCGTGATAGGCGGCTTCGCAGTCATCCAGACCCGCAGGCCAGGGATGCTCCGGGGCCAGCCGGTAATCGATAGATCGCGTCTTCAGGTTCAGCCGCGCTGACAAGCGGGAGACGAAGGGGCTGTGGCCATGGGCGGAACCGCGGCAATAGCCGCCGCCATGAATGAACAACATCTGTCCGGGCCGGGGGTCTTTCGGACCAAAGACCAGCGTGTCGAGCCCGGCCAGTTTGACATCCGCGCGCACCACCGATTTGTCCGGCGGTATCCTGTCTCCGGCCGAATGCAGCAGCTTGCGGCCAATCTCCATGTCCATGTCCGGACCGAGCGCGGCGCCGGACTTTCTGGCCATGTTGCGGGCCAGCTGGTTACGCAGTTTCAGCCCGAAGCGCGGCCGTATGTATTCTAGAGTCATGCGCGACCCTCCCAGTGGGAAGAGTGGCGCGTCACCCCCAAACGTCAATAAGGCGAAGGCAGGTGGAGCTGGCATGCCGGCTTTGCGGCACCTATATCCGCAGGCCTTGCTTGCCTGAGGCCGCAAAGAATGGTTTCAAGCAGGCTTCTCTTGCATTCCAACGGTAATTGCCATGACCCAGAAATTTCCGACGCTCTCCTCGCCTGTCTCCCTGCCGGAGATCGAGCGCGAAATTCTGGAATTCTGGGATGCCGACAAGACCTTCGAGGCGTCGGTCAAACAGCGCCCGGAAGATGACCAGTTCGTCTTCTATGATGGTCCGCCTTTCGCTAACGGATTGCCGCACTACGGGCACTTGCTGACCGGTTTTGTGAAGGACGTTATCCCGCGCTATCAGACCATGAAGGGCAAGCGGGTCGAACGCCGTTTCGGCTGGGATACGCACGGCCTTCCGGCCGAGCTGTCGGCGGAAAAGGAGATCGGTGTTTCCGGCCGCAAGGCGGTGCTGGATCTGGGTATCGACAAGTTCAACTCGGCCTGTCGCCTCGCCGTCCTTCGCTATACCGAGGACTGGGAAGAATATGTCCGCCGCTCGGCCCGCTGGGTCGACACCGAGAACGCCTACAAGACGCTGGATCTTTCCTTCATGGAAAGCTGCATCTGGGCGTTCAAGCAGCTTTACGACAAGGGGCTGGTCTACAAGGATTACCGCGTTGTCCCCTACAGCTGGGCCGTGGAATCCCCGCTCTCGAATTTCGAGACGCGGCTGGACAATGCCTATCGCATGCGCACGGATCCGGCCGTGACGGTGGCCTTCCCGCTGACCGATGGTACCGGCCTGCTTGAAAACGCCCGCATCCTGATCTGGACAACGACGCCCTGGACCTTGCCATCCAACCTGGCCGTCGCTGTCGGCGAGGGCCTGACCTATGCCGTCATGGGCAATGGCACGGACAAGCTGATCCTGTCGGTCAACGGTCTGGAAAAGTACAAGAAGGAACTCGAGGGCTATGAAAAGCTCGGCGAGGTCAAGGGGGCGGACCTGAAGGGCCTGCACTACACCCCGCCCTTCGACTATTTCATCAATCAGGAAAACGCCTTCCAGGTTCTGACCGGCGACTTCGTCGAGGATGGCGATGGTACGGCTGTCGTGCACATGGCGCCAGGCTTTGGCGAAGATGACCTGGAGGCCTGCCGCGAGGCGGGCATCGGCGTGGTCGTGCCGGTGGACCATACGGGCAAGTACACCAGCGCCGTCTCGGACTATGAGGGCATGCTGGTGTTCGACGCCAACAAGCCCATCACCCAGCGCCTGAAGGATGAGGGAAAGCTCATCCGCCACGACACGATCGACCACAATTATCCGCACTGCTGGCGGACCGACGAACCGCTGATCTACAAGGCGGTTGAGAGCTGGTATCTGGAAGTCTCGAAATTCCGCGAACGCATGGTCGAGCTGAACCAGCAGATCGAGTGGACACCCGCCCACGTCAAGGATGGTCTGTTCGGCAACTGGCTGGCCAATGCACAGGACTGGAACATCTCGCGCTCGCGCTTCTGGGGTACGCCGATCCCGGTCTGGGTGTCGGATGACCCGAACTATCCGCGCGTCGATGTCTATGGCTCGATCGAGGAATTGCAGGCCGATTTCGGCACCGAGGTGACCGATCTCCATCGGCCCTATGTCGACGATCTGGTGCGTCCGAACCCGGATGATCCGAGCGGCAAGTCGATGATGCGCCGGGTCGAGGACGTGTTCGATTGCTGGTTTGAGAGCGGCTCCATGCCGTATGCAGCCGTGCACTACCCGTTCGAGAACAAGGACTGGTTCGAAGCCAATTTCCCGGCGGACTTCATCGTCGAATATGTCGCCCAGACGCGCGGCTGGTTCTACACGCTGATGGTGCTGGGCACGATGTTGTTCGATAGCCCGCCCTTCAAGTCGGCGATCTGTCATGGCGTGGTACTCGACGAGAACCGCCAGAAACTGTCCAAGCGCCTGCGCAACTATCCCGATCCGCTCGAATTCTTCGACGAGTTCGGGTCTGACGTGATGCGCTGGTTCCTGATCTCCTCGCCGGTGCTGACCGGGGGTGATCTGCTGGTGCCCAAGGAAGGCCGCGATGTGGCGGCGGTGCAGCGCGAGGCGATTTCGCCGCTGATCAACGCCTATACCTTCTTCTCGCTTTACGCGAACCTCGAGGAACGCCAGCCGCAACTGGTCACCGAGGCCTCCGATCCGCTGGATAAATACATTCTCACCAAGACGGGTGAACTGGCGGCGACTGTGGCCGAGCGCCTCGATGCCTATGATGTCCCCGGCGCCTGCCGCGAGACCAAGGCCTTCATGGATGCGCTGACCAATTGGTATATTCGCCGTTCTCGCGCCCGCTTCTGGGGCGGTGAGGGAGAGGCCGGGGATCCGGCGGCCTTCGATACGCTCTACACGGTACTGGTCCGCGTTTCGCAAGTGGTGGCGCCACTGATGCCGCTATTGGCGGAGAAGCTCTACAAGAGCCTGACCGGCGAACGCTCGGTTCATCTGACCACGTGGCCGGCGACCGACCTTTTCCCGCATGACCACGACCTTGTGGCGGCCATGGACCGTGTCCGCGAAGCCTGCTCGGCCACTCTGGCGGTGCGCGAGCGTTTCCGCCTGCGCGTGCGTCTGCCGCTGAAATCGCTCGTCGTGGCCCACCCGGAAGCGCACAGCCTCGAGCCGTTTGCCAGTCTGATCGCCGATGAGATCAATGTCCGCGACGTCATCTTCGCCGAGGATTTGTCCCAATATGGCGAGCTGCAGATGAAGGTGAACCCGGTGATCGGTCGCCGCCTCGGTGCAAAGATGAAAGACGTCATGGCGGCCTCCCGCCAGGGCGAGTTTACGCTCAATGATGACGGCAGTGCGCTGGTCGCTGGCGAAACGCTGGGGCCGGAAGATTTCGAGATGCGTCTTGAAAGTGCCGAAGGCACGGCGGCGGAACCCTTCGACAAGGTCGGCGCGGCTGTCCTTGATGTATCCGTCGATGCCGATCAGGAACGCGAAGGCCTCGCCCGCGACCTCATCCGCGCCATCCAGAATGCCCGCAAGGATGCCGGCTTCGACGTCTCCGACCGGATCGTGATCGGTGTGGAAGGCGATGACGATGTCACTGCCGCGATCTCCGCTCATGGCGACATGATCAAGGCCGAAACCCTGGGGCTCGATCTGGGCTCCACGGCAAGTGGTGACCATGTCAGCGACGCCAAGCTGACCGGCAAGATAGTGAAGCTGTCGGTGGCAAAGGCCTAGCCCGGCTTCGTCAGCTCCCGGATCGCCAGCAGGCTCTCGACGGCAGCGTCGCCCTTTTCGGCCGACAGGTCTGCCGTGGCGCGTGCCAGTGCGGCATAGAGCGCAGCCAGATCCGTATCGGCATGGCTCAGCTTTTCGAGATGCCGCGCGACGGTCATCGCATCGCCACGCGCAACGGGACCGGTGAGAGCCGCCGCCGGGCCCTTTTCCAGAACGGCCTCCAGCGTATCGCGCAGGATGGGACCGGTGATCGCCAGACCGTCCTCGCGGGACATGCCGGCCTGTTCAAAGGTCTCCAGCCCGGCCTGTACCAGTGTCGGCAGATGATTGGCCATGAAGACGATGGCCGCATGATAAAGTGTGCGGTCGGTGCCGTCGGGCAAATCGAGCGTCTGGCCGCCGATCGCGCGGAATGCCTCGGCCATCTCTGCTCGCGCCGACGCCTCGCCCTGCAGGGTAATCATGGTCCCGGCAAAGGTTCGGGCCGAGCGCTCCGGATCGGAAAATGCTTTTACCGGGTGGGCGCAGACCGTACGCACGGATTTGTCGGACAGGCCTTCGAACAGATCGGTGCCCAACGCCCCGGAGCAGTGCGCAATGATGGCGCCCGGCTTCAGCGCGTCCCTGGCCAGTTCGGTGATTGTGCTTTCCAGCACCGGATCAGGGACTGCGACCAGGATGATGTCGGCATCGCCGATTGATCCGCCCTCTATACCGGCCCCGATAAACGTCGCGGCCTCGCGCACGGTTTCCGCTCGGCTGGCGATCAGGGCTCCAATCCCGAAAACCCGGCTTTCATGAAACAGTCGCGCCAACGATCGCCCGACCTTGCCCGGTCCGATTATGGCGAGCTGTTTCATCAGTCCTTGAGGCGGTCAGGCAGCCAGCTGGCTGGATCGGCGTGTGCCTGTTCCCCTGCGCCGAGATCCTTCACTTCATGCGGATCGCCGGCAAACCAGAGATACGGGATGTCCTTGCGCTCGGCATAGCGGAACTGGTTCTTCAGCTTGGCCGCCTCGTGATAGACCTCGACATTGACGCCGCGGTCGCGCAGTTGGTTGGCCAGCGCGTCGAGTTCCAGCACATCATTTTCCGGGAAGCGGGCGATCAGCACATCGGTCGGCGAGGCGCGCTCACCGGTGATCACACCTTCCTTCACCAGCTTGGCGAAAAGGCGGGTCAGGCCGATGGAGATCCCGACACCCGGCAGGTCGCGCTTGATATAGGCCCCAACCAGATTGGCATAGCGTCCGCCTGCGCAGATCGTGGAATATTCCGGATAATCAATGAGCCGGGCCTCATAGACGACGCCGGTATAGTAATCGAGCCCGCGGGCGATCGCCAGATTGGCCTCGACCACGCACTCGCCCTTGTTGGCGGCATTCAGCCGGTCCATTACAGTTTCCAGCTCGGCCAGGCCCTCCTCGAACAGGGCGTTCTCGACGCCGAGCTTGCGGGCCTCGGCGGCAAAACTGTTATCGGTTGAACGGATCTGCGCCAGCGCCAGGCAGGCCTTGGCTGTGTCGGCGGACAACCCGTTTTCCTCAACCAGAATGCGCTCGATCTCGGTGACCGGCAGCTTGTCGATCTTGTCGACGACGCGGATCACATCTGCCGCATTCCCGATTCCCAGACCCTCATAGAAGCCGATCAGGATCTTGCGATTGTTCAGCATGAAGCGGATGGGGCCGGCGCCAATGGCATTCAGCGCCTGCATAGCAATCAGGGCAATCTCGGCATCGAAATCGTGCGAGATCCCGTCCTGGTCGATGACGTCGACATCGCATTGCAGGAATTCGCGGAACCGGCCTTCCTGAGGGCGCTCGCCGCGCCAGACCCGCTGGATCTGGTAGCGCTTGAACGGAAAGGTCAGCTCGTTGAAGTGCTGGGCCACATAACGCGCCGTCGGCACGGTCAGGTCGAAGTGCAGGGCCAGCCGTGCGCCTTTATCCTCACCCTCGGCGTTCAGCCGCTGCAGCCCGTAAATCTCCTTGTCGACATCGCCACCCTTGGCGGCCAGCGTTTCGACCTCCTCGACCGACGGGGTCTCGATATTCACATAGCCATGGCGCTCGAACACGGTTCGGATCGTATCGATCCAGCGCAATTCGGCGCGCCTGATCTCCGGCGTGTATTCGGGGAATCCGCTGATGGCGCGGGCTTTGACGATAGGCTTGGCTTTGTCAGACACTTTAAACCGGGCCTCTCTGGTCCTAGATGAATGAGGCGATAGCCTTGGAAGGGCCTGTCTGTCCACTCCTCGGCATGCTTGACGCGGCATATAGGGCTCTTATAACCCGCGTCCTCACTTGTGGCGGCTGTAGCTCAGCTGGTAGAGCACTCGGTTGTGATCCGAGCGGTCGCGGGTTCAAGCCCCGTCAGTCGCCCCATTCTCTTTCTAGCCGTTTTCCGCCTCGATTTCCTCGCGCAGGGCTTCCAGCTCCAGCCAGAGGGTTTCCTTGTCGTCCAGCGAGGCCTGGGCGTAGGCCAGCGCTTTCGAGGCGGCGTTGAAGCGCTCTGGATCGCGCGTGAACAGATCGGGTGACGCCAGCTCGGTTTCCAGACTCGCAATCTCCTCGCCCAACTGATCGATCTCGCCGGGCAGCTTTTCCAACGTATACCGGTCCTTGTTCGCCATTTTCCGCTTTTCGGTTTTTGGCGCGGACGAGGTGCCGGTTCTGGCCGGCGTTGAAGACTTCACGGCCTTGCGCGAGGCCAGGTCCGACCCGCGCTGGGCGATCATGTCGGAATAGCCGCCGGCATAGATCTGCCAGTGGCCCCCGCCCTCCGGTGCAATGACGCGCTCCGCGATCCGGTCAAGAAAATCCCGGTCGTGGGTGATCAGAATGACCGTGCCGGAATAGTTGGCAATAAAATCCTCGAGCAGATCGAGTGTTTCCAGATCGAGATCATTGGTCGGCTCGTCCAGCACCAGCACGTTCGAGGGACGCGCCAGCGCGCGGGCCAGCAATAGCCGCGCCTTCTCGCCGCCCGACAGGGTTTCAACCGGCGTGCCGGCCTGTTCCGGGCGGAACAGGAAATCCTTCATGTAGGACATGACATGGCGGGTCTGGCCGCCAACCTCGACCATGTCGCCGCCGGGCGATAGCGCGTCTTTTACCGTCCATTCCGGATTCAGCGCAGCCCGGTGCTGGTCCAGCGTCGCTATTTCCAGATTGGTACCAAAACGGATCTCGCCAGCGTCCGGTTCGAGCTCTCCAATCAGCATTTTCAGAAGCGTCGTCTTGCCGGCACCATTGGGGCCGATGAGGCCGATCTTCTCACCGCGCTCGATCCGGATCGAGAAATCCCGGACCAGCACATTGTCTCCGAACGCCTTGGCGAGATCAGCCGCCTCGACAACGCGCTTGCCGGTTTTCCCCGCATCGCTTTGTTCGATAGATACAAGTCCGACGCTTTTTTCGTGCGTTTTGTGCTTTTGCCGCAGTTCCGCCAGCTCGCGCATGCGCCGGACATTGCGTTTGCGGCGGGCCGTCACGCCATAGCGGACCCAGTGTTCTTCGCGGGCAATCTGCCGCGATAACTTGTGCTGTTCCTCGGCTTCTTTCTCGAGAAGATCATCCCGCCAGTCCTCGAACGCGGCAAAGCCCTTGTTCAATTCCTGGGTCATCCCCCGGTCCAGCCATACGGTCTTCCGCGACAGGTTCGAGAGGAAGCGCCGGTCGTGCGAGATCAGGACCAGCGCCGACCCGCAAGCCTTCAGCTCGCCTTCCAGCCATTCGATGGCTGGCAAGTCGAGATGGTTTGTCGGCTCGTCCAGAAGCAGGAGGTCGGGCGCCGGTGCCAGGGCGCGGGCCAGCGCTGCGCGCCGCCGTTCGCCTCCCGACAGCTTGTCAGTGCCCTCATCACCGGTCAGCCCGAGCGCGTTGAGATAATAGAGCGCCTGGTGTTCATCATCTCCGGGAGCAAGCCCGGCGCGGACATAATCGAAAACGTTTGAATATTCGGTCAGGTCCGGATCCTGCTCGAGATAGCGCACGGTTGCCCCGGGGTGGATGAAGCGTTCGCCGCTGTCGGCCTCGACGAGGCCGGCGGCAATTTTCAGGAAGGTCGACTTGCCAGACCCGTTGCGCCCGACCAGGCAGATCCGGTCGCCTTCTGAAACCGTCAGGCTGGCATCGCTCAAGAGCGGCGTAACGCCATAGGTCAGCGCCATTGATTGCAAGGTCAGGATCGGCGGATTGGCCATCAGCTGGTGACGCCGTCTCCGGCGAAGGCCTTTTCGATCACGAATTGCGCCGGGGCGGCATTCGAACCTTCCTTGAAGCCGCGCTCGACCATCATGTCCTTGAGGTCGCGCAACATGGCTTCCGATCCGCAGATCATCACCCGGTCGGTGGCCGGGTCGATATCAGGCCGGCCGATCACCTCGAACAATTCGCCATTATTGATCAGGTCCGTGATCCGTCCGCGCTGGGATTGCGTGTCATCGCGTGTGGTCGAGGTGAAATGGATCAGCCGGTCGCCGACCAGCTCGCCGACCAGCGGGTCCTTGCGGATGTCCTCGACCAGCTGTTTGCCGTATTCCAGCTCCTCGCCGGTGCGGCAGGTATGGGTGAGGATGACTTCCTTGAATTTCTCATAGGTCTCCGGCTCGCGGATGATGCTGGCAAAGGGTGCCAGCCCGGTTCCGGTCGAGAACAGATAGAGATGCTCACCCGGCACCAGCGCGTCATGAACCAGCGTCCCCGTCGGCTTCTTGCCCAGAAGGACACCGTCGCCGACTTCGATATGTTGCAGCTCGGTGGTCAGCTGCCCCCCCGGCGCCTTGATGGAATAGAATTCCAGCTCCTCGTCCCAGGTCGGACTGCAGATGGAATAGGCCCGCAGCACCGGCTTTCCGCCGATCATCAGCCCGATCATGATGAATTCGCCGGCCCGGAATCGGAACGCCTGCGGCCGCGTGATCCGGAAGGAAAACAGCGTGTCGGTCCAGTGCTTCACGGCGGTGACGCGCTCGACCGTGCAGGTCTTCGGCGGTGTGAAATCGTCGATCAGGATATTGTCGAACATCGGGGAGGGTCCGGCGGGTGTTATCGGGTCGGCGCTTACTTAGCCCCTCCCGCCGTGAAATGCACGGGGACGCGCTGTCACAGGAATCCGGGCTTTGTCTCCTTTCTGGAAACAGTATCTTTCAGATCGGCTGGTTTTTATCCGCAGAGGAGAAGGTATCTCTGCCGTCAACAGCTGTGAGCTGGTGAGTTTGAGGAGAGACAGACATGTCCAACACCCTTCTTCGCGTCGATGCCAGCATGCGCAAGACCGGTTCGCGCAGCCGTGCCATTGCCGACCGGCTGGTCGAGCAATTGTCCGCCGGCCAGACCTTTGACCGCGTGATTGAACGCGATCTGACCGACGGCGTTCCTTTCGTCGATGAAGCCTGGATCGATGCCAACTTCACCGATCCAGCACAACGGACCGATGAGCAGAATGCTGTCCTGAGCCCTTCCGACGCCTTCGTCAGCGAGCTGAAGGACGCGGATACGCTGGTGATCGCGACACCGATCTATAATTTCGGTGTCCCGGCCGCGTTGAAGGCCTGGGTCGACATGATTGCCCGCGCACGCGTTACTTTCCGCTACACACCGAATGGTCCGGAAGGCTTGTTATCCGGCAAGACGGCGTATGTGGTTGTGGTCTCCGGCGGCACCCCGATCGACAGCGGGATTGACTTTGCTACCCCCTATATCCGGCAGGCGTTGAAGTTCGTTGGCATCACGGATGTGACGGTTGTTGCTAGCAGCCTGGCGGGTACCGATGCCGCAACCGCCGATGCCTCGGTGCGCGAAGCTCTCCAAGCTCTCGCGGCCTGACGGAGCCAGTCATACCCCTCTGAAAAGGCGCCCGTTTTCCGGCGCCTTTTTTGTTCCATTGACTCTTGTTCCGCGCGGAACAAAAATAGAACAAATGATCGAGCCATCGGGGATAGACAGCCTCGTGCAGCCCGCCAGCGGCTTGCGCGGTGAGGACGCTTCTGCCGCCTTTCCATTCGGACTGGCGGTCGAGGGCGTGCACGAGATTGCCGAGGCCCGCTACGGCGATGCGGGCGCAGCAGCGGGCTTTGCCCTGTCGGCTCTGGCGCAATCCCGGCCGGGAGTGTGGCTGTGGGTCCGCGAGCGGACGATCACGCTCGATCAGGGCCGGATCACCGGATTGGGCGCGGCCGCCTTCGGGCTGGACCCGTCGCGTTTTCTCTTTGTTGAAGCGGCCTCCTCGCTGGAGGCGTTGCTGGCGACCGAGGAAGGGCTGCGCTCCGGCGCCATTGCGGCAGTCATCACCGAGGTGCGTGATGTGGATTTTACCGCCAGCCGCCGCCTGATCCTCGCCAGCGAACAGACGGGCACGCCCTCTGTCCTGCTTTTGCCGCATCGGCGGGAAGGAGCCACGGCGGCCCATGCCCGCTGGCGCATCGCACCCGCCCCCTCGGCGCCGAATCTGTTTGACCGCCGCGCGCCGGGCAAGCCGCGCTGGCGCGCCACGCTGGAACGGTCGCGGCTGGCGCCCGGGCAGGCCGGCCGCGCCTTTGATCTGGAGTTTGACGATGAGACGCTATGCCTGCGTCTGGTTTCCGGACTGGCCGATCGACCGGCTGCGCCGCGCCCGGCGCGGCCGGGACATATCCTGCCTTTCCGGAAAGCCGGATGATCCGCCTTTCATCCTGACCGAGCAGGGTGTGACCGGCCTGCGCGTGGCGGCCGCGAATGTGGCGGCCAACCGTCTGGGGATCGGACCGGGCCTGCGCTTTGCCGATGCCAAGAGCCGCGCCCCGCATTTGCAGGCCGAACCCATTGATCGCGGGGCTGATGCCGCAGCGCTGGAGGCGCTGGGCCTGTGGGCGACGCGCTGGACGCCGCTATCCGCCATGGATGGAATGGACGGGTTGCGGCTGGATATCACCGGCTGTGGCCGCTTCTTCGGCGGCGAAGGAGCGCTGCTCAACGAGATCGGCGAGCGCTTTGCCCATGACGGTTTTTCCTGCCGCATCGGGGCTGGGCCAACACCGGGCGCGGCCTGGGCGCTGGCGCATCATGGAGAGGACCGGGTCAATGTCTGCCGCGCCGATGAGCGTGTTGAGGACGCGCTGAAGGACCTGCCGGTTCAGGGATTGCGCCTGTCGGAGGCCGCCGAACGCCTTTTACGCCGCTTCGGTCTGACCCGGATCGGCCAGCTCTATGACATCGACCGCACGGCGCTGACCCGGCGCTTTGCCTCGCGCGAAGCCGCTGATGCGGTGCGCCTGCGGCTGGATCAGGCGCTGGGCCTGATGTCCGAGCCTCTCACCCCGCTGCGTCCGCCGCCGGATTATGTAGCGCGGCAGAGTTTCGTTGATCCGCTGATTTCCGGCGAAGGCATTGTCGCCGGGCTGGCCAGTCTCTCGGAACAGCTGTGCCGGCAGCTCGAGAAAGACGGGAAAGGCGCCCGTGATTTCACCCTCACGGCCTTCCGCTCGAATGGCACGGCCAGCCTGGTTTCGCTCTCGACGGCCCGGCCGGTGCGTGACCCCGCCCATATCCGGCGCCTCTTCCGCGACCGGATCGAGACTATCGATCCGGGGTTCGGGATCGATCTCCTGGTCTTTTCCGCTGCCCGTCCCGACCATCTGGAAATAGAGGCCCGGCACCTCTCCGCTGATCTGGCGCCCGGTCCGGTTGACCGGGAGGCACTGTCAGCACTGGCTGACCGGCTGACGGCAAGGCTGGGGGAGGGCGCAGTCAGACTGGCACGGCCTGTCGACAGCCATGATCCCGTGCGCGCCGAGGGCGGTGTGGCGTTCGAAGGTCAGGAAGAGAGCTGGGAGGTGTCGCTGTACGCGCCACGTGGTGACCGTCCCGTCCGCCTGTTCGACCGGCCGGAAGCCGTGGATGTGCTGGCTGAAGTGCCGGACGGCCCGCCCATCCGTTTTGTCTGGCGCCGTGTCGCCCGCCGGGTAATGCGGGCCGACGGGCCGGAACGCATCGCACCGGAATGGTGGCGTACCTTCAATGCCGAGGCCCGGGCGCGGGATTACTATCGCATCGAGGATGAAGAGGGGCGCCGTTACTGGGTGTTCCGGGATGGTCTGTATCAGGACGGGCGCGGCGGACCACCGCGCTGGTTCGTTCAGGGGCTTCTGGCATGAGCGCTTATGCCGAGCTCCAGGTCACCACCAATTTCTCCTTCCTGCGCGGGGCCTCGCATGCGGAGGAGCTGGTCCTGCAGGCAAGGGCGTCCGGCCTGTCAGCGATCGGCATTTGTGACCGCAATACGCTGGCGGGCGTGGTGCGGGCGCATCTGGCGGCAAAGGAGCATGGTCTCAAACTTCTGGTCGGTTGCCGGCTGGATCTGATCTGCGGGCTCAGCCTGCTCTGTTATCCGACGGACCGCGCCGCCTATGGCCGGCTCTCCACCCTGCTGTCCGAGGGCAAGATGGGCGATGTGCCCAAGGGCGAGTGCCACATCACGCTGGAGGATGTGAAATCCCGTGCGGAAGGGCAGATCTTCATCATTGTGCCACCGCGGCAGCGGGATCAGGCCTTCGAGGCGCAACTGGCGGATCTCGCCCGCCTCTGGCCCGGGCGCTGCTATCTGGCGGCGACCTACCGGCTGGATGGCCGCAATCGCGAAGCTATTGCCCGATTGGCCGCGTTGGGCGAGCGGACCGGCGCACCCATCGTGGCGACCAATGACGTGCTCTACCACATCCCTCACCGGCGGCCCCTGCAGGACGTGCTGACCTGTATCCGCGAAGGCGTGACCATCGACACGGCCGGCTTTCGGCTCGAAGCCAATGCCGAGCGCTACATCAAGCCGCCCGAGGAAATGGCGCGGCTGTTTGCCGGCCATGAGGCGGCTCTGGCCCGCACGATGGAGATTGCCGATCGCTGTGACTTCTCCCTGGATGAGCTGGCCTATCATTATCCCGACGAGCCGGTACCTCCCGGCAAGACCGCCCAGCAACATCTCACCGATCTCACCTGGGAAGGCGCAGCCGACCGCTACCCTGAGGGTGTGCCGGAGCGGGTGAAGGTTTCGATCCGCAAGGAGCTCGCCCTGATCGAGGCACTCGGTTATCCGCAATACTTCCTGACCGTGCATGACATTGTCGCCTGGGCCCGCGCGCAGGGCATTCTCTGTCAGGGGCGGGGCTCGGCGGCGAATTCCTCGGTCTGTTTCTGCCTCGGCATCACCTCTGTCGATCCGGACAAGTCCAGCCTGCTGTTCGAGCGCTTCATGTCGAAGGAACGCCGGGAGCCACCCGATATCGATGTTGATTTCGAGCATGAGCGCCGCGAGGAGGTGATCCAGTATGTCTACAACCGTTATGGCCGGCACCGGGCGGCCCTGACTGCCACCGTGATTTCCTACCGCCCGCGCTCGGCTGTGCGCGAGGTGACCAAGGCGCTGGGCCTGTCCGAGGATGTCGGCGCGGCCATGGCTGGTACGGTCTGGGGCAGTTGGGGGCGCGAGGTCTCCGACAAGCGCATTGAGGAGGCGGGGCTGGATCCGGCCAATCCGATGATCCGGCGGGCGATAAGACTCACCACAGAGCTGATCGGCTTTCCGCGCCATCTCTCCCAGCATGTCGGCGGCTTCGTTCTGACCCAGGGGCCACTGATCGAGACCGTCCCGATTGGCAATGCCGCAATGGAGGACCGCACCTTCATCGAATGGGACAAGGACGATATCGACGCGCTCGGCATCATGAAGGTGGATGTGCTGGCACTGGGCATGCTGACCTGTCTGCGAAAAGGGTTCGATCTCATCGCCCTGCATGGCGGGCCGCGATATGATCTTGCCAACATCCCGTCCGAGGATCCCGAAACCTATGACATGCTGTGCCGCGCGGATTCTGTCGGCGTCTTCCAGGTCGAGAGCCGCGCCCAGATGAACATGCTGCCGCGCCTGAAACCGCGGAATTTCTACGACCTCGTCATCGAGGTGGCGATTGTCCGCCCCGGGCCGATCCAGGGCGATATGGTTCATCCCTATCTCCGCCGCCGGAACGGTATTGAACCGGTGGTCTTTCCGTCACCCTCGCCGGAGCATGGTCCGGCGGACGAGCTGGAGCAGATCCTCGGCCGCACACGGGGTGTGCCGCTCTTCCAGGAACAGGCCATGCAGATTGCCATTGATGCGGCCAAATTCACCCCGGACGAGGCCAATGGCCTGCGCCGGGCGATGGCAACCTTCCGCAAGGTCGGCACTATCCAACACTATGAGGAGAAGATGGTGAACGGCATGGTCAATCGCGGCTATGACGAGACCTTCGCCAAACGCTGCTTCGATCAGGTGAAGGGATTTGGCGAGTACGGTTTTCCCGAAAGCCATGCCGCCAGCTTTGCCCTGCTCGTCTATGTCTCCTCCTGGATGAAATGCCACCGGCCGGATGCTTTTGCTGCAGCCATTCTCAACGCCCAGCCCATGGGATTCTATGCCCCCGCCCAGCTGGTGCGGGATGCCCGCGAACACGGCGTCGAGGTCCGCGGGGTGGACATCAACCATTCTGACTGGGACTGCACGCTGGAACCGGCAGAAGACGGGCCCTGGCCCTGTGCCCTGCGGCTGGGTATGCGGCTGGTTGACGGTCTGCGGCAGGAGGATGCCGAGCGGCTGATGCAGGCGCGCGGCGCGGGTTATGAGGATCCGGCCGCCCTGCGCCGCCGGGCAGGCCTGCGCCGCCAGCCACTGGAAGCCCTGGCCGCAGCTGACGCCTTCCGCTCGGTCGGGCTCGACCGCCGTCAGGCGCTATGGGCGGTGCGCGGCGAAACCAAGGATCTCGCCCTGCCGCTGTTTGCGGCGGCCGACATGAAGGAACAGGGAGCCGATGCACCGGTGACATTGCCCGCCATGCCGGCCTCGGAACATGTGCTGCAGGACTATCAGACCATCCGCCTGTCGCTGAAGGATCACCCGATGCGCTTTTTGCGCCAAGCCTATGGCGAGATGGGCGTGAAGACCACGAATGTGATCAACCATTTGCGGAATGGCTCGCGCGCCATGCTGGCCGGTGTGGTGCTGGTGCGCCAGCGCCCCGGCTCGGCCAAGGGCGTGTGCTTTATCACCATCGAGGACGAGACCGGCATCGCCAATCTGGTCGTCTGGCCGCGGGTCATGGAGCGCTACCGTCCCGTGGTGATGGGCGCTCGCGTTCTTCTGGTGAAGGGGCGGGTGCAATCAGCCGAAGGCGTGGTCCACCTCGTTGCCGACGAGCTGATCGACCGCACCCATGATCTGATGCTGCTATCGGAAGATGCCCGCCGGGCGATGGACAATGCGCTGGCCCATGCTGATGAGGTGCGCCGTCCGATCGACGATCAGCGCGTGCCGGCTCCGCGCCATCCGCGCAATGTCCGGATCATCCCGAAAAGCCGGGATTTTCACTAGGCGCGCCGGAAAACCGGCAGTGTCCCATAGGTGAGGGCGCGCCACGCCCATTCCAGCGGGCCGAAATTGAAGAAACGCAGCCAGATATGGCTGAATACGACCTGGCCGGCAAAGCCGCCAATGGCGATCAGTGTGGTCTGCGTGATGCCGATCTCGCCCATCAGGTCGAGCCCCGGCCCGACGCCGAACAGCACATAGCCGATGATGAAGCTCTGGGTAACGTAATTGGTCAGGGCCATCTTTCCGACCGGCGCCAG
Source organism: Hyphobacterium lacteum (assembly GCF_036330345.1). Lineage (NCBI taxonomy): Bacteria > Pseudomonadati > Pseudomonadota > Alphaproteobacteria > Maricaulales > Maricaulaceae > Hyphobacterium > Hyphobacterium lacteum. Next base: position 96,698 of record NZ_JAZDRP010000003.1, read on the forward strand.
CAGGCCGAAGACCTTGCCGCCCCAGCCGGTGCGCAGGGCCAGCACAATGCCGCTGACATAGCCCGCCGCAATCAGCGGTGTTGCAAACGTATGCAGCAGGGAATTGAGAATTTCGATCCAGGGTGCTTCGCCCAGCAACTCCGTGTGCTCGGCTCCCAGCTGAAGCAGAAGCCCCGCGGGCAGGGTAATCAGGAAGACCTTGCGGAAGCCGGGCAGGTAATCGTCTGCCCGCGCAATCCAGCCCTTCCGGCCTACCCACATGCCGACCAGGAAGCGCCCCAGCGCATAGATGATCCAGCCGACGCCGGCGGTCAGGAACCAGTCGAGCAGGGTGTAGTCCCAGAAATTGCCGACCAGCCCCCAGTAATCGCCGGTCTCGGACAGGGCCTGCCGGACCAGGATGGCCGGCGCCTCGTAAAGCGCATCCACGCCGAGTGACGCGCCCAGCCCGCTCAGTTCGAGGCCGAGCTCGACGATCGGCCGCCCGGCCAGTCCGAACAGCAGGCCCAGGAGGATTACCACCCGGTCGCTGGCATTGCGGAACAGAAGCAGCAGAAAGCCGCAGACGGCATAGAGCGTCAGGATCTCCCAGACCCAGATGAAGGCCAGATGGAACAGGCCGAAGGCCAGCAGCACCGTCAGCCGCCGCGCATAGATCGCCACGAAATTGTCGAAGCGTTGTGAGAGGCGGTCCATCTGCACGTAGAAGCCCAGCCCGAACAGGAAGGCAAAGAGCGTGTTGGCCTTGTCATTGACGAAGAGGTTGACCAGCAGCTCCGTCCAGCCGTCAATTCCGGCCGTGGAGAGCGCCGCCCGCTGTTCTTCGGTTGATACGACATGCGCATTGAAAAAGACGATATTGGCGATGAAGACGCCGAGCAGGGCAAAACCCCGCAAGACATCCATATCGGTAATGCGCTCCTTTGCGCTGACGGGCGCCGCGCTGCTGGCTGGATCTGTCATGATTATCCCCTCTCCCCGTAAGGACTTAAGGACAAATCCGACAGAAAGTCACCTGAAACGCGAACGGGGGATACGCGGAAAGACCATCCCTCTTTTGCGGAAATGTGGAGTCTTGTTCATTAGGCAAAATAACGGGCAAAGCCCTATGGTCGATTGAACAGGACAGGCGAGGGACGCCGCGCCATGGCGCGGTGATGAAATCATGTTGGAAATCAAGAACCTTTCGAAAACCTACGGCAATGGTGTCCGGGCGCTGGACGATGTCTCGCTCTCCATCCCCAAGGGAATGTATGGCCTTCTGGGGCCGAACGGAGCTGGCAAATCCACCCTGATGCGGACCCTGGCGACCCTGCAGGCACCAGATCGCGGCACAGCGACTTTTGGTGATATCGACATTATCAGGCAGCCCAAGGCGCTGCGCGCCACGCTGGGCTATCTGCCGCAGGATTTCGGCGTCTATCCGCGAATGTCTGCCCGCGCCATGCTGGATCATCTGGCTGTGCTCAAGGGCATCACCAGCGGAAAGGAACGCAAGCGCGTCGTCGAGGGTCTGCTCGAACAGACCAATCTGAAACAGCATGCGAACAAATCGGTTGCCTCTTACTCGGGCGGTATGCGCCAGCGCTTTGGCATCGCCCAGGCTCTGCTTGGTGACCCGCAATTGATCATTGTTGACGAGCCGACGGCCGGCCTCGACCCGGAAGAACGCAACCGTTTCCACAACCTCTTGTCCGAGATCGGCGAGAATGTTGTCGTCATTCTCTCGACCCATATCGTCGAGGATGTTGCCGATCTCTGCCCGCTCATGGCGATCATGAACCAGGGCAAGATTGTTTCCCAGGGCGCTCCGGGCGATCTCATCGCAGCGCTGGAGGGCAAGGTCTGGTCCAAGCATGTCGCAAAGCCGGACCTGCCGGCACTGCGCGCCCGACTCAACGTGATATCGGAGCGGCTGGTGACCGGCCAGGTCTTCGTTCGTGTCATCTCGGATACGGACCCGGGCGATGGCTTCGAGGCCGCAACGCCGGACCTTGAGGACGTCTATTTCGCGACCATCGCCCAGGGCCGTCAGGCCGCGGCAGCCGCTTAAGCGCGGTTATCGGGAGGACGCGACATGTTATTCAAGATCGCCGGCTTTGAATTCCGGTTCCAGCTTTTTTCACCCGCCTCGATCGCGATCTTCGCGATTTTCTTCCTGCTGACCTTTGGCGGCGTTACCATTGACCAGATCCAGGTCGGCGGGGGCGGCGCGGTCAACATCAATTCGCCCAACGCGCTGACCACGAACATTCTGATTTTCTCCGTTTTCGGGGCCATCATTCCAACTGTCTTCCTGTCTTCGGGTGTATTGCGCGATTTCGGGTTCAAGACTTCAGAGCTGTTCTATTCACGGCCGGTCCGTGAGTTCGATTTTGTGCTCGGCCGCTTCATCGGCGGCTTCGTGATCACCGCAGCCGTGTTCGCTGCCGTACCGATTGCCTTCCTGATCGGTTCGTTGATGCCCTGGCTGGATCCCGAGCTGATCGGACCGACCGTGCTCTGGCACTATCTCTATCTCTTCGGCGTCTTCGGGCTTGTGAACATGTGGGTGGTGGGAACCATCCTCTTTACGGTCGCCAATTTCACTCGGTCCACAGTCGTAACCTACGCGGCATTCGTCGGGCTTCTGGTCCTCTATTTCGTCGGACTCGGCCTGTCCCAGACACAGCCGGAATTGCGCGATTTCTTCGCCCTGATCGACCCGTTCGGTTTCAACACGTTCGGCGAGATGACCCGCTACTGGACCGTGTCCGACCAGAATGCCCGTGTCGTCGGTTTTGAGGGCGTGATGATGCAGAACCGGCTGATGTGGCTGGGCATCGGATTCGTGCTGCTGGTGCTTAACGTCCTGACCTTCCGCTTCCGCCGGGGTGGCGCCATCAGGCTGGGCAAGTCGCGGCAGGTGGCTGCCGGAGCGACCCATGCCATTTCGGAAATCGATCTGCCGCGCGCGACCCCGCGTCTCGATGGCGGCGCCGCATTCCAGCAATTCCTGTCGCGCCTTGATTTCGAGGTCAAAGGTGTTGTCCTGAATGTTGCTTTCTGGATCCTTCTGGTCCTGGGGCTGCTGAACACCATTCCCGGCTTCTTCCTGGGCAATGAGATCTACGGCACACCGAACTATCCGGTCACACGCATCATGGTGCAGGTGATCGAGGGCGGCTTTTCCTGGCTGCCCTTCGTGGTCGTGATTTACTACGCCTCGGAAGTGATGTGGCGGGAGCGCCGCTTCGGCTTTTCCTACATTGTTGATGCGACACCGACCCCGAGCTGGGTATTCATCTCGACAAAATTCCTCGCCCTTTGCGTAGTCATTGCTTCATTGATTGGCGTTTCGCTGATCGCCGGCGGACTGTCACAGCTGGTGCGGGGTTTCGAGCATATCGAGATCGGTCAGTACGCTATCCGCGGTATGATCGGCATGATCATGCCCGCAGCGCTTCTGGCGGCACTGGCGATCTTCGCGCAGGTCCTGTTCAACAATCGCTGGCTCGGCATGGCTGCCCTGCTCGTCTATCAGATCGTGTCGATCGTGATGGCGAATATCGGCCTCGATCATAATCTCTACACTTATGGAAACGCTCCGGGCGCGCCTTATTCCGATATGAATGGATATGGCCACTTCCTGGGTATCCAGCTCTGGTTCTACGCTTATTGGGGCTTCTGGGCACTTCTGCTGCTGGTCTTCTCATACCTGCTGTGGAGCCGGGGATCGCTGACGCCCGTCCTGAAACGGCTGGCGGTGCTGCCGCGCGGTTTCGCCAATGCCGGGACCGGCCTGATCGCCTTTGTCGCGGTCGCCGGGGCCATCTCGACCGGCGGCTGGATATATTTCAATACCAACACCCTGAACGAATATAATTCGTCGAATGCGGTCCGCGCTCTGCAGGCCGAGTATGAGCGGCAATATATTCACCTTCAGGACATTCCCCAGCCGACCATTGTAGACACCGCCTATGAGGTGGAAATCTACCCCGCCGAACGCCGATACACGGCCGATGGGCATTATGTTCTGGAGAATCTGACAGACGAAGCGCTGGATACGCTCTGGATTTCCTACGGTGCCGGAACAACCATTGTCGGGCATGCAGTCGAGGGCGGTTCGCTCACGTCTGAAGACGAGGATTTCTACCTCTACCAGTTCACCCTTGATCCGCCGATGGCGCCGGGCGAGCAGCGCGATTTCGACTTCCAGGTCGAACGCGCAAATCCGGGTTTCCGCAATTCAGGGAATGTGACCACGGTCAATTACAACGGCACATTCTTCAACAATGGCGAGTCGATGGCCATCATCGGCTTCAACGACAACTGGCGTCTCACAGATCGCCAGGAACGCCGCCGCGAGGGGCTCGACCCGATCGACCGGGCCTATCCGCTCGAGGATGAAAGCCGCTGGTATGAAAACGGGATCACGAATTCGCACTATGTCGGTTTCCGGTCGGAGGTTTGTACGTCATCCGATCAGACGGCTGTTGCGCCCGGTTATCTGGAACGCGAATGGTCGGAGACGGATGAGCGCGGCCGTGAGCGGAACTGCTACGAATACGTGATGGATCGCACGATCCTGAACTTCTATTCGTGGCTATCGGCGCGGTATGACGTGGCCGAGCGGACAACGGATGGCGTCCTTTATCAGGTTTTCTATCACCCGGATCATGCCTGGAATGTCGAGCGTATGCTCGAGGCCGGCGAAGACTCCATCGGTTATTTTTCAGAACATTTCAGCCCGTTCCAGTATCGCCAGTACCGGATTCTGGAATTCCCGGCCTACCAGACCTTTGCCCAGTCCTTCCCGAACACCATCCCGTTCTCGGAAGGCATCGGCTTCATCGCCAATCTGACGGACCCGTCGGAAATCGACTATGTCTACTACGTCACCGCTCACGAAGCGGCGCACCAGTGGTGGGCGCACCAGGTGATGGCGGCAAATGTGCAGGGCTCGACCATGCTGATCGAAACCTTCGCCCAGTATTCGGCCCTTATGGTGATGCGTCAGGAATACGGCGAGGATCTCATGCGTCGCTTCCTGAAATACGAACTCGATACCTACCTGTCCTCGCGGGGCTCGGAAACGATCGAGGAAGTGCCGCTATACCGCGTCGAGAACCAGCCTTACATCCATTACCGCAAGGGCGCGGTCATCATGTATGCGCTGGCGGACTATCTCGGCGAGGAGACCGTCAATCGTGTCATGCGGCGGCTGATCGAGGAGCGCGCCTATTCCAGCGCCCCCTATGCCACGACCCTCGATTTCCTGCGCATTCTGCGTGAGGAGGCCGGGCCCGAGCACGAGCAGATGATCCACGATTTCTTCGAACGGATCGTGCTGTTCGATCTGTCAGTGACATCGGCCGAGACAACGGAGCTTGAGGACGGCCGTTTCGAGACCACGATCAACGTCGAGGCTCGCAAATTTGTCGCCGATGGCGAGGGTAACCAGACAGAGGAAGACATCGACTACGGTATCGATATCGCCCTCTTCACCTGCAGCCCGGATGATTCCGGTTTCGGCAGTGATCGTGTGCTTCACTTCCAGCGCGAGCGGGTCAATGAGACCGAGATGACCTTCACCATCGTCACAGACGAGGCACCACTCTGGGCCGGGATTGATCCCTACAACAAGCTGATCGACCGTAATTCGGACGACAATCTTTTCCGGATCGCACCAGGCAACTGTGCGTCGGCGGACCAATCGGAAACGGCCCGGCTTATGGAATAGGGCAGGGCGAGCGGTGCTTGATGGCGTTGATCGAGAAATTCGTCTCGATCGCGCCAATGCCGGGAATGGTGTGAAGGCGTTCGCGCAGGAAGCGGGCATAATCGTCATGCCCGCTGACCACCACTTCGAGCAGGTAATCCTGGCCGCCGGACATCAGGTGACATTCCACCACTTCGGCAACGCTGGCGATGCGTTTCTCAAATGTGGTGACGGTTTCCGATGAGTGATCGGTAAGGCGGATGCGGACAAAGGCCGTCACCGCCAGACCGCACGCCTTGCGGCCGATCTCGGCATGATAGCCATGGATCAGCCCGGCCTTTTCAAGCGATCTGACGCGCTTCAGGCAGGGTGAGGGTGACAGGCCGACCGCATCGGCCAGCGCCTGATTCGTCAGACGCCCGTCGCGCTGCAGCGCCATCAGAATTTTCCGATCCAGAGAATCCAGGGCTTTCATGGCAGAATCTGTCCCGATTTATGCAATATGTGGCACAATACGGCAGCACATATCAATTTCATAGCGCTAATCTGATCTCAGTCAGGGAGGCTGCGATGGACGGCTCAGGCAAGATCACGCATGAAAAAGGGTTTTCCACCCGCGCTATTCATGAGGGCTATTCGCCACGAGACGAACATGGAGCGCTGACCCCGCCCCTGCACATGGCGTCGACCTTCACCTTCGACACTGTCGAGGACGCTGGCGCAGCCTTCGCCGGCGAAAAGCCTGCCCACATCTATTCGCGTATTTCCAACCCGACGCTTGACCTCCTCGAAAAGCGGATGGCCTCGCTGGAAGGCGCCGAAGCCGCTGTGGCTTTCGGTTCGGGTATGGGGGCCATTACCGCCGTCCTCTGGAGCCTGGTCGAACCGGGCGACGAAGTGCTCGTCGACAAGACCCTCTATGGCTGCACTTTCTCATTCCTGAATCACGGTCTGGCGAAGTTCGGCGTGAAGATCAGCGATGTGGATATGACAGATATGGACGCGCTGGACGCCGCACTGCAGAGCCGGCCGCGCATCGTCTATTTCGAGAGCGTCGCCAATCCGAACATGCGTGTCATGGACATTGCGGCCATAACCGCGAAGGCGCGTTCTGCCGGCGCTCTCTCCATCGTCGATAATACCTATTGCTCGCCCTATCTGACCCAGCCCGTTCTGTTGGGGGCCGACATTGTCGTCCATTCCGCGACAAAATATCTCGGCGGTCATGGCGATCTCATTGCCGGAATTGCCTGTGGCACACAGGAAATCATGGACCAGGTGCGCCTTTACGGTCTCAAGGACATGACCGGAGCCGCCCTGTCCCCCTTCAATGCCATGCTCATCCTGCGCGGTCTCAAGACGCTGGGTCTGCGAATGCGCGAGCATTCTGCCAATGCCGGCATCGTCGCCCGCTTTCTCGAAGCCCGGCCGGACGTCAGCTGGATCGCGTGGCCGGGGCTGGACAGTTTTCCGCAACGCGAACTGGCAGCGCGCCAGATGCGCCTGCCCGGCGGCATGATCGCCTTCGAGATCAGTGGCGGGAAGGAGGCGGCCATCCGCTTCATGAACCAGCTGCAGATGATCCAGCGGGCCGTCAGCCTTGGTGACGCAGAGACTCTCATTCAGCATCCCGCCTCGATGACGCATTCCACCTATACGCCTGAGGAGCAGGAAGAGCATGGCATCACGCCGGGTCTGATCCGGCTATCGGTGGGGCTGGAGGATTCCGAGGATATTCTGGCCGATCTCGCACAGGCGTTATCTGCCTGACAGTGCTGTTACTTGCCGGTCATTCATGGCCGCACTACTGTCCCGGCAACCGAAAAACGGATGATCCGGGGAGACATCATGTTCCGCACATTTGCTGCGCTGACTGCCAGCGCGCTCGCCTTATCTCTCGCTTATGCGCAAGAGGCCGATCCCGCAGCCAGCGGTGAGGAAGCCGAAGCCGACGGTCCCTGGGATGTCGCCGCGCCGCCGCTGCAAACGCGCTTCATTCCGATCCGTGTCGAGGAAGGCACCTGGATGAGCCTGGACGTCAGCCCTGACGGCCAGACCATTGCCTTCGACCTTCTCGGTGACATCTACACAATGCCGATCACCGGCGGTCAGGCGACCAATATCGCGAGTGGTCTGCCCTGGGAAATCCAGCCCCGCTTCTCGCCGGACGGCACACTGATTGCCTTCACCTCCGACCGCGCCGGCGGCGACAATATCTGGATCATGAACACGGACGGTTCCGACCGCCGCCAGGTCACCAATGAAAGCTTCCGCCTGCTGAACAACCCGACCTGGCACCCGTCGGGTGAATACATCGCAGCACGCAAGCATTACACAACATCGCGGTCTGCCGGGACCGGCGAAATCTGGATGTATCACATCTCGGGCGGTAGCGGCGTGCAGCTGGTGGAGCGCCCCAGCGAGGCCTTCCAGAAAGAACTGGGCGAGCCGATTTTCTCGCCCGATGGCCGTTACGTTTATTACACCCAGAATGTGACCAGCGGGAACACCTTCATCTACGCACAGGATTCCAATACGGACCTGTTCAACATTCTCCGCTACGAACTGGAGACCGGTGAGACCTCGACCGCGGTATCAGGCGCAGGCGGTTCTGTCCGTCCGGCGATTTCTCCTGACGGAAACACCATGGCTTTCGTGCGCCGTGACCGCCTGCAATCCCAGCTCTGGGTGAAGGATCTCCGTTCCGGCGAAGAGCGGATGATCTTTGGTGATCTTGACCGGGACAATCAGGAAACCTGGGGCGTCTACGGCATGTATCCGAACATGGACTGGACGCCGGATGGCAATTCCATCGTCTTCTGGGCCAATGGCCAGATCAACCGTATCGATGTGAGCTCCGGTGAGGTGGTCCAGATTCCGTTCGAAGTGGACGACAGCCGTGAAGTGATCGATCCGCCGCGCCCGCAGACCGAGGTGGCGCCGGCAACGTTCGAGACCCGCATGCCGCGTTTCGCCAATGTTTCGCCAGACGGATCGCAGGTCGTTTTCGAGACGCTGGGACGTCTCTATATCGCCAGCATGTCCGGGGGTGACCCGCGTCCGCTGACCCGCAATGACGGAAGCTATCGCGAGCTCTTCCCGTCCTGGTCGCGCGATGGCCGTTCCATCGTTTTCGTGACCTGGGATGATGAGGAACTGGGCTCGATCCGGACCGTCAACGCCAATGGCCGCGGTGAGCGCGTTCTGACCCGTGAGCCGGGCCATTATCGCCGCCCGGTCTTCTCGCCGGATGGCCGCACCGTGGTCTTCGAGAAAGGCTCAGGCGGTGTACTGACGTCTCGCGAATGGTCCGAGACGACCGGCATTTTCGCCATTCCGGCATCGGGTGGTGAAATGCGTCGCGTCAGCGATTCCGGCTCCGAGCCGCATTTTGGAGCCTCCAGTGACCGGCTCTTCCTGACCACATTCGAAAGCGGACAGCGCCGCCTGGTCAGCACCGACATGAATGGTGAGGCCCGCCGCACGCATGCCCAGTCTGACATGGTATCGGACTACCTCGTCTCGCCGGATGGTCATTACCTGGCCTTCCGCGAGAATTATGATGTCTATGTCATGCCGATGCCGCCGGGACCGCAGGAAGTCTCTGCCGGCATGTCGGCTTCGGCTCTGCCGGTCACGGAAGCCTCGCTCAATGGCGGGACCTACCCGTCCTGGTCGGGGGGCAGCGAGTCCATCCACTGGACCATGGGCCCGGTGCTGTATTCCGCGTCGATCGACGAGATGATCCCGCATCGCCCGGCTGGCGAGGATGATGACGCTGAGGGGTTTGCGCCGCCAGAAACCGGCCGTTCGCTCGCCGTGACAGCGGCATCGGATGTGCCGGACACGACGGTCGCGCTGACCGGTGCCCGTATCATCACCATGACGGATGAGGATGGCGGCATTATCGAGAACGGGACTGTAATCGTTGAGCGCAACCGCATCGTGGCGGTCGGCAGTGCTGACGAGGTCACGGTGCCGGAAGGTGCCGAGATTGTCGACGTCACCGGCCGGACCATTATTCCGGGACTGATCGATGCACACGCGCACGGCCCGCAAGGTACAGACGAGATCATTCCGGAAGAAAACTGGTCGACCCTGGCGCATCTGGCCTTCGGCGTGACCACCATTTTCGATCCGTCCAGCTCGGCCAGCCACATTTTCGTGGCCGGTGAATACCAGCGCGCCGGCCTGCAGCTGCAGCCGCGCACCTATTCCACCGGTGAGGTGGTTTATGGTGCTCGGGCGCCGGGTTTCTTCGCGCGGATCGAGGATTATTCGGACGCTGAAGAGCACATTTTCCGTCTCGCGTCTCAGGGCGCACACGGCATCAAGAACTACAACCAGCCACGCCGGAACCAGCGCCAGCAGGTCGTGGCAGCCTCGCATGAGGCCGGTGTGATCGTGGTCGCCGAAGGCGGCTCCAACTATCACATGGACATGTCGCTGGTGGCCGACGGCAATACCTCGCTGGAGCACAATCTGCCGGTCGAAATGATCTATGAGGACGTCATGCAGATGTTCTCGCAGACCCAGGTTGCCTACAATCCGACCATTGTAGTCACCTATGGTGGCTTGGCCGGCGATCCGTACTGGCGTTCGCGCATGAATATCTGGGAGCACCCCATCCTGTCGCGGCATGCACCGCCCAGCGTGCTCAACGGATCCATCCGCCGGACCTGGGCGCCGGAACATGACTATGTCGACGATGACAGCGCGGTGACGGCCCTCATGCTGGCCGATCGCGGTGTGTTGATGGCGATCGGTGCGCACGGCCAGGAAGAAGGCCTCGCCGCTCACTGGGAGATGTGGTCGCTGGGCCGGGGCGGCGCAACGCCGATCCAGGCGCTGCGGGCTGCAACCATCGCGCCCGCCATCCATCTCGGCTTCGATCGGGATCTCGGCTCGATCGAGGAAGGCAAGCTGGCCGACCTCGTCATTCTCGACGGCGATATCCTCGCCGATATCGAGAATTCCGATCAGATTGACATGATCATGCTCAATGGCCGTCTCTATGACGCGGAAACGCTGAACGAGACCGTCACCGGTGATCGTGTGCGTGGTGCCTATTTCTGGGAATAGGGTTTAACCGATCTTCGAAAGCCAGGCCGCGAAGCGCTCCATGACCGCTTCGCGGCCTTTCTCATTGAGCGTCTCGTGCCGGAAATCCTCGAGAATTTCCTGCGTCGCGCCATAGCCGGCGCGGCGCAGCCGCTCGCCTAGAGCCTCGATGGCCTTGCCGCCATTGGTTGCCGGGTCTTCCGTACCGCCGACGAGATGGAAGGGCATGGTCTTCGGCAGCGATTTCCAGTTTTTCTCATCGGCCGCATAGGCGATCCCGCCGGCAAAATCCCGCCAGAGCGACCAGCTCGCCGTCCAGCCACACAGCGGATCGGCGACATACTTGTCCACTTCGGCGAGATCGCGTGACAGCCAGCCGGATTCCGGCCGGTCGGATTTGAACTTCTTGTCCCAGGCCTTGAAGGTCAGCTGGTCGATCAGTCCCGCTGGAGACTCCGGCCTTGAGAACGTCATTCCCAGACCGGAAACGAATTTGAGGAGGCCTGCGGCATCCTTGTCGATATTCGAGTTCCAGACCGCACAGCCCTTGACCGTATCCGGATGACGCAGCGTGTAATTCATGGCGACCACGCCGCCCATGGAATGGCCGAAACAGACAATCGGCTGGCCGGGATAATTTGCCTGCAGCGCATCATTCACAGCCTTGACGTCGGCGATTACCTTTTCCCAGCCATTCCGGGTGGCGAAGACCCGCGGCTGGCCATCGGGCGCCGTCGTCTTGCCATGGCCGCGATGATCGTGCGCGATAACCGCCCAGCTCTGGCTGGCCAGGAAGTCGGCAAAACCCTCATAGCGCGCGCCGTGCTCGGCCAGGCCGTGATTGATCTGGACGATGCCGCGCAACTCCCCCTCTGCCGGCCGCCAATAGGTCGTCAGCTGCGCCCCGGTCGGGCTCTCGATAATGCCTTCTTCAAACGCCATGAATCTCTCCCTCGGTGACACGCTAGCGCTCCCTTCCCGGTTTCGCCAGCCACGTTATAGTCCGGTGTCGGACGGCTGAGGGGGAGAGGGCATGTTTCGGGACAAGACCGCTATTCTGGCGATCGATCAGGGCACCACATCGTCACGCGCTATCGTGTTTTCGCGCAAGGGCGAAGTGATCTCGCTGGCTCAGCAGGAATTTCCCCAGATCTATCCCAAACCCGGCTGGGTCGAACATGATCCGGAAGTGATCTGGGCGACGGTCATCGCCACGGCCCGCAGGGCGCTGAAGGACGCCAGGGCCAAGGGCTGGAAACCGGCCTGTATCGGTATCACCAATCAGCGCGAGACCGCGATTGTCTGGGACCGGGCGACGGGTGATCCGATCCACAATGCCATTGTCTGGCAGGACCGGCGCACGGCGCAGACCTGTCAGCAACTGGCTGCGGATGGTCATGAGGAGATGATCCGCGAAAAGACCGGCCTGGTGCTGGATCCCTATTTCTCGGCAACAAAATTCGCTTTCATTCTGGATGCAGTCGACGGCGCTCGCGAACGCGCGGCGAGCGGCGAGCTGGCGTTCGGCACGGTCGATACCTTCCTGCTGTGGCGCCTGACCGGTGGTGAGCACCGGACGGATGCCAGCAATGCCAGCCGCACCTCGCTCTATGATCTGAAGGCCGGCCAGTGGGATGACGGGCTTTGCCGGCTGTTCGGCGTTCCCATGTCCGGCCTGCCGGAAGTTTGCGACAATGCCGGGCCGCTGGGCACCAGTTTGAAGACGACGATAGGCGAGGAATTGCCGGTCACCGGCATGGCAGGTGACCAGCAATCAGCGGCCATTGGCCAAGCCTGTTTCAAACCGGGGCAGGTCAAATCCACCTATGGCACCGGCGCCTTCCTGATCATGAATACCGGCTCCGACATGGCAGTCTCGGAGAACCGCCTCCTCTCGACCGTGGGATGGCGCCTTGATGGCAAGACCACTTTTGCGCTGGAAGGGTCAATTCTGTCGGCCGGAGCGACTGTGCAATGGCTGCGCGACGGGCTGGGCCTGTTTTCAAAAGCGTCGGAGATCGAGGCGTTGGCGGCATCGGCCGATCCGGACAGCGGCGTTTATCTGGTACCCGCCTTTGCCGGCCTCGGGGCGCCGCATTGGGCTGCGGATGCCCGCGGCACAATCACAGGCCTGACGCGCGGGTCGGGCCGGGCCGAAATTGCACAGGCAGCGCTTGATGCCGCAGCCCATCAGACCGCTGACCTGCTCCAGGCGATGGCCCGTGACGGGGTCGCGGCAGACAAGCTGAAAGTCGATGGTGGCATGTCGGCCAATAACCGCTTCCTGCAGCGCCTGGCCGATTTCTGTGGTGTGCCGGTGGTCCGGCCGGTCAATGCCGAGACTACAGCGTGGGGCGCAGCCTTCCTGGCCGGGCTGGGGGCTGGCCTGTTTCACAGCCTCGAGGATGGCCGCGCGCTCTGGCAGGCCGATCAGGCCTATTCGCCCTCAATGAAAGCCGAGCAACGTGATCAGCAACGCTCGGGCTGGCAACGCGCTGTTAGCCAAGCGCTGGCGGGCGTTTGACCTCTCCTGAAATCACACCAAATTATCGTTCAGGAATATGTGGGGATTATTCATGCGCCTTGCCTTTCTCGGACTTGCCCTTGTGTTGACCGCCTGCTCCAGCCGTGAAGTGCCGGTCGAGCCCGATCCGGCCACTCGCTTGACGACCCCGCAGGGCAATATTGTCGGCTATGTCGAGGACAGTGGCGCCCATGTCTGGCGCGCCATCCCCTACGCCCGGCCGCCGGTTGGCGACATGCGCTGGCAGCCGGCCCTGGCTCATTCCGGATGGGACGGCGAGCGTGAAGCCATCACGGCCCCCACGCCCTGCCCGCAATTGGGTAATGGTCTGAACGCCGACATGCTGGGTATCGAGGTCGGCGAGGTGGCCGGCAGCGAGGATTGTCTCTACCTGGACGTCTACGCCCCGCCCAATGCCCGGGATTTGCCGGTCATGGTCTGGATCCATGGCGGATCCAACACCTGGGGCTATGCTGACCAGTATAATGGTTCGCAGTTGGCGATGGACCAGAATGTGGTTGTCGTCGTGGTCCAGTACCGTCTGGGTCCAATCGGCTTTTTCTCTCACCCGGTGTTGCGAGAGTCCGGTTCGGGGGTCGCGAATTTCGCGCTGACCGATCATCTCGCAGCTCTGAATTGGGTGCAGGACAATATCGCCAGCTATGGCGGGGATGCCGGAACGGTCACGATTTTCGGTGAAAGTGCCGGCGGTACCAATGTGGCCGCGCTGATGGCGTCTCCCCTGGCCTCCGGCCTCTTCCATCGCGCGATCATGCAATCCGGTTCGGCCAGTTCGGTCCAGCAGGACGAGGCCGAGAATGGCGGCGGGTTCACCGTGCACCCGTTCAATGAGGCAGCGCAGGCCATTACCGGCGCGGAGGTTTCCGCTGAAGCCCTGCGGCAGGCCTCGCTTGTGGATATCTACGCAGCCTTCACCGGTGCTGACGGGCGTCTGGAAGTGCCGACCGTGATCGCTGATGGCGTCTCGATTCCGGCGGGCGGTGTCATGTCGGCTTTCGACAGCCTCGAAACCTTCAATGCCGTGCCGCTGATTACCGGGACCAATCGCGACGAGACCAAGCTCTATAATGGCCTCAATGAGGACTTCGTCGCCCGGCCGCTGGGAATTCTCTTCCGGATCCGCGACGAAAACCTTTACAACGCCGTGGCCGATTATCAGGGCCGTATCTGGGCGATCTCGGGTGTTGACGAGGTGGCCGATGCCATCACAGCGGCCGGCAATGATGATGTGTGGACCTACCGTTTCGACTGGGATGAGGGCGGTGCGAACTTCTTCCTCGACTCCTCGCGTGTTTTTGGCGCCATGCATTCCATGGAAATCCCCTTCGTCTTCAACCATTTCAACTTCTTCGGTCCACGCCTCGATCCGATCGCCTTTGACAGCTCCAACGAGGCCGGGCGCCTGGCACTGGCGCATGAAATGGGAAGCTATTGGGCCCGGTTTGCGCGCCAGGGCGATCCCGGTGCCAGCTGGACGCGCTGGAGCGATGGCCCGGCCCGCATGCGGTTTGATTCACCGGAAGCCGGGGGATCCCAAATGATGCCGGGGCGTTTCACCCTGCCGGATCTGGCAGCCGATATTATGTCGGATCCGCATCTGCCGGAGGAGCGTCGATGCGAACTGGTGGAGGCCATGCAGGGGCCCTATTTTGATGACGCCAACGCGCTGGGCCCGCTGACCGATTGCTGATCAGAGCTCGTCGCTGGCATAGGGGCCAGCGGCCTGGCGCCATGGATTGACCGACATTTCCCGCTGCATGGACGGGAAGGCGCGATGTGAGCAAGCTGCACGCTCGCACAGCCGGCAGGTGATGCCGACCGGTGTGGCCGTGCGATGCAACAGCGCGTCGGCGAAGATTGTCTCGTCAGCGCGAGCCCATTCACATCCGACCGCGACCGCCTGCAGGACAGGGGGTTCGTTGGGGCCGGCCGGTCGGGACACCGCCTTGGCTATCGACAGATATTCGGAATTGTCGGGCAGGGCGAAGCGCTGGGTATGCAGGCGTTCCTGTGCGCGGAAAGCTTCGAATAGCGACCATTTCGGACAGGAGCCCCCCGATCGCGCAAACGGCAACACGCCGCTGCCGAACCGCTTCGATACATTTCCGGCCGGATCAATCCGCACCATGAAAAAGGGAATACCGCTGCGATCCGGCCTGTGCAGCGTGGTCAGCCGGTGGCAGGTCGCCTCGAAGCCCAGACCGAATTGCCGTTGCAAGGATTCGATATCATAACGCAGCTTCTCGGCGCTGGTCAGAAAGGTCTCATAAGGAGCCAGCAGCGCGCCAGCGAAATAGCGCGCCAGCCCCATCCGGTAGAGGGCTTGTTCGGCCTTCGTCTCCAGGCCGGCATCCTTGACCTGCCTGTCCAGCAAATCGTCAAACTCCAGCAGGGCCATCGTTGTGGCCAATTGCATGGGCCGGGCAAGTGGCGAGAGCCTGTCGGACAGCATCAGCCGCCGCGTGTGGAAGTCCATCCGCTGACGGGCTCCCCCCATGACCGCATCCTCGAAGGTCCGCACGACAATGCCGTGCTCTGTTTTCAGCCGCTCCTCGAGCACGGTGACCCGGTTATCGAGTGTCAACTTCAGGCTGGCGCCAAACTCGTCGGCAGCGGCCTCGATCGCCGCGAAATAATTATTCCGCCGGTCGATCGCGTTACGCACCGCCTCGGTATCATTAAGGCGGCCGGGCTGATCTCCACCCTGGAGCTGGGCGGCCAGGTCCGCCGATGATTCCGCTGCGCTTCGATAGGCCTGGTGCATCTGCGTCAGGGCTTCGGCAGCGCGGGGTTGGGTCTCGGCCAGTTCGGTCAGCTCTGTCCGGTCCAGCTCCAGCGCGGCCAGTGCCGGGTCTGCCGCGGCGGCTTCGAGATCGGTGATCAGCTGACGATCCGAGCCTTCCGCGAGACTGCGCACATCAATGTCGAAGGCTTGAGCCAGCGCCAGTAACACGCGGGCCGTCACGGGACGTTGATTGCGCTCCAGAAGGTTCAGATAACTTGGCGACAGGCCGAGAAGGTCAGCGGCGTCAGCCTGTGTCAGACCACGTTCGCGCCGCAGGCGGCGCAGCCTGGCGCCGGCGAATATTTTTTCGGCTTGCAGATCCATGATGTCAATTATTCACAAAACGACATAATGACAAGTAATTAATGAATACATCTGTGCTTCTTTCCCCGTTTTGGAGCATGGACCCCGTCCAGTCATTGCATGAAGGTGTCATCCAGACAGCCGGTCCGCCGGTCTCGCATACAAAAGGATTGCACCATGACAACTTTCAACGACCTCGTCCCGGGCGCTACGCCGGATCGTTTCGCCTCCATTGACCGTGACTACACGCCGGAAGCCGTGCTGAAATTGCGCGGCTCGGTTCGCATCGAGCATACGCTTGCCGAGCGCGGTGCCGTGAAGTTGTGGCATCTCCTGAAGACCGAGCCCTATATCAACGCACTGGGTGCGCTGACCGGCGGCCAGGCCATGCAGATGGTTCGGGCGGGTCTGAAAGCTATTTACCTGTCCGGCTGGCAGGTCGCTGCCGACGCCAATGAGGCGGGCGCCATGTATCCGGATCAGTCGCTCTATCCCGCCGATTCCGGTCCGGAACTGGCCAAGCGGATCAACCGCACGCTCCAGCGCGCCGACCAGATCGAGGTTTCCGAGGGCCATGTCACGCGCGACTGGTTTGCGCCGATCGTTGCCGATGCCGAAGCCGGGTTTGGTGGTCCGCTGAACTGCTATGAAATCATGCGCGCCTATATCGAGGCCGGCGCTTCCGGTGTTCACTTCGAGGATCAGGTCGCGGCAGAAAAGAAATGCGGCCATCTCGGCGGCAAGGTTCTGATTCCGACCAAGGCGCATCAGCGCAATCTGAATGCGGCCCGCCTGGCGGCTGATGTTCTCGGCGTGCCGACCCTGACCGTCGCTCGCACGGACGCCGAGTCCGCCACGCTGATCAATTCCGATATTGACGAGCGTGACCATGAATTCATCGATTATGATGCCGGCCGCACGGCGGAAGGCTTCCATCGCCTGAAGAAGGGCATGGGCGTTGATCACTGCATCAAGCGCGGTCTGGCCTATGCAAAGTATGCCGACCTTCTGTGGTGGGAGACCTCCAAGCCGAATCTCGACGAGGCCAAGCGCTTCGCCGAAGCCATCCAGAAGGAATTCCCGGGCAAGATGATGGCGTATAATTGCTCGCCATCCTTCAACTGGGAAGCCAATCTGGACAAGGCCACTATCGAGACCTACCAGCGCGAACTGGGAGCGATGGGTTACAAATTCCAGTTTGTCACGCTCGCCGGCTTCCACCAGCTCAATCACGGCATGTTCAATCTCGCCAGCGGTTATCGCGACCGTGGAATGGGCGCCTATTCCGAGCTGCAACAGGCCGAGTTTGCGTCCGAGAAGGACGGCTACACCGCAACCCGTCACCAGCGCGAGGTTGGCACCGGGTATTTTGACCTGGTCAACCAGACCCTGTCAGGCGGTCAGGCCTCGACCACGGCCATGGGCGAATCCACCGAAGCGGCCCAGTTCGCAGCGGAATAATCAGCGTCAGGGAGTGAGATCATGAACACCACAAATCCCAATGGCGTTGACCTTCTGGGTCCGCTGGAGCCGGGCTATCGGGGCATTCTCGCCCCGCACGCCTTGTCTTTTCTCGTCGGTCTTCACCGCCGTTTCGATGGCCGCCGCAAGGCGTTGCTGGAAGACCGGCAGAAGCGTCAGGCGGACTATGATGCCGGTGCGCTGCCGGACTTCCCGGCCGAGACCGCTGACATTCGCGCTTCGGACTGGACTGTTCGGGCCGCCCCGCCGGATCTTCGCGACCGCCGGGTCGAGATTACCGGCCCGGTCGACCGCAAGATGGTCGTCAACGCTCTGAATTCAGGCGCCCGCTGCTTCATGGCGGACTTCGAGGATGCCACCTCGCCGACCTGGACGAATGTCATCGAAGGTCAGATCAATTTGCGCGAGGCTATCCGCCGCCAGATCGATTTCACCGATGAGAAGTCAGGCAAGCGCTATCGCGTCAATTCCGACGCGGCAACGCTGATCGTGCGTCCGCGCGGTCTGCATCTCGAAGAACGCCACATGGTGGTGAACGGTTCGCCGATCTCTGCCGCCCTCTTTGATTTCGGCCTCTACCTCTATCATAATTTCGATGCGCTGAATGTGCGTGGCTCGGGCCCGTACTTCTATCTGCCGAAACTGGAAAGCCGTTTCGAGGCCCGCTTCTGGGCGCTGGTTTTCAGCCATGCCGAGGAGATACTGGGCATGGAACGCGGCACCATCCGCTGCACTGTGCTGATCGAGACCCTGCCGGCGACTTTCGAGCTGGACGAGATTCTCTACGAGCTGCGTGATTATTGCGTTGGCCTCAATTGCGGCCGCTGGGATTATATTTTCTCCTACATCAAGCGCTTGCGGGGCCATAAGGACCGCATTCTGCCAGACCGGTCGCAGGTCAACATGACCGTGCCCTTCATGCGCGCCTATTCGCGCCGGGTGATCGGCATCTGCCACCGGCGCGGGGCGCATGCGATGGGCGGTATGTCGGCCTTCATTCCGGTGAAGGGTGATGAAGCGGCCAATGCACTGGCATTCGAACAGGTGCGGGCCGACAAGGTGCGTGAGGCCACGGATGGTCATGACGGTTGCTGGGTGGCGCACCCCGATCTGGTGCCGATCGCCAAGGCGGCCTTTGACGATGTCATGTCCGGTCCCAACCAGATCGACGAGAAATTCCATGTAACGGGTTCGGCAGCCGACCTGGTCGCACCGCCGGAGGGCAGCGTCACAGAGGTCGGTGCCCGCGAGAATATCGACGTGGCCATCCGTTATATTGCGGGTTGGCTGGCGGGCCGCGGCGCGGCCCCGATCCGCAACATGATGGAAGACGCGGCCACCGCCGAGATCGCCCGGGCACAGCTCTGGCAATGGCGGGTCAATGGCGTGAAAACCGACACGGACGTGCTTCTGGATGCCAGCTGGATCGAGGAGGCGATCAACATCGCCGAAGCCGAGATCCTGGAAGATCCGGATTACCGGTTGTCCGGCCCTGATCAGGTGACGGAAGCGGCCAATCTTCTTCGCGAACTGGTCCTGTCCGACGAATTCGCAGAATTCCTCACGCTCAAGGCCTATGACCGTCTCACCGACGGGCTTCAGGTCTCGATGCGATTGACGGAATTCGACTAGGGCTCCCTAGTTGCCTACCGGCGGGACCGGGAGGCATGGCGCGGCAGGCTCCTCGCAATCCAGGCCTGCCGCGCATTTTTTTGCCTGAAACCGGGAGATCTCAGCCAGTGTAGAAGTCCGGATAGGCTTCCATGCCCAGCTCGGACTTGTCGAGACCGGCGATTTCCTCGTCCACGCTCGGCCGCAGACCGATCGTGTATTTCAGGGCCAGCCAGCCCGCCAGGGACAGGAGGGCGGTAAACGCACCGATGGCCAGAATTCCTGTCGCCTGGATACCCAGCTGGCCGATAATGCCGACGCCGTCGGCCTGAGTGGTCAGGCCGGCAACCAGCGTTCCCCAAATGCCGCAAACAAGGTGGGCGGGAATAGCGCCGACGACATCATCGATCTTCAGCTTGTCCAGCAACGGCACTGACACAACGACCAGCACGCCGCCGATCGCACCGATTATCATCGACTGCCAGAGTTCGGGCGCCAATGGCCCGGCTGTGATCGCAACCAGGCCGCCTATGGCTCCATTGAGCACAAGGGTCAGGTCGGGTTTCTTGAAGATGAAATAGGCAGTGACGAAGGCCCCCAGCACGCCGGCCGCAGCTGCGGTGTTTGTGTTGGCGAGGATACGCCCGACAGCGCTGACATCCTCGATGGTTCCCGCGGCCAGTTGTGAGCCGCCATTAAAGCCGAACCAGCCGAACCAGAGAATGAATGTGCCCAGCGCTGCCAGGGGCAGATTCGAGCCCGGCATGGGTTTCTGGATGCGCCCATCGGGACCGTACTTGCCATAGCGGGGCCCCAGGATCAGCGCTCCCATAAGCGCGGCCCAGCCGCCAACCGAATGGACCAGGGTCGAGCCGGCGAAATCCTCGAACCCCATCACATGCAGCCAGCCTTCCCCCCATTTCCAGGCGCCGGTAATCGGATAGATCAGCGCGGTCAGGAAAACGATGAAGATCAGGAAGGGGCCGAGCTTGATGCGTTCGGCCAGCGTTCCCGACACAATCGACGCGGCCGTGGCAACGAAGGCCATCTGGAAAAACCAGTCTGCAGATGAGGCGAGGGAACCCGAAGGCTCGTCCAGCGGATCGGGCGACCAGACGCCGAACGTGCCGATCAACCCGCCATCCACGCCATCATACATGAGGCGATAGCCGACGAGATAATAGGTGATCGCCGCAATGGAGAAGAGCGTGATGTTCTTCAGCGAGATGGTGGCGGCATTCTTGGCCCGGACCAGCCCGGTCTCCAGCATACAGAAACCGGCCGCCATGAAGACGACCACCATTCCGGAAATCATCAGCAACATGCTGTCGGCCACAAAAGCCATGACATCCGGCTGTTCAGGAGCGGCGACAGCTCCGGTCACTTGTGCTGCCAATGCGAACATCGATCCCCCCGTTATGTTGCATTGCAGCATAGTGGCGGGACTCCCGTCGGCTGTAAAGCCGCGACCGAAAGGATAATTCGCCTCATCCTGTTCAGTAACCGGAAACCCTGATCCTGCATCCGCAGCGATCGTTCGAATTTGAACAATGCCTTTAAATGGGCCTTATGCGCTGATGTGGTCCGCTCATGCGAAGACAGCCGAAGAACGGCGTGGATGGTGTGAGGGTGTAATGGCGAACCAGGCGAATGTCGTCGTTTTCGCGTCGCAAAAGGGTGGGTCGGGCAAGACAACCCTGTCCGGGCATATTGCCGTCGAGGCCGAACGCAATGGCGATGGGCCGGTGGCGCTGATCGACACCGACCCGCAAGGGTCACTGGCAAAATGGTGGAATGCCCGCACGAGTGCTGCACCAGCCTATGCCAGAGTGTCCATTGAAGACCTGGATGCCGGAATCCGGCATCTGGAGAAATCCGGATTCAAACTGATTGTCATCGATACGCCGCCGGCTGTGACTGAATCCATCGCCGGTGTCGTGCGTCATGCGGACCTCGTCGTCGTCCCGACCCGCCCCAGCCCGCATGATCTGCGCGCCGTTGGCCCGACCGTCGATATCGTCGAGAGCTTTTCCAAGCCGCTCGTCTTTGTCGTCAACTCGGCGACGGCGCGCGCCCGCATTACCGGTGAGACGGCTGTCGCGCTTTCACAGCACGGCGTTGTTGCGCCGGTCACAATCCATCATCGGACGGATTTTGCGGCCTCGATGATTGATGGCCGCACCGTCGGCGAAATCAATGAGGGGTCCAAGTCTGCCGACGAGGTGGCCAAGCTCTGGCGCTACTTGCGGGCCCGCTTCGTCCGTAATGGCGTGCCGGCAAATGGCCATGACAGCATGAGCGATCTTGCTGTGGCGGCACTGACGCCAGGCGGCGGTGCTCCCGATCTGTTCGGTGACGAGGAAGATCCGGACGATCTTCCCGGTCTTGGCGAACTGGTATTGCCTGGCTGGGATGAGGCTGAATTGCCCAAACCCAAGGCCCGCGCTAATGGACAGCCCGAATGGGATGGCATTGACCGGAGAAAGAGTGATAGCGGGCCACCGAAAGGTGTTCCGGATCGGCGCCAGCCGCCGCGCGCCGTCTTTGGCCGCCGTACCGCTTTCGTCCACCGTGTTGCAGGGCAGAGCTGACCATGACTTCCCCTTCCTACGCGCCGCTTCATTCCGGCCTGCTTGTCCGCAAAGGCGCGGCCGCGCCATCTCCTGCGGGCACACGCACACCGCATGATGTCCCGTTTGACCCATTCTCGATCGCACGCCGCGATGCCTCGGATGCGGATACCGCCCCCCCACCCCAACCGCATCCGGGGCCCTGCGACGCACACCATGTGGCCGCCGAAATCGATGACGATGACGGCTTCTCGCTGACGGACCGCCAGGACCGGCGTCTCCGCCTGGCGGCCGCGAAGCTGGATACGACGCGCGGACAGCTCTTGTCGGAGGCCGTCGATAATCTGCTGACCCATCTTGGTGAGACAGAATTGTCAGCCTGTTCCTGTTATCGGGCGCTGGGCGCAGACGGCTAGTTGCAGCCGCCCTCGAGACCGGCAATCCATTCGGAGATCAGGGCAACACCTTCATGGTGGGTCAACGACCGGCCCAGTTCCGGCATCATCACATCACCCCGCGTAGAAGCCATCCGGTAGATGAAAATCGAATCCTCCGGATTTCCGGGGACGATATCGAAACGGAGTCCGCCCGAGCCCGGACCGGCCGCGATCGGGGGCTTGCAGAGGCCGAGATTGGGGCTGACAGGCGCATCGAAATTCAGGTGCAAGCCTGACGTGTCCGCCGGTCCGACCGGATTGTGGCAATGCGCACAATTGATATCCAGATAGGCGCGCGCGCGTTGATCCAGAGGGATATCCGGATTGTTCCAGACGGCAGCGCGCGGTGCCAAGTCCGGATCCGGTGCGCCGGTCAGATAACCCCTCGCAATGAGGTGTGAGAGCTGGTTCTCCACGCCGCCGGCATAGGCATAGTCCCGGTTGAGATGACGCGCGGCGGGCCCGATCGGAGACAGGGCGCGCGTTGTATTGTTTGTGGCATGACAGCCGGCGCACTGGTTCACATTCGGCACCAGATAATGGATGTCGCGGATAGTGCCGCCGGCCTCAGCCAGGGTAAGGGTTTCGGAATAACCCGCCCGCATCAGCTGGGCATCGCTTTCATCCTCATTCCACACATAAGGCAGGGCAACCCACCCGTCCTCGCGATGCACCAGAAGCCGTGTTTCCACCAGGCGCACGCGTTCCAGATCCAGCGTCTCGGGACTATCGGATACCAAAAGGCCCTGATCGCCGCGCAGTACATGCCCGTCGCCATCAACGGGATAATAGAACGTCTTGGTGATCACCGTGCCGATCGGGAAATCCAGGACCTGGCCTTCGCGGTAGGTGGCGCTGGTCCCTTCCGGCATCCAGATCGTCCGCAGCTTGCCGGCATGGTCGGTAAATAGCGGCGTGTTGAGATCATAGGGCTCAACGCCGTCGGAGAGCACAAGATGGCCATCACGAACTGACACCATGCCCCAATCCGATAACAGATCGGGACGGCCTTCAGCATGAAAGGCCGGTGATGCGGGCTGGTTACCGCACGCGGCCAGAATGATAGCGAGGAACGGAAACAGGAGGCGCATCAGAACGGCAGAACAATCTCCGGCAGACGCTCATGCTGACAGGCTGTATCTTCGACCATTGCCGGGTCGGCATATCCGTTCGGACCGTCCACATTCAGCATCTGTGCATCGCCATTATCGACGCAGATCCGGTATTGCTCCGGCATGTCACCCTCGACCAGCAGATCGGCATTCTGGAAACCGTCCCAGAGAACGTCGGGAATGTTGCCGGTCAGCCCGAACATCAGAACGCGCAGCGCCTGAAGTTCGACATTGTCCGGGTTCCCGCCGCCTTCGCCCAGTTCATTGCCGGAAATCCAGATCGTTTCCGGATAGGGATCGAAATCCTCCTGCACGCTGACATCGGAATATCCGGTCGAATAGACCGATGAGATAATAATGTTCGCTGTGCGATGGTCACGGATGTCATTGTCGAAAATCTCGACCCGGTCATTGGAATTGATGACGATGCCGGACCCGGCCGGCACACTGGCTACCGGCGTTCCGGGGTGACCGAAATTCCCGGTGTTGTTGTCAAAGACCTGATTGTTGTAGACGCGTGTGGAATGCCCGGGCTGGGGCAGATTGGGCATGTTGAAGACCAGTATGCCGCCCGTATTGTTGGTCGCGACATTGCCATAGACGTCGGCGCCGATCGTGTTCTCGATCTCGATCCCGGCAACATTGTATTCGGCCCGGCTGTTGCGCACGATCACATTTCGCGACTGGCCCACATAAATGCCGGCGTCTGATGCGCCAATGGCAACAGCGTCCTCGATCAGCGTATTGGTGGTCTGCACTGGATAGATGCCATAGGCGCCATTATCGGTATCCGGACCATTGGTCCATTCCGTCCTCACCCGGCGGATAATGATGTTCTCGCCCTCATTGACCTTAAGCGCATCGCCGCGCGTGTCCTCGATGGCAATATCTTCAATCGTGAAGTCGCTGGCCGTCACCAGTAATCCCTCCGCGCCAGAGGTCTGGTTGGCAAAGGATAATATGGTTTCATCCATGCCCGCTCCGCGGATGGTGACGCCATCGACAGCGAGCGACAGGGAGCGGTCAAAGGAATAGACCCCTGCCGGTATCTCGATCACATCGCCGGGCCGGGCGTCGATCAATTGCTCGATCAATGTAGTCTGGAAGTCGGAATCCGCACCGGAAAGGTCACGGCCCTCATTGCCGCTGCCGCAAGCCGCGAGGCTCATGGCCGCGCCCATAGCCAGCATGGAATGGATGATGGACTTGCTCACGCGCGCCTCCCCTGAACGCTGTTCACTCGCCGGAGACTAGCAGGCCGCGTTAATGCGTCCAGAGATTTGCGTCAGCTCAACGCGGCGTGAACACGTTTCTCGATCTGGTCGACGGGCTCATGCGTGATGTCGAGTGCAATACTGTCGAGCAGCCGCTCGCCGAGTTCAGCGCTGAAATGCGGGCGTATAACACCCAGTGCCGGTTTGGACGCGTAGATCAGAAGCCGATCGAAATCGCCCTTTTTCGCCGCAGCGTTCAGAGCCTCCATGGCGCCTGCGAGAAAGGCAGCTTCAGCCTCACCATGCGGGTCACCTTCATCCAGAGCGCTGCGATGCTTGGCCTGATCAGCCATGCGGCCGGGCCGGTCGGACCCGATATCATGTGACGCCTCGCCTTCATGTTTGAAGGCCTCGACCAGTTTGAGCACCGGATATTCCGCGTCGCCGGCATTGCGGTAGATCAGGGCCTTGGCGCCATCCATGACGGCAACCCAGAGCGTTTTCTGCGGGCCATGTCCCATCATTCTTATCCTTCTCGCAATGATCTCTGGACGCCATTCAACAACCGGGACCTGCAACTGTCGAGCGCGGCATTCGGACGCGACGGGTCATACGAAGTCCGGTTCCGGGTCTTGCCTTGTCCGGCGGTGCAAGCGTCAATGGTGCAGCGTGAACGCCGGGAGACAGAATGACAGATGCCGCCGCGATTGATGCGATCCAGGTCACCGTTGGCCAGGGCTCCCGCATCGGCCTGACAATCAGCCTGGCGGTGATGATTTTCTCCGTGGCGCTGACCCTAAAACCGGAAGATTTCGCTTTTCTGGGCCGCCGCCCGAAAATGTTCCTCGGCGGTCTTTCGACCCAGATCATCGGCCTGCCGCTAATGTCGATCGGGCTAGCGCACCTTCTGGCGCCCACACCGTCCATTGCTTTCGGGATGATCGTGGTGGCCTGTTGCCCGGGCGGAAATGTTTCCAACCTTCTGGTCCTGATGGCACGGGGAAACGCGGCCTATTCGGTTTCTCTGACGGCCGCTTCCAGCGCTCTGGCCTTCATCGTCACACCGATCGCCATTCTGGGTTGGTCCAGCCTTTACCCGCCCACGGCCGAGCTCATCCGTTCTGTCGATGTCGACATGCTGCCCTTTGTTTTGCAGACCGGCATGGCGTTGGGCTTTCCTCTGGCCATCGGCATGCTGATGTCCACCTTCAGGCCGAAATGGGCGGCCCTGATCCAGCCCTTCGTTTACGCGCTGGCGATCTGCATCCTGATTCTGCTGGTCGCCGTGGGGATCTGGTCAAACTGGGAATTGCTGCTGGCCAGCAGTTATCTGATCGCACCGGTGGCGATCATCCATAACGCCTCGGCCTTCGCACTCGGCGCCTTAATGGGGCGTATGCTCAGCCTCGACAATGGCTCGCGCAGGGCGCTGGCTTTCGAGATCGGAATCCAGAATGCCGGGCTGGGTCTGGTCATCCTGCTGACCCAGTTTCCGACGTTGGGCGGCGCGGCGGCCGTCGTCGGCTTCTGGTCGCTCTGGCATCTGGCCGCCGGGATGATCCTGGCAGGCGGATTCCGGCTATGGGACCGCTACTCGCGGTCCGCGCGCGTGTAGAGAATGACCCAGAGGTCGGCCCAGGCCTCATCTTCCGACGCGCGGCCCTGCCAGCGCCAGGTGAAGCTGTCTGGCGTTACATCCTGCCAGATCATTCTCCGGTAAGGCGCGCTATCAACGATGCGGGTGTTTTCCACCATGAAATCATAGTCGTCGTTCTCTCCACCCGGCCCGCCGACCAGCGCAAAATACCCCCCACTGTCATCAACCCAGGACTGGCGCCAGGCGCCGACCGGAGCATGGTAGGTTGAGACCGACATGCCACGGAAAGGAGCACCGGCGAAATTCTCGGTCGAAAAGCGTTCATAGATAACGCAATCGCCGTACTCGTCGCGGGTGATGAGATTTTCGCCGAATCCGGTCGTACCGTCCCCATTGTCCCATTCGGCGTGCCAGTCGCCGACCCAGAAGTCGAGCTGGCGGAATTCCTCGCCTGAGCACGGAGACGATTGCGGGGCTGTGTTCGACTGGGCGCTTGCCCCCGCACTCAGGCTGGATCCTGCGGCGAGAACCGCAAGAACCTTCAAGAAACGATTTTTCATGGCGACAGACTCCATGTGTTCATTCACGCAGATGTTAGTCACCGTGCCCGGCTTGCGTCTTGACCTGACTCCGCATCGCGCAGATTTTCACGGGCCATGATTGCGGTGACCCGAAATCCCCTGGCGCTGTCGGCCAATCTCGGCCGGCTGGGCCATTGCATCCAGTTCCTGAAGGATGCCGACCGGCGTTATGTCGGGGCCAACCCGCTATTGGCCGGCTTCTTTGGTGCCAGTTCGGCGTCGGATGTGATCGGCCGCCGCACAACCGACTTCTTCGATACCGGGATCGTCGAGCGGTATGACGAGCTGGATAGTGCGGTCGCGTCGGGACGGACGCTGATCGACCGTTTCGATTTCACCTATGATCATACCGGGTACCGCAAATGGTATCTCTATGCCCGGACCCAGGTCTGGAAAGACGGCGAGCCGATCGTGAAAGGCATATCCTTTCCGTTGCCGCAGAGGCCGGCGGCCGACCGGATCTATTCGCGTCTCGCCCGCGCAACGGATCTGATCGCCGGGCATCTGGCCGAACCACCCGCGATGGAAGATCTCGCGCAATCTGCGCATTGCTCGATTGCCCAGCTGGAGCGGGATTTCCGTTCAGTGCTGGCTCAGAGTCCGAAACAATATCGTGCCCGGCTCAGAGTGCAGCGCGCCATCGACGCCGTTCGTTCCGGAATGCCGCTGACCGATGCAGCGCTGGAAGCGGGCTATTCCGAGCATTCTGCACTTTCCCGTGCCTTCAAGGCCTTCACCGGCTTAACGCCGAACCAGTTTCGGGCCACACTCCCGGCAAGCTGACCGGGGAGTGAGATGGGTTACGACATCAGGATCAGGGGCGGCATCGTCCATGACGGGACCGGCGCTGCCGGCCGTTCAGCGGACATCGGCATCAGGGACGGTGTGATCGTTGCTGTCGGCGATTGTCCGGAAAGTGCCGATCGCGAAATCGATGCGTCAGGCTGCATCATCACGCCGGGCTTTCTCGATCTGCACTCCCATTATGACGGCCAGGCGACCTGGGACGATCAGCTGGAACCGTCATCCCGGCATGGCGTCACCACCACGATCATGGGTAATTGCGGCGTCGGCTTCGCCCCGGTGAAACCCGACGACCACGAACGTCTGATCAAGCTGATGGAAGGCGTCGAGGATATTCCAGGTACGGCGCTGGCCGAAGGCCTGAAATGGAATTGGGAGAGCTTCCCCGATTACATGGACGCGCTGGAGTCCCAGCCGCGCACCATCGATGTGGCGGTGCATATCGGCCATGATCCGCTGCGCGTCTTTGTCATGGGCGACCGCGCCATCGCCGAGGAAGAAGCCAGCGAAGAGGACATCGCGACAATGCGCAGCCTCGTTCGCGAAGCCATGGAGGCTGGCGCGATCGGTTTCTCCACCGGGCGCTCCGATGTGCACAAGACCGCCGATGGCGACTGGACGCCGTCCTCCGAAGCGACGTCGAAGGAACTCGCGGGCATCGCAAAAGCGTTTGAAGGACTGGACTATGGTGTGGTCCAGGCCGTTTCCGATTTTGATCTTGAACGTGAAGGCGACCGGTTCGAAGCGGAATGGAGTGTGCTGGAAGCCTATGCCAAGGCGGCCGGTGGGCGGCCCTTCTCCATGTCCCTGATGCAGCGAGATTTCGCGCCGGACCAGTGGACGCGCATTCTGGAAAAAGCCGAGGCGATGAAGGCCGAAGGCGTCGACATGCGTGTGCAGACGGCACCGCGAGGCATCGGCGTTTTCCTCGGCCTGCAATGCACCTTCCACTTCTTCATGGGCTATCCCAGCTACAAGAAGATCGCGCATCTGCCCTTCGAGGAACGGGTGGCGATCATGAAGACGCCGGAGTTCAAGGCCCAGATATTGAGCGAGAAGACCGACAAGCTGTCCGGGCCGGGTTCGTCGATTCCGCCGCTGGCCGACCTGCTGATGGAGCATATCGAGTTCGTCGCCACCAAGCTGTTCCAGCTGGGCAATCCGCCGGATTATGAGCAGCCGCCGGAAAATTCGCTTGCCGCCAAGGCCGAAGCCGAGGGCGTTCCGCTGATGGAAAAGCTCTACGACACTGTGCTGGAGCGCGACGGCAAGGAGCTGATCTATTTCCCGATCTACAATTACACCGAGGGCGACTACGGCAATGTCATGAAGATGATGACACACCCTCAGGCGCTGCAGGGGCTGGGTGATGGCGGCGCCCATGTCGGCACGATCTGCGATGCCTCCATGCCGACCTACCTGCTCTCACACTGGACACGGGACCGGACGCGTGGACCGAAAATCCCGATCGAACAGGCGGTGAAGATGATGACCGGCGATATCGCCGACTTCCTGTCGCTGAAGGATCGCGGCTATATCCGCGAGGGCCTGAAGGCCGACATCAATGTGATCGACTATGACGGTCTCCAGCTGGAACCGCCGCACATGGTCAAGGATCTGCCCGCCGGTGGTCAGCGCCTATTGCAGGGTGCGCGCGGCTACAGGGCGACCATTGTCGACGGTGTGCCGGTCGTGATGGACGACAAATTCACCGGCCAGAAGCCGGGGCGGCTGGTGCGGGCAGGACGGGTTTGAAACTCTCCCAGAAGACCAAGATATCGACCCCGCGCATGGCGGAAGTGCAGGCCTGGTATCAGCGCCTGTTCGGCATGGTCGCGGTCGAGGAATGGGACGAGGGCGACGACAAGGGCGTCATCCTCGCACTGGGTGACGGTCACAACGAGGCGCTGCTGGAAATCTACGATACGGATGTCGTCCATGATTTCTCCGGCCTCAGCCTGCAATTCCGGGCCGAGCCGCTGGATGAGTTCATCAAGAGACTACCGGCCGATATCGAACCGGAAGACCTGAAAGACCGGCCCTGGGGTGCGCGCTATCTCTATCTACGCGACCCGCTGGGCATTCAGGTGATTGTCTATGAGGGCTGTTGGTAACGCCTAGTCCATAGCCTTGACGATTTGCTCGGTCATTTTCTTGGCATCGCCGAGCAGCATCATAGTATTGTCGCGGAAGAAGAGCGGGTTCTCGACCCCGGCATAGCCCGAGCCAAGGGAGCGCTTGATGAAGAAGACCGTGCCGGCTTTCCAGACCTGCAGCACCGGCATGCCGTAGATCGGCGAGGACGGATCATCCTCGGCGGCCGGGTTTGTGACGTCATTGGCGCCGATCACGAAAGCTACATCCGCATTCGAGAATTCCGAATTGATGTCTTCCAGCTCGAACACCTCGTCATACGGGACGTTGGCTTCGGCCAGCAGCACATTCATATGGCCGGGCATGCGGCCGGCGACCGGGTGAATGGCGTAGGATACGTCCACGCCCTCATGCTTCATCACATCGGCCATCTCTTTCAGCGCGTGCTGGGCTTGGGCGACGGCCATGCCATAGCCCGGAACGATGATGACCTTGCGGGCATTCTTCAGGATGAAGGCCGCATCATCGGCCGAGCCCTGCTTGACGGTGCCCTGCGGACCTTCACCGGCGGGCCCCGCGGCCTCGCCACCGAAACCACCGAGTATCACCGAGATGAAGGACCGGTTCATGCCCTTGCACATGATGTAGGACAGGATGGCACCCGAGGAGCCAACCAGTGCACCGGTGACCAGCAGGGCGGTGTTTTCCAGCGTGAATCCGAGTGCGGCTGCGGCCCATCCGGAATAGGAATTCAGCATGGAGACCACGACCGGCATGTCCGCGCCGCCGATCGGAATGATCAACGTGACGCCGAGAATGAAAGCCACAATGGTCAGCGCCCAGAAGGCAAAGCCGAGCTGTCCGCCCGACGCCATCAGGAAGATGATCATCAGGGCGATGAAGCCGCCCATGGCGAGGTTGATCCAGTGCTGCCCCTTGAACACGACAGGGGCGCCGGACACCAGGCCTTGCAGCTTCATGAAGGCAATGACCGAACCGGAGAAGGTGATCGCGCCAATGGCCGATCCGAGTGACAATTCCAGCAGGCTGATTCCGTGGATATCGCCAGCGGTCCCGATATGGAAAATATCGGGCCGGTAGAAGGCGGCGGCTGCCACCAGCACCGCTGACATGCCGACCAGTGAGTGGAAGGCCGCCACCAGTTGCGGCATCGCCGTCATCGGGATCCGCTGGGCGATGACCCCGCCGATAATGCCGCCAACGGCCATCAGGCCGACAATCAGGGCCAGGCCGCCGAACCCGACACCGGCCACCAGCAGGGTGACGCCGATGGCGATCGCCATGCCGGCCATGCCGAAATAATTGCCCTGGCGCGCCGTCTCGGGATGCGACAACCCTCTCAGCGCGAGAATGAAAAGCACGCCCGAGACAAGATAGAGAATGGCAGCAAGATCAGCGTTCATGGGTTATCCTCGGCTTTAGCCGTCAGTCCTCATACTCGATGTAGAAATACTGGATTCTGGGTTCATAGGCGTACCGCTCGCTAACGCGCATATGCAGCACGGCGTTGGGATTGGCCGTAACGCTCTGTACGGCCTGGATCAGCTCACTGGCGTGCCAGCGGCGGATCTGGGTGTCCGGCGTTACATCGCCATAACCACCGATCGGGAAGGTATAAATCAGGTTTCCATACCGATCCGGGTCTTGGCAATGCACGCGGACGAGGATGTCCATGACCTGAAGCCTGCGAATATTCCGGCATTCAAGGCCATAATCGCTGACCGGTTCCCGGCCGCGATCCGCCCGCCTTTGCTGTTCTTCTTCCGCTTCATCCTCGTCCTCGCCCAGCATCTCCAGAACACGGCGCGTCAGGGTCGGAACGTCTTCTTCCCTGTCCTGGATTCTGTTTGCGGGTACGCGCGGAACCTGTTGTGGCTGGCGCAGCTGTTCCTGCGCCTGGGCCGTCCCCGGGGTCAGCCAGAAACTGCCGGCGATCAGTGCGAGCGCTGCGAAGATGTGTCTTGCCTGTCGCATCAATCGATCACCGCCAGAATGCGATAGCAGGGAATGGGATTGCGGGCGCTCGCCCCGCGCAGCCCGGTCTCGTCGCAAATCGCCTGTGATGCGTTGTCAGCGGTGTCATAGTGCACCGTGATGGAATCCCTTGCGGATGTCTGGCTGTTGCGGGCCTCGATAAGCCAGCTCATGAAGGCGGAGATGCCCCCGGGGCGTGTGCCGCCATCAGTGGCCATGAAAATGCGGCCAGTCGGACCGGTGTCGCAGACAAAACCACCGCCGCCACGCGTGAATGCGGTTTCTGCGATACGGCACTCGATTGACCCGGAATCCAGCATCCCGGTGTCCTGAGCGCCTGTCATCACCCGTCGCTGGGCGTCAGCCGCGCTCGCAGCGCTGACCAGCAGAAGGGCGGCTGTCAGTGTGCGGATCATGACTTCGGCCCCTCGGCCGGTTTGTCTTTTTTCTTGTACATGGCGAGCATGCGCTGGGTGACGAGGAAGCCGCCAAAAATGTTCACGCTGGCAAGTATGACGGCGAGCGCGCCTGCACCTTTGGCAAAACTGGAACCCGAAGCAGCGCCATCCCCGATCAGGGCGGGGGCCGCCGCAGCCAGCAGTGCACCGACAATGATCACTGATGAAATGGCGTTGGTGACCGCCATCAGCGGCGTGTGCAGGGCCGGGGTCACTGACCAGACCACATAATAACCGACGAAGATCGCCATCACGAAAATGGCGAGGCGGAGGGTGATCGGATCAACAGCGTCCATGGTGGTCCCTTCCTATTTCAGTGTCTCGTGCACGACTTTGCCGTCGCGCGTCAGCGCCATGCCGACAATGACTTCATCATCCCAGTGCGGCGCCAGCTTGCCGTCATCATCCACCAGAAGCGGCGTCAGATTGACCAGATTGCGCGCATAGAGCGCCGAGGCATCAGCCGCCAGGCGGCCGGGCAGATTGGTGAAGCCGGCAATCGAAACACCCTTGTGTTCGACGATTTCGTCCGGCTTCGTCAGCTCGCAATTACCGCCCATGGCCGCTGCGATGTCGATGATCACCGAGCCCGGCTTCATGGTCTCAACCATCGCCTTGGTGATCAGTTTCGGGGCCGGACGACCCGGGATCAGCGCGGTGGTGACGACCACATCCTGCTTGGCAATGTGGCTGGCCACCAGCTCGGCCTGTTTGGCCTGGTATTCCTTGGACATTTCCTTGGCATAGCCACCGGACGTCTCGGCCGCCTTGAATTCCTCGTCCTCGACCGCGATGAATTTCGCGCCCAGCGAGGCGACCTGCTCCTTGGCGGCGGGGCGGACATCGGTGGCCGAGACCACAGCGCCCAGCCGGCGCGCGGTGGCAATCGCCTGAAGGCCGGCCACACCGGCCCCCATGATGAACGCCTTGGCCGCGGCAACGGTACCCGCGGCTGTCATCATCATCGGGAAGGCCCGGCGATAGATTTGCGAGGCTTCGATGACGGCGCGATATCCGGCGAGATTTGATTGCGAGGAGAGGGCGTCCATCGCCTGCGCCCGGGTGATGCGCGGTGTGAATTCCATCGACAGCGCATCAATGCCGGCATCGGCAAAGGATTTTGCTTTGGCCTTGTCGCCGTGCGGCTCCAGCAGGCCGACCAGAAGACAGCCCTTGGGCAGTTTGGCCAGTGTCGCATCGTCAGGCGTGCGCACGGCGTAGATCGCATCGGCGTCTTTCAGCGTGGCGGCCAGCGTGCCCATCTTGGCACCGGCGGCCTCGAACAGGTCGTCCGGCAGGCTGGCGGTCTCGCCGGCTCCCTTCTCGACATGGATCTCATGCCCGGCACCGATCAGTTTCTTGACGGTCTCGGGAGTGGCAGCAACCCGGGTTTCCCCGTCGCGGCGTTCTTTCAGGATGGCAATCTTCATGCGGTCCGATTCGGCTTTGAGAGGCTCAAAGGAAACCGCACCATGGGGCAATTCAGCGACGCTGAAAAGGGGGGCAGCCCGCCGCACGGATTTGCTTGTTCAAAGCGCCCCGATTTGAAAGGTGCGCATGCAGGGACGATGCTGAATTGGATAATCTACAGCCGGAATAACCGATGCTGTCAGCTGCAGGCTGGATGAAGCGATTTCGCTGTCAAAACAAACCCGGCAGTCTCAATAAAGAATGCCCGGTTCAGGCTAGAGCATCATTCCAACAAGGCCTGCCACAATCGCGCTCAGGAAGCAGATCGCGGCAAAGCCGATCACGGTCGCATACCAGCTGGCCTTCAGCTTCAGGGCGAGTCCCATCAGGATGCCCACAATCGTGGTGATAATCAGCGAAACCATCCAGCCGGCGTGGGCAGCGAAGGTGAGCGACAGGAAAAGGACTGACAGAATGGTCAGCCCGCCAAACCAGACGGACATGCCGATGAAGCTGGAAAACGTGCGGCTCTGTTCCGCGATGTTCATCGTGCCGCGTTCGTAATCAGCCATGTGTGCCCCCTTGCAGGTCTAAAACCGGATTTGGATGCGGATTATCATGCGTTTTCGTGTCCGCCAAGTCTTCTGCGTGTGGCGTTTCAGCGCTGGCTCCAGCCCGACTGCATCAGGGTTTCCAGTGCGGCGGCAACGGCCAGCGGCTCGTCGAGGATCAGATGATGTCCGGCGTCGGGAATCGAGACCATTGGCGTGTCAGCCTGGAAGGTCTCTTTCATGAAGGCCCAGATCTCTTCTGTCACCAGTGAGGAGTTGGCACCGCGGAAGAAGGCCAGCGGGCACTTCGTGGTGTCGCGCAGCACCTCGGGATCCCGGCGCTGGAACTCCATCTTGGCCCAGAGATTGACGTCGAACTTCCAGGAATATCCGCCATCGACCGCCTTCAGCGAGTTGCGCGCGATATGGTCGATGACAGCCAATTGATCGCAGGGCTGCGGCGGCAGAAGACGGAAACGCGCAATCGGGGTTTCCATGTCCTCATAGACCTTGCCTCCGCGCCGCGGCGGTGAGGAGGAGCGTTGCTCCTTTTGTGGCCGCACGGGCGAATCCAAAATGATCGCGCCCGCCAGCTCATCGCCATACGTCATGGCCGACATCATGGTAACGAAACCGCCGAAGGAGTGGCCGGCCTGGAAGGGTTTTCCGGCTTCGAAAAGGCCAGCAGCTTCAGCCACGGCCTTCACCTCGTCGGCATATTGAGGAACGCGGTAGACTTCTCGATGACCGCTATCGCCCATGCCGGACAGATCGATGGCGGCCACGCGGCGGTTTTCCAGCAAAGCCGGTGCGATCGCATCCCACCATTGCTTGTGGGCGACGCCGCCATGAACCAGCATGATGCCCGGCTTGCCGCGCTCACCCCAGGCCTTCCAGACGATGTCCACACCATCAACCTCGACACGGCCGGACTCGGTGCCGGTTGCCAGCATTTTTGTGAGCCATTCCGGATATTCCGGTTTCTGGCCGTTGAGGTCTTCCAGCGGCGGGCGGATTTCGCGCAGGGCTTCGGATGCTTTGCTCATACTTATCGGCTAGACCCGATTGTGCAGTGCGTCAATTGCTCCCGACGTTGACGTTCGCGTCAAAGATTCGACACCGCCAGCGCATTATTGGCGATATGCAAAAGAATGGGCGCCCACAACCGCCCGGTGACCTTTCTGGCCAGGGCCGCACAGACGCCCAGCACGGTCGTGTAGACGACCGTTGGCCAGCCCGCGAAAACGTGTAGCAGGCCGAAAAACACCGACGTCAGCAGGATCGGCCAGAACCATCCGCCCATTCGCACGACCAGCGCTGGCAGGATCCAGCCACGGATGACGACTTCCTCGATATAGGGCGCCAGAAGCACGATCGTCGGTACCAGAAACCAGACGGCGTATTGCGAATTTTCCGGCATGGGCGGCGAGGTCATGTCCAGCGGGATTGGCGAGACCCGTTGCAGGAGATCGACCGCCGTGATGCTGAAGACCAGGCTGAGGGTGAAAAAGATGGCGCCATAGGCGGTCTCCAGCCCCGGCCTTTGTGGGCGCGGATCAAGGACGGGAGAGGCCAGTCCCCGCGGCAACAGCCATAGCCCGAACAGGGCCAGAACCCCGGCATAGGTGCCGATCAGGACGAGATAATAGGTTTCGATCGCGCGGTCGTAACTCGCCGCCACATCGCCGCCATTCAGGCTGGTGACCAGACCTGTAATAACGCCGGCAACAATCGTCGAACCCAGAACCAGGAGCGGCCAGGCCAGCATCCAGCCGAGAGGATCGCCCAGCGTTCCGCGTCGGTCCATCGCGACCCGGTTCATCAGATCCTCTGGCTCGAAGGGCCAGGCCGGGCGCGGCAAGACAAACCGGGGAGGCATGGGGGTGCTCATCCGTGTTTGATGATCGCGCCCTGCCGAGGCGTCAACCGGCGATGGCAATGCCCGGCCGGGTCACCGCCGCGCGATGGGCTGACAGGGCGCCGGCAATCACGCCCGACAGTGTGCCGAGCAGAACCGAACCGGTCAGCACATTCGGATCGAACTGCGCCGGCCATCCCAGCCACGTGGTCGAAAGCGGCGCGATCACCAGCGCGGCGGCAATGCCCGCGAGGCCACCCATTAGTCCGAGGATCAGATTCTCTGTGGCGAACTGGATCAGAATATCCATGTAGGACGCACCGTGAATGGCCTGGATCGCGATGTTCCGCCGGCGCATCTCGGTCAGCGTCCAGCTGGCACCGGCAAAGGCCAGAAGCGAAGCCACCATGGCGATGCCGGCAATTCCGGTGAGCAGGCGGGTCAGAAGATCGCGCTGCTGTTCCATCGCGCGGGTCGGCGCATTCGGATCGGCAAACAGGAAAGGCGAAGCCTGGGATTGCGGAACGCCATGCAGGCGGCGCAGCACGCGGTCGGCTGTATGCCGTGCGTCATACAACTGGTCCCGTGACCGCAACACGATCGTCAGCCGGCTGGCTTCATTCGGTGCCAGATGATCGTTGGGCATGAAATAGCGCGCGGCGGCATCAAACGGCGCAATCACTGCATCGGCATAGCGGCTGGCGATCACGGTTTCCCCGGGCTCGAATACCCCCTGCACATAACAGCTCAGCCCGTTGAGGCGGATGGTCTGACCGGCCGCGCGGTTACCACCAAACAGGCTGGCCGCTGCGTCTGAACCGAGCAGGCAGACGCGCCGTGAACTGTCGAGGTCTTCCGGCTCGAGATGGCGCCCCTGTGCGATGTTCATGTCGGCTTCGAACCGGTAATCGCCGCGTACACCAAACACGGTGATGTCGGCGCGCTGATCCTGGTAGGCGGCAGGGACTTGCCGCCCGATCCGCCAGGCCGCATGGCCCTCGACCAGATCTTCCCCGAACATTTCGTTCAGCCGGTCCAAATCGGATAGCCGTGCGATCCGCGAGGACTCACCGGCCAGGTAGTTGGGTGTGATCACCAGTGAACGCGCATAGGCGCCAAAGGCCAGCCGCTCGATCTCTCCGCTGAAGCCCGAAATGATGGCGGTCGACAATGACACCACGCAAACGCCGGCGCCGAGGGTCAGAACCATGAGGGCGGCGCGGACCGGCCGGGACAGGATTGCCAGCTGGGCCAGTATAATGTTCTCGCCCAGCCTTTGTTGCACCTTGCGGGGCGCTTCGCGGACATAGGCCAGCAGCCATTGAAGGAAACCGGGGCGGGATGTGCCGGAAGCCGCCATCAGCTGGCCGGTGCCGCTCCGCCGGAACTGAGTGCAGCAATCCCGTGGCTGACCTTGATGATGCGGGTTGCGAAATCCTCGTCCATCAGGCGGTGGTCGTGCGTGGCGATGAAAACACAGGCGCCGCGCGCAGCTTCATCCCTCAGGATGTCCCGCATCAGGT
Organism: Hyphobacterium lacteum; assembly: GCF_036330345.1. Taxonomy (NCBI): domain Bacteria; kingdom Pseudomonadati; phylum Pseudomonadota; class Alphaproteobacteria; order Maricaulales; family Maricaulaceae; genus Hyphobacterium; species Hyphobacterium lacteum. The sequence goes on from NZ_JAZDRP010000003.1 coordinate 134,390, forward strand.
AGGCATTGTCCTCATCAAGCGCCGCAGTCGGTTCATCACAGATCACAATCGCGGCCTGTCGCGCAATTGTACGGGCCATGGCGACGCGATGACGTTCGCCGCCCGATAATTCTCTGAGCTTCTTGCTTATTTTGTCCTTCAGCCCGACCCGCTCCAAGGCAGCCTGACAGCGGGAATCGCGTTCCTCGCGGGCGATTTCGGCATAGCGGAGGGGCAAGAGCACATTCTGCCAGACGCTGAAATCGTCGATCAGCCCGCCATCCTGGAACAGATAGGCGACGCGGTGGCGCCGGTAATGGGCCAGCCAGTCATGCCGATGCGGCAAATCCTGCTCGATTGCGGTTTTGCGCTTTTTCGAGGGATCGGCGCTGATATCCCACATCACCTGCATCCGGCCCTGCTCGGGGCAGTCCAGCCCGCCCAGCATTTTCAACAGGGTCGATTTGCCTGAGCCGGATTCGCCCACGAGGACGGTAATCTCGCTCGGACAGAAGGCCTGCTCCGCCTCGAACACTACGGAGGGCGTCGTCCTCTGAGTGCCATAATAATGGTGCAGGTTTTCAACCCGCAGCGTCCAATGGGTTGATGCGAGCTGTCCCATCAATACCGCTCCCGGTCACGGATCAGCACCTCATCACCGATGCGGATATCGCCGTCGACAATCTCGACATATCGATCGTCTTCAGCGCCGACGCGCACGCGATGCATGACGGGACGGCCGTCCTCAAGTACAAACAGCCGCCGCTGTCCGGCGCGGACAATCTGTCCGCCGAGCGTGCCGATCGCCGCGGCACACCGCATGGAGGCAGTCATTTCCGAGGTCTGCAGACCTGGTAGGCTGTTGATGTCCTCGTCCGTGACTTCGTCGGGGCACCAGCCAACAGGAAAGGTCGACAAGGCTTCGATGCGGACACGGGTCACAGCGCGGGCCTCATCATGGACGAATTCCACCGCAGCCGTCATGCCGGGAAGCAGCCGCTGTTCCGGGTCGCTGGCCTCGATCAGGACGGGGTAGGAGACAAACCGCCCATTCTCCCGCGGAGAGCGGCGGACAGGTCCGGAAATGCCGTAGAATTCCTCGCCCGGATAGGCTTCGACGGTGAACCGGACCTCCAGCCCCTCTTCGACCCGGCCGATATCATTTTCAGCGACCAGTGCCTCGATCACGACATTTGTCAGGTCAGAGGAAACAATGAAGAGCGTGGGCGTGGACTGCGCTGCGGAAACCGTCTGGCCGACCTCTATCAGCCGGTCCTGGATAAAACCGTTGATTGGTGAGCGGATTTCCGTTCGGGCCAGATCGATGCGGGCCTGTTCAACGCGGCTTTCGGCAAGTTCGACCTCGGCCCGGGCCTGGGCCAGCTGTGCTTCATGAGCGACGAGATCGAACTCATACTCCTCGACGAGACTGGCCGGTGCGGTGCCGCGTGTCTGTAGTTGCCGGGCCCGGTCCAGCTCGCGGGCGGCATTGTCGCGTTCGGCAGAGGCAGCGCGCACCCGCGCATTGGCTGTGCGCAGGCTCGCCTGTGCCTGTGCCAGCCCGGCCTCATAGGGCGCCGGATCAATCCGCGCCAGGAGCTGTCCTTCTTCGACCTCGTCGTCAAAATCGGCGAGTATCTCGATGATGCGCCCGGTGATCTCCGCGCCCACCTCGACCTGTCCGGCAGGACGGATTTCGCCAATCGCCGGAACGATATCGCGGATATCGCCATAGCTTACCGCTTCGGTCACATAGCGGGGGTCGCTGGCACCCGCCGAAGGGCTGCAGGATGCCAGGGCATAGCTTGATAGGGCCAGTAAGGGCGCGGCTACTCGCATCTCGTCACCCGTGATCTGATAGCCGGTATAGTAGGTCGACAGGCCTTTCATGCAAGTTAAAAGCGAAAAGACACTTTTTTGCATCTATAAGCCGATAATTCGTCAACCTAGTCGTGGGCTTCGATCAGCCGGGAAAGTGTGTGCCGCTCCGGATGGTTTTCCATCAGCCACCAGCCTGATGCGCTGGAAAGCCAGAGCTCCCGTGTGCCGCCCTCGCCGTCGTCGCCACTGTCCCGCGTGATTGTGTAGACATTGGCGGGGAGGGTTTCATCGCCGAGCGCGAAGGGTTCACATCGGTCAAAGGAGACCGTTAGCCGATAACGCTCGCCGGCTCCGCCGCTACGTTCGTGAACATAGACGTCCTCGTTCTGGCCGGGTTCAAGTCGCGCCAGGACCTCGTCCGGTGACGGGCTGTAGGAAAACTCCCGGCGCCGCGGTCCTGTGCCAAGCGAGCGGACAAAGGCGATGCCGCCAAACCCGCGGACCGGCGCTTGCCGGTTCATGAATATATCGTCTCTGGAAAACCCTCCGCCCTGATAGAAGGTTATGGCAAGGTCTCGGCCTGCGACGATGTCGTGTTGCATCAAAAGGTCCGACGTTTCGCCATTGATGATGGTCTCGTAGAGAAAGCTTTCACCACGCTCCGGCGGTTCGGCTTCCATCAGGGGGCCACATCCTGCGGCCTGGAAGGCAAGGGCAAGATACAGGGGCAATGGCATTACGGCCTCCGAAAAGATTACGATGTGAAGAGGCCGCAGTCTGAGGCCGCGCACAACCTCAAGTCAATCTGACATGCTCAAATCCGGCAGGCGGTCCAGGCTGGAAAGTGGCCGGCCGGGGCACTCATCGCGCACCGTCCGGCCAGTGGGCTCAGCTGCCGCCCGGCGGGCAATCATTCTCGGCCAGACATTTATGCAGGCAGATGCTGTATTCGCCTCCATAGAGGCCTTCGCATTGCTGAACGCAGTTATAGCAGCTGGCAATCGCCATGGATGATGACGCGGCAACCGCGATGAGGCTGCCCAGAACAAGCTTGAAGAGTTTCATGTGTCTCTCCCCCAGATAGTGGAAAGCCACCAATACAACCTGCAGTATTTTATGCAACCCAAAAGAGAGCCGAATGCCTTCAGGCCCGGTACGCTGCGGTTATGCTTAATACTGTGTCACCGGCGCATACACGTGAATTTTACTACCCCTGTCCCATAACGGCACCCGGATGGATTGCCCCCGTCACCGCCACAAAGGTGGGATGGGCGAGGCCAAAAGGCCCGGCAACAACAATGTGGGAAGCCGAAAGGGCTTGGGTGAGATGGCTAAGACTGTGCTGATCGTCGATGACGATCCGACGCAACGCCGCCTGTTGCAGGCGGTTCTCGAAAAACAGGGCTTCGAGATCGACTCGGCCGACAGTGGTGAAGCGGCGATGGACCGTCTGTCACGCGGGGGTGTGGACGTCGTTCTTCTGGACCTGGTCATGCCGGGCATGGATGGAATGGACGTTCTGGAAGCTGCCCAGCGCAAGGGCTTGGATGTCCCGATCATCGTGCTGACGGCTCATGGTGGTATCGAAACCGTCGTGGCGGCCATGCGCGCGGGCGCGTCGGACTTCTTCATCAAGCCGGCCAGCCCGGAACGCATAACGGTTTCGGTCCGCAATGCGTTGAAGATGCAGTCGCTGACCGGTGAGGTGAAGCGCCTCAAGAAAACCCGCAGCGACGGTTCGCTCGGTTTCGAAGACATGATTGCCGGGGCTCCGGCCATGCAACAGGTCGTCCGTCTGGGGCAGCGCGCCGCCGCATCCTCGATCCCGATCCTGATTACCGGGGAAAGCGGTGTCGGCAAGGAGCTGGTGGCCGGTGCCATCCGCGCCGCTTCAGAGCGCGCCGACAAGCCGTTTGTGGCTGTGAACTGCGGCGCCATTCCGGAAAACCTCGTGGAATCCACCCTTTTCGGTCACGAGAAGGGATCGTTCACCGGCGCGGTGGGCAAGCATATGGGCAAGTTCCAGGAGGCCGATGGCGGGACGCTCTTCCTTGACGAGATCGGCGAGCTTCCGCTCGACATGCAGGTCAAGCTGCTGCGGGCCCTGCAGGAAGGCGAGGTCGATCCGGTCGGCTCCAAGGCTCCGGTCAAGGTGGATGTCCGCATCATCTCGGCTACCAATCGCGATCTGACCCATGAGGTCGAGGCGGGACGTTTCCGCGAAGATCTGTTCTATCGCCTCAACGTTTTCCCGATCGAGGTGCCGTCCCTGCGCACCCGCAAGGAAGATATTGCGGCCCTGGTCCGGCATTTCATCACGCGTTTCAATGCGCAGGAAAGCCGTTCGGTCGTTGATGCCGCTCCGGACACGATGGCCATGCTTTGCGCCTTCGACTGGCCGGGCAATGTCCGCCAGCTGGAAAATGCCGTCTTCCGGGCCGTTGTCCTTTGCGAGGGTGATTATCTGCGTCCGGAAGATTTCCCGCAAATCTCCGGCGTGGTTGCCGATCTGTCCGATCTGCCGCCGCCACCACTACCGGAAAACAGCGAGCTGTTCGCTGATGCACAGGCGGAAGCCATGCCGGTGCCGATCCTCGATGAGGGCGGACATTTGCGGCCGCTGGAATCGATCGAACGCGATCTGATCGAGTTTGCGATCGAGACCTATGCCGGGCGCATGGCCGAAGTCGCCCGCCGGCTGGGGCTGGGCCGGTCAACGCTCTATCGCAAGGTTCGCGAATACGATCTGGATGTTGATCAGGCCCGCTCGGCCTGATCTGGCACCCAGGCCAGTTCAAACTGTTCAAAGCAGGCGGGAAGGTCTTCGGAAAATTCGAAGCCTTCCCGTTTCGCTTCCCGCTTCCAGTAAGCGATGTGGGCGTCCCACCAGTATTCGAAGGACCGGTCGCCTTCGCCCTCGATCCAGGCAAAATCCGCATCCGCCTCGCGCACCGGTTTGACCTCGGCTTTCGTCGTCCGGATCACGCAGGCTGGCTGGCCGCGTCCGTCGAGGATGACCGACAAATCGCCGGGTTCGGGAAAGCGCGCGCCGGGTTGCTCATACCAGCGCGCCAGCGCGCAGGTGGCCTGCTTCTGTCCGGTCAGGACCAGATGTAACAGTTCATCCGCCATCGCTTCGCTGTCTCCGAACTGGTCGACATCGACCGGCTCGCCGGAATACCCGGTCTCGGCGCAAAACCGGTCCCAGAAGGCGCGCTGCTCAGCTGTCATCCTTGTCGCCTTTCACAACGCGCAGCTTTGGCGGTCCCGAGGGGCGGATCGGTTGGGGCGATTCCGGCGCCTCGGCGTCGCTTTCAATATCCTCGTTAATGTCGCGCACACGTGGCCCGCTGCCCTTGCGCTTGAAGCTCGATTTGAACCCCTTGCCGCGCGACATCGGCTTGCGGGCCTTGCCCGCTGCTTTCTTCTCGATCTCGCGAAGCTTGGCGGTCTGCAGGCCGGACAGCGCCTCGTCCAGCTGGCCCTTGTCGGGATCGTTGAAGGCCGAGCCATAGGTCTCCAGCCGGTCCTCTACGGAGCCGAGAAACTCGTCTTCCCAGTCCGATAACGTATCGGTCTTGCCACTATCCTCGATCTTCTTGCGCGCGCGCTGAAGGCGGCGCAAAGCCTTGCGGGTCTTCTTCGGATCGACCTCGCGCGGCAATCCGGGCCTAGCCCTCGACCGCGCCCATATAGAGCTCGAGCAGGGCTTCGGTTTCCTGCCGCTCATTGCGGTCGATCTTGCGCAGGGCGACGACGCGGCGAAGGATCTTGGTGTCGTAGCCCATGGCTTTTGCCTCGGCATAGACTTCCTTCAGGTCTTCCATCACCTGCTTCTTGTCTTCTTCCAGCCGCTCGATGCGGGCGACAAAGGCCTTCAGCTGTTCGCGCGCGGCGTTGCCCATGGAGTGGGAATTGTCGGTAACGGCGGATGCATCATCCATGGTGCGGGCTCCAGCTGGTCTTTGAACGGTCCGGCAAGCTAGTCGCTCGGCGTTGAGGGCTCAAGACGCGCAGGTGCGCGAAACGTCAATTGTCCCCAGCCCGGTGCAGTGAGTCCAGCGCATCACGAACGGCGTCCGGCGATTGGTGATGCAGCATGTGACCCCAGTCCTCCCGGATCACGGTGCGGGCATTGGGCATGATCCCGGCGGCGGGCACGGCATGCCGCTGCGTGTAGACAACCTCGTCGCTGCTTCCGGCCAGCATTACGACCGGCAGTTGGATGGAAGGGTAGAGGAGTTCCTGGCGGGCGAGATGAGCGTTGACCTGCGCCATGTCCTCGGCGTTCGCCTTGAAGATATCGGTACGGAAAATGCGCCGGGCCTGAACGGTTTCGCCATAGCCCTCTGGAACCGGGGCGGGATGGAAGGTTTCGGCCAACCCGTCATCCAGACGCCCGGGTCCGACCAGCGGAACGATCACTCTGGTGATCAATGGGCCAATTCCGAACCAGCGCGAGGCACGATTGTACCAGGCAGCCTCACCAACGCCGGAATAGAGCGGAGCACCGATCAGAACCAGTCCGGAAATCGTATCCGGATGATCAATCGCCAGCCGCATGGAAATGGCACCGCCCCAGGAATGGCCGATCACGGCAGGGCTTTCGAGATCCAGCTCCCCGATCAGGCGGGCCAGCAGGGCAGCCTCTCGTTCCGGTGACCAGTCACCGGACGGACGCTCGCTCCAGCCAAGGCCGGGGCGGTCGACATAGATCGCACGATATCCATCCAGCGTATCCGACAGGGCCATGCGCATGTCCTCGGCATTCGAGGACGCACCATGAAGCAGGACGACGGGCGGGCCGTCGCCTTCGGCGACAAAGCGGATGCGCGCATCGTCGATTTCGATGAAGGAACCGGAGGGCGGCATGTCGTCAGCGTCCAGTGCGGGGACGAGGGCCAGAAAAAGCGTCAAGCAGCATAACCGGAGAACCATCACAGCGAGCGGCCGCTGAGCCGGGCCCGTATGCGCGCTGCATTGCGACCGGCCAGCTCATAGGCCGGATAGATGGTCAGCGCTTCCTGATAGGCTTCCAGAGCCGCTTCGGGCTGCTCGGCGCGCTCCAGCGTCGAGCCAAGAAGGTAATAGGCATCAAAGCGCCGGGGCTCCAGTTGCAGCGCACGGTTCAGCGCCTCCAGCGCATAGCTCCAGTCCTCCTGCGCAAAGGCGACCTGTGCCGAGCGTAGCCAGCCCTCGGCATAGTCCGGCTGCAGTTGGGTGACATGGTTAAACATGCGCGCAGCGATTCCGGCATTATCGGCTGCCATGGCGGTTTCGCCGCGATCCATCAGCAGGTCGATCGTATCGCTTCCGGAGATCGCCCACAGCGCCAGGATCTCGTCGACCAGCGGCGTCGCCTCTTCCGGAGTCGCTGTCTGCAGGGCATCCAGCCGCACGTCCAGCCGATCTTCGGGCGTCTGATACGGCACGCCCGGTTCCGGGACGGCAATCTGCAGGGCGAGGGCGAGAAGAAGCACTTTCATGAAAGGGAAAATACGCGGGAATGCCGCGGCGTCCAGCAGGCTTGCCCGTGCGTGACGGAAGTTTAATCGCTGCCGGAATCAAAAACGCCCCGGCAAAACCGGGGCGCTCTTCGCGTTTCTGTCGCAGCTGGCCTAGCCGGCGCGCGCCTTGAAACGCGGGTCTTTCTTGTTGATCACAAAGACACGGCCACGGCGACGCACCACCTGACAGGCAGCGTGGCGATTTTTCAGCGATTTAATCGAGCTGCGGACTTTCATCGGACCGACCCTGTGTTGCAACAAAAAACCGGCATTGGCCGGAGAGGCGCGGTATCTACGGGGGCGAGGTGGGATTGTCAACCGAATGCGCACCTAAAAATCACCTCCTTACAAACGCGTTAGTTGCCCAATGCAACAAGCGAGCCTAGCTTCCCGCGCCATGCGCTTGCTCTTGTCTCTTCTTGTCGGCGGTTTCACCGCTTCGCTGGCCTCCGCCCAGGACCTGATCGATGTCGATCTGGAACTGGTTCTGGCGGTCGATATTTCCTATTCGGTTGATGAGGACGAGGCCCGTCGCCAGCGCGAGGGCTATGTCGCCGCACTGGCCCATCCTGACGTCATTTCGGCGATCGAAGGCGGTCCGCTTGGCCGCATCGCGGTGACCTATGTCGAATGGGCTGATTCGCAGTTCCAGCGTGCTGCTGCAGACTGGACAGTTATCGCGTCAGAAGAGGACGCGCTGAATTTCGCTGCGGCCGTGGCTGCCGCTCCGCTGGAGCGGGGGCATTATACGGCGATCGGGGCCGCGATTGCCGATTCGGTTCAACGCATCGAGAACAATGAATACCGCGGCTATCGGCGGCTGATCGATATTTCCGGCGATGGCCCGCAGAATCAGGGGATCGATCTGGCCGATGCCCGAGCCATGGCGGATGCGGCGGGTATCATCGTCAACGGGCTTCCGGTGATCACCGATCGCCCCGGGCGCTGGGTGCGCCCCGTCGAGGTCAATCTCGACGCCTATTTCCGGGAAAATGTGGTGACCGGCCCCGGCGCATTTGTTTTGGCGGCCCGCACCGAGGACGAGTTCAGGACCGCCATTCTGCGCAAGATGACGCTGGAAATCGCTGGTGCGGCGCCTTCGGGAAGCGAACTCTCGCAAGCCGCCCCGTGATCCGCACCTTTCTGATAGCCATTCTGGGACTGGGGCTCAGCGCACCGGCGCTGTCGCAGGGTTTTGCCGACCCGGCACAGTTCAGCGACGAGGAACTTTACTCCCGCGACCGCCAGTTTACGGAAGATGGCCGTTTGATCGTCGATCTCGAACTGGTGTTTGCCGTTGATGTGTCGGCATCCATCGACGAGATGGAGGCGTTGCAACAGCGGCAAGGGCATGTCGAGGCCCTGGCGGATCCGGATATTATTTCCTCCATCCGGGCCGGCGCCCACGGGCGCATTGCGGTGATGTATCTGGAATGGGCGGATGCCGGCTTTCAGCGTGTCGTCGCGCCCTGGACCGTCATCGAGACCGAAGAGGACGCGCTCGCCTTTGCCGCCATCCTGGCTGAGGCGGATTTTGTTTCCGGCCGCCGGACGGCGATTGGGGCAGCGATCAGCAATGCCGTTTCGCTGATCGAATCCAACCCTTATCAGGGCGTCCGCCGGATCATCGATTTGTCCGGTGACGGTCCGCAAAATGCAGGGCCCAGCCTGCCCGAAGCCCGCGCGGCCGCCGAGGCAGCAGGCGTGACGGTCAACGGGATATCCATGCAGAGCGAGCGCCAGCATCCTTTCCGGCCGCCGGTAAATATCGATGTCAGCCGGTATTTCGAGGACCATGTCATTGTTGGGCCACGATCTTTTGTCATGCCCAGCCGGACACACGAAGATTTCGTGGAAGCTTTGCGAAGAAAGCTTATCATCGAGATTGCCGGACTGTTTCCGGACGAGCTGACGGATAAGGGATGACACGTTTTATTCTTGTTGTGATGTGCGTGTTCTGGCCGGCCCTGGCCGAAGCGCAGGACGAAGGATTTGCTGACTGGCTGGCGGATTTCCGCCCCCGGCTTGTTGAAAGCGGTGCCAGTGCCGGCACGGTCTCTGCAATGCTGGACGGGCTGGAACCGGACCTGTCCGCTATCGAGCGTGACCGTGATCAGCCGGAGTTTGTCCGGCCGCTCTGGCAGTATCTGGATATCGCAGCGTCCGATTTGCGGGTCCGCAATGGTGCCGACCAGATGGCCGCGCGCCGCGGAATGCTGACCACGATCGAGAACCGTTTTGGCGTGGATTACGAGATACTCGTGGCGATCTGGGGTCTGGAAAGCTCTTACGGCGCTATCCAGGGTGACCGCGACGTGGTCCGCTCGCTGGCGACCCTGGCATGGGAAGGCCGCCGCAGGTCCTGGGCCGAGGCTCAGCTGATTGCGGTCGGGCACATGATAGACAATGGCTATGCGCGCCGGGAGGAGTTGTTCGGCTCCTGGGCGGGCGCGATGGGGCAGACCCAGTTTATCCCGGAAACCTATCTGCGCCGTGGTGCCGATTTCGACGGTGATGGCCGGATTGATATCTGGGCCAATGTCGGTGACGCGCTCTCATCCTCCGCCAATCTGCTCAGCGAGGCGGGATGGTCGCAGGATGCGCCGGTCGTGGTCGAGGTCGTGCTGCCCGAAGGATTTGATCTGACCAGCTGGAACCCCTCATCTGCCCGTATGACGGCGGAATGGTCGATGCGGGGCATCACCCGCGCCGATGGTGAAGCCTGGCCAGCCGATTATCTAATGCAGGCATCGCGCCTGAACCTGCCTTCCGGGCTTCGCGGGCCAGCATTCCTGACATTCCCGAATTTTCAGGCCTTGATGCGCTATAATAATTCGACCTCCTACGGCATCGGCGTCTGGCTGCTGTCACAGCGTTTTTCCGGAGAATTCAGCATTCGCGGGGACTGGCCGGAGGACGATCCGCCCATCACCCGCTCGCAAACGCTGGCTCTGCAACAGGGCCTGATCGATCTCGGATATGATCCGGGCGCACCCGATGGCATGTTCGGACCCAATACCCGCCGGGCGTTGATGAGTTTCCAGCGCGATCGTGGCTATGCCGTCGATGGTTATGCCGGTCGGATCATGTATGATCAGGTGATGTCTGCGGTGGCGGCATCGGCAGGGCAATAAGTGGATACCAAGCTGCTGGTTCCCCTGATCTTCGCGGGCTTCACCCTGCTGGAGATCCTGACACGCCGCTTCTTCCAGCCTGAACGCGGCACACGCCGAGATATCTGGATCGAGTCCGTCGGTACGCTAGTTTTTATACTGTTGACCGTGCCGGCGATCTTTTTCATTGCGCCTGTCCTGGTGGAAACCTTTTTTCCGGGAAGCGAGGGGGCGTGGGCAGGCCTGCCCTGGTGGGTCATGCTAGCCATCCTCCTGGTCGGCGATGACATGACCCAGTACTGGTGGCACCGCGCCTCGCATGCCCATCCCTGGCTTTACAACCTCCATCGCGCCCACCATTCCGGCGAGTATATGAGCATCCGCATCGCCTACCGGAATGCCATTGCCTACTATATTTTCATGCCCGGACTGTGGATCGCGGCCGTCCTGGTCCATCTCGGCCTGGGTCCGGTCTACGCGATCTACCTGCTGGTCAAGATGACGGTGATTTTCGGCGCCCATTCGTCCATACGCTGGGACGAACCGCTCTACCGGACCAAATGGCTATCGCCGGTAATGTGGGTGGTCGAACGGACCATCTCGACGCCGGCCACTCATTTTGCGCATCACGGCATGCACAAGGATGATGGCGTCACCCACTACAAGGGCAATTACGGCAATTTGCTCTTTTTCTGGGATGTTCTGTTCGGGACCGCTCACATCACGCGGCGATACCCTGAAAAATACGGTATCGAGAACCTGGAAGATCGCAGTGCCGCTGGCGAACTCGCCTGGCCGCTGGCCCGGAAATAGACTTTTCGATATCGCTCGCGGTTTTTTAACCTCTCCTGAATCACAATCTTTTGAGCCAAAACAATAATAGTGGGGGGGGAATGGCAGACTTCTCCAAGCTTTTTGTACTTGTCGTGGACGATAACGAGCCCATGCAGCGGATTGTACATACAATCCTAGAAGCCTTTGGCGTTACCCGCGTGATTTATGCGACAGATGCCGATCAGGCTGTCGGCATTCTGGAGACAGAACCGGTGGATATCGTAATCTGTGATGAAATCATGCCAAATATGACAGGCAGCGAGTTCTGTCGTGCCGTCCGGACCTCCGACAAAATCAATCCACACCTGCCGATTATTATTCTGACCGCTTTTGCAAACCGCAACAATGTGATTAAGGCTCGCGATGCAGGTGCTACGGAATTCTGCGCAAAGCCGGTTAGCATCCAGACCTTGTTCAATCGCATTGCAGCCGTGATCGACCGGCCAAGGCCTTTCGTGCGAGCAACCTCGTTTGTAGGGCCGGACCGTCGCCGAAGCCTAGGGCCTACCAGCAACGGGCTGACCCGCCGGGAATCTGACAATGGTTAGGAGTAATCAGATCGGCCCGCGCGGCTCCGGATCGGGCTGTGCCACCTTGACGACGGAGCGAATGCCGGGATGCAGCCAGGCCAGCAGCGCTGTCGCGGCGGCCAGCACAACATTCAGCATGTAAGGGGTTTCCGGGCCCACGGCCTGATAGAGCCAGAGGCCGGCGACGGGCGCGACAAGGAAGCCGAGGCCTGCCGTTGCTGTTGTCGACCCGGCAGCCCGTCCCTGCTCCTCCGGCTCGACCGCGATCGAGGCGCCGCCGGTGAAGCCCGAGCGTGCCAGCCCGAATGCGAACGAGCCCAGCATATAACCGAAAACGATCGAACCGTAATTGGCGGCAAAGACCATTTCGAGGCTGGCCAGTCCGGTCAGAATCGCGCCCGTCGTCATCAGCGCGCGGGGGCTGGCCTTCATCGCCGGAATGACCACCAGCTGGGCGAATATCAGGGCGCCTGCTCCGGCAGTCAGCGCGACGCCGGCCAGTTGCAGCCCTTCCTGCGGGGGCAGCTCCATCCGGTCCATTACATAAAAGCCGATTGCCTGCAGGCTGATTGCCTGAACCAGCCAGAGACCGCATCCGAACAGGAAAAAGGGCGCGACGCGCTTGTCGAAGGCAAAGGCCAGCTGGGCGACGGGATTGATCGGCCGGCTCTGCTGACGCGGCGGTGTGTTTTCCGGCAGCAACATCCGGATCGCAAAGGCGGCGCCGCCCACCAGGATGGCGACGGCAACCATGAAAGGCGCAATCCCGATCCGGTCGACAAAAGCTGCGGCGAGGGCCGGGCCAACGATTCCGCCCAGGCCGAAAGCGGCCGTCAGACCGGCCAGCGCTTCGGTTCGCTCTTCCGGGCTGGTACGGTCGGCGACATAAGCTTGGGCCGCCGGATTGGTGGCTGAACCGAAACCGCCAAACAGGGCGCGCGCAGCCGCCATGCCAAAAATGGCAATGAGCGGTGGTGCCCAGCCCATCTGGCCTGCAACCGTGGCGAGAGCAAATACCAGCGTGGAAGCGGCAAAGGCGGACAGTCCGAAAATGATGAGTGGTCGCCGGCCATAGCGGTCCGACAGGGCGCCCCAGATGGGGCTCATGATCAGGAATAGCAGGGCAGAGATCGTGTAGATCGCTCCCACAAATGCTTCTGCTACACCCAGATCGCGCGCCAGTGGTGGCAGGATCGCGAACAGCATGGAATTGCCGATACCGGTGACCACCAGGCAGATGAAGAGCAGGCGGAAGGACCGCCGCCGCTCAAGCGGGCTCGATGGGTTGGATGGATCGTAAACGGGCGGCATGACGCTGGCTTAGGCTGGTGCCACGAGGGCGTAAAGTCACGCTGTGTTTCTGACATCATCGGGTAAAGGCGGCGGTGACATTTCCAGTCCATGATACCGTTCCGTGCCGCTCTCTTACCTACCTCCTAACGCCAGCTACACCGGGTATTAAACTTAATCAGCCATATTGCGTCCCGAAACCGGACAGTCCCGTCAAAAAAGAGGACGCCGGAAAAACAAATGGTGGTGGTAGAGCAATGTTTCAGATCATTGGTATGGTTGTCGTGTTGGCCATGGTCTTCGGCGGATTCGCCCTGGCCGGTGGTCACTTCAACATTATCATCGAGGCGATGCCGTTCGAGATGATGATGATCGGCGGCGCCGGGGCAGGCGCGTTCCTGATCGGTAATTCATCCAAGACGGTGATGAAGACTCTGGGCGATTTCGGCAAGATCGTTTCCGGTCCGAAATGGAACACCAAGGATTATAGTGACCTTCTGGCATTGCTGTTCCAGCTGACCAAAACGATGAAGACCAAGGGCGTGATTGCTCTGGAAGCTCATATCGAGAACCCCAAGGAATCCTCGATCTTCCAGAACTATCCGCGCATTCTGAAGGATCATTTCGCAACCGATTTCATCTGCGACACGCTGCGCATGATGACCATGAACCTGGAGGATCCGCACCAGGTCGAGGATGCGATGGAAAAGCAGCTGGAAAAGCATCACCACGAGGCCTCCGCCCCGGCCCATGCCATGCAGAGCCTCGCCGATGCGCTCCCCGCACTGGGCATCGTGGCCGCGGTGCTGGGTATCATCAAGACGATGGGCGCGATCAATTCGCCGCCGGAAGTTCTGGGCGGCAAGATCGGTTCAGCTCTGGTCGGTACTTTCCTCGGCGTGTTCCTCGCCTATGGCTTCGTGGGCCCGATGGCCGCGCGCCTGAAGGAAATCTATGATGAGGAGCACACCTTCTACCTCATCATCCAGTCGGTGCTGGTGGCACACCTGCACGGCAATGCAGCCCAGATCTCTGTCGAGATCGGACGCGGCAGCGTGCCGTCCAAATCGCAGCCGACCTTCATGGAACTCGAGGAAGCTCTGGGGAACATCCAGACCGAAGCTTGATAAATGGAAAGCTGACGCCAAGAGCAGCGTTTGTTAATCTCCCTTGTCCTGCCGGATGAGGGAGATTTTCCTTTGGGTTTCGAACTGGGCGGACCAATAGCGCTTCTGGTCCTGGTCTTCGATGTCTACGCCATTCTCCAGACTGCCCGCTCGAATGCGGGCAGTGTGCCGCGCGTATTGTGGATCGTCTTTATCCTCGTAGCGCCGATCATCGGCTTCCTGTTCTGGCTCTTTCTGGGCCCGCGGGAGCAACGCAGCCTGTTCCGTTGACAATCAAGCGCTATAAGCGCTGGCAATGAAGCTCTATTGCGATCCGCCCCGGCTCGACTGGCGCGAGACCGGACCGGTCGCGCCGGATTTCGGGGATATCTACTTCTCTGTCGAGGACGGGCTGGAGGAAAGCCGCGCGGTTTTCCTGAACGGTTGTGGCCTGCCGGAAAGCTGGCAGGGCTGCGATCATTTCGTCATTGGTGAGCTGGGCTTCGGAACGGGGCTGAACTTTCTGGCGGCCTGGGATCTATGGAAGAAGGCCGGGCCGCAAGAGGGCTGGTTGCACTTCATCTCAATCGAGAAGTTTCCACTGCGCGTTGCCGACGCCCGCCGAGCGCTGTCGGCCTGGCCGGAACTGGCAGCACTGTCGGATCAGTTGCTGGAGCAATGGCCGCAACCCCTGAAGGGGGCGCATCGCCTGCGGTTCAATTCCGACCGGGTGACGCTCACCCTTTTCCAGGATGATATCGCCAGCGCCCTGCCGCAAACCGAGGCGTGTGTGGATGCCTGGTTCCTCGACGGTTTTTCACCGGCCAGCAATGAAGCCATGTGGGCCGGAACCGTATGGCCGGAAATCGCCCGCCTGTCTCGCAAGGGCACGCGTGCGGCGTCCTTTACCGTGGCGGGCGCTGTCCGCCGCGGCCTGCAAGGCGCGGGTTTCGCTGTCGGGAAAAAACCCGGCTATGGCCGCAAGCGGGAAAGACTGGAGGCGGTGTTCGATGGACCGGTTTATCCGTCTGCGCCGACACCGTTTCCGCGGCTCTTGCCCAAGCAAGGTCCTGCGGTCATTCGCGGCGGCGGAATTGCGGGAGCCAGCCTTGCCCATGCCTTGCGGCAGAGAGGACGCGAGGCGTTTCTGATTGATCCCGATGGCCTGGCCGGCGGTGCATCCGGCGCGCCCTCAGGGCTTTTGACGCCGCGCCTAGAAAACGCGGATCGCCCGCATGTCCGCGCCACTCTGGCCGCCTTCGAATATGCAAGGCAGCTCTATTCGGATCTGGGTTTGCTGGAGGCTGAGGGCGCAATGCGGCTTCTGGAAAATGCTGGCGGGGTCTCGCGATATGCGGCGATCGCCGAGGCCATGGGCGAGGGCTACGAGGTTGGCGAGGGCGGTCTGTGGATGGCGCGGGCCGGCCGGTTCTCTCCGGCTGATATTGTCCGGACCCTGGCTGGCGATAGGCAGGTAATCACCGAGCCCGAAACCGTGATGGAGGCTTCGCTGGTGATTGATTGCCGCGGTCCGGTTGCGGCGCTGGACCATATATCGCCCGGTGCCGGCCGGGTGATGGTGATGCCGGGCGAACCGCCAGCTCATTCGATTGTCTGGGGCGGCTATGTCTCGGCGACGAATGATCATCGGGTTCTGATTGGCGCAACCCATGAGAAGAGCGCTTACCCGGGTCCGGAAGCAGAAGCGCGGGACCATCTGCTGGCCGACCTTGAACAGCATTGTCCCGATATTGCGTCCGGCCTGCGGGGTAATATGGAGCATTGGTCGGGCGTGCGGGCCACAACGCCTGACCGGCTTCCCGTATCCGGTGCGCTGCCCGGATATGAATTTGATACGGTCTGGCGGGCGTATGCGCGGGGTGGGCCGGTTCCGGCGGACATCGATCCGGATACCAAGCCACAGATTATTCTTTCAGGGCTAGGATCGCGCGGATTTGCCCATGCGCCACTCCTGGCTGAATCCATTGCCGCTGACCTTTGTGGAGAACCGTCACCACTGGAAAAACAGGGCCGCGAAGCCCTGCATCCGGCCCGGTTCCGTTTCCGCGAGCTGAAACGCGGAGATTAACCTGCTCTTAACCATGCAAGCCGGTTTCCACCCGCCTGGCACAACAAGGCGTGGAGCTTGCAGTTAACCGTCCCGAACCCGCGCAACTGGCGCGAAACGGGACAGTTGAACGATGACCATCCAGACGCCCATTCTGACTGAGCAGGACCGCCGTTCGCGGCCGCGTCATGTCTGGTTCCTGAATTCGGCGTTCGATAATATCGACTTTCCGACCACCGTTCTGCGGCTTGCCGAACGCGACCCGCAAGCCCCGTTCCAGTTTGTGGTCACGCCGAATGTCGACCATCTGGTTCGCCTGCGCCGGGACGATGTTCTGGCCCCCCTTTATGCGCAGGCCTGGCTGACGGTATGCGACAGCCGCGTGCTCGAACTCATCGCTTCGCTGTCAGGAGAGGATGTCGATGTCACGCCAGGGTCTGATCTCACCGAAACCCTGTTCAACAATGTCGTTATGCGCCACGAGCCGGTGACGATTATTGGCGGCAGTCGCGAAGTCGTCGAGAATGTGAAGGCCCGTTACGGCCTGCGGGATGTCCGCTGGCATGAGCCGCCCATGGGGCTGCGCAAGAATCCTGAAGCCATTGCTGAATGCGCTCAATTCGTCGCGGATAATCCGTCACGCTTCGTCTTCCTGTGTGTCGGCTCCCCCCAGCAGGAAATGATTGCAGAGGCCTGCCTTGAGCGTGGGGACTGCACAGGCATTGGTCTTTGCGTCGGCGCCTCGCTCGATTTTCTTGGCGGAAAGGCCGACCGCGCTCCGAAATGGATGCAGCGCTCGCGTCTGGAATGGCTGCACCGTCTGGCGCAGGAACCCCGCCGCATGTGGAAGCGCTATCTGGTCGATGGGCCGAAAATCCTTTTCCTGTGGTGGGAATGGCGCAAGGCCCGAGCCAAGCTGCGCGAGTTCGAAAAGCGCCTTGCCCGCGCTGGCCTCTAGGCAAAACTGCTATCCCGCGATAAGCACCCCACCAGTACAGGTTCCCGCAAGGGATTAATCTGGAAGAGGGGTGAAAGTCCCCCGCTGTGCCCGCAGCCGTAAGCGGCGAGCGGCTTCACAAAATGTCACTGGTGAAAGCCGGGAAGACGTGAAGCCCGCATTGACCCGTAAGCCGGAAGACTTGCCTGTGCTGTCGCTCGTCCGTCTGTGCGGGGTCACGCAGGATCGGCGCGGTACATCCGTTTGCAGCGACTCCTTGAAAACCCGGCCCGGCGAGCGCCCGGCCGAAAACGGAGTTGTGAACATGACCTTGAAGGTCCTGCATGGGCGAAGTCTGGCACTCGCTCTACTGGTGTCGTCCGGCGCGTACGCGCAGGACACACAGGATACCGTCATTGTGATTGGCGGACGGATACCGGCTGCCGTGGAGGATATCAGCTCGGCCACCAGCCTGGTCGACGAAACCGATATCGAACTGCGCGGTCACACCAGTCTAGCCGATACGCTGAGATCGCTGCCTGGCATGGCGGTATCGCGGTCCGGAGGCCCCGGTGGATTGACGGATTTGCGGGTTCGCGGATCAGAGGCCAATCATGTCCTTGTCCTGATGGACGGACTAGAGGCGTCCGTGCCGCTGACCGGCGGATATGATTTCGCCCGGGCACCAGGCTTTGGTGTTGAGCGCGTCGAAGTGCTGCGCGGTGAACAATCCGCGCTCTGGGGCCCGGATGCGATCGGCGGCGTCATCAATATCCGCACAGCCGGCTCAACCGGACAGGACGCGGGGCGCATCCAGCTCGAGGCCGGCTCATTCGGCACAAGTTTCCTTGGAGCTCAGGCATCGGGACGCGATGGGAGATGGTCGGGCGGAGTGGCTTTCTCCGCGATGGATTCCGAAGGCTTCGATATCTCCGGGCAGGGAGGCGAAAAAGACGGCTTTTCCCGCTATTTCGCCTCGACAACAGGCCGCTATGAGGTCTCGGAACATGAGTCGATTCAATGGGCTGCACGATTTGCAGATTTTGAAAGCGAATTTGATTCCGATTCTGATTTCAATGGCTTGCTTAACAACACAAGCCAGACCAGCGCTGGCCAGCAAACAGCTGTCGGCGCCGTGCTGACCTCCAGTCGCGCCGGCCTCCGGCATGATCTCGCAGCCAGTGTCTCTTCAGACCGGCTGGAGACCTATGATGCCGGTATTTTCATCGCCTCCACCGCAGCCAGCCGGTTCCGGGTCTGGTATCAGCCGACGCTGGAATGGCAATCCGGCGCAATGGCTCATCGCCTGACGGGACTTCTCGAGCGTGAAGAGGAGGCGTTTGACAGCTATGCGGGCGTCCGGGCCTTTTCCAACCAGACCCGGACAATCCGCAATACGGCACTGGCCGCGGACTACCGGCTCGAACGCGGCCCCTGGCGTTTGTCGGTTTCGGCCCGGCAGGACTGGAATGAGCGCTTCGAGGATGCCCTTACCTGGCGGGCTGGCGGCGCCTGGCTGTTCGCGACGATAGGCGGCCGGGTCCGTGCCAGCTGGGGCGAAGGGGTCAAGAATCCGGGGATCTATGAGCTATTCGGCTATTATCCCGGCATTTTCGCTGGCAATCCCGATCTCCGGCCGGAACGGTCCGAAGGCTGGGAAATCGGCTGGGACCAGGCTTTTGGCGACATAGCGCGGGTCTCCGCAACATGGTTCCGGTCCGAGCTGCGTGATGAGATATACACTGATTTCATGGTGTTACCCGCAACGGCGCGCAACCGTATGAGCCGCTCGGAACGATCAGGATTTGAATTCGGAGGGGATGTGGATCTGGGGGCAGGCTTGAGCCTCTATGGCTCGGCGACATTTCTTGACACACGGGAAAACGGGGCACTGGAACTGCGGCGCCCGGAGACCACGGGCAGTGTGTCGCTTGCCTGGGTATCGACATCGGGCCGATGGCGGGCAGGTCTGGCTGCCGATCATACCAGTGCCCAGCTGGATACCGATTTTGGAACCTATAATACGGTCGAATTGCCGGCTTACACGCTGGTCTCGTCGCGCCTCGCCTGGCGCGTCCGGGACAATGTCGAGCTCTACGCCAGAGCGACCAATCTGACCGATGAGGAGGCCATTGATGTCTATGGCTATGCATCTGAGGGCCGCGGCCTGTTTGTGGGCGTGCGCCTCGGCCGCTAGCGCCGATGGTCCGTCCCGCATTGTTTCGGCGGATCTGTGCGCCGACGCCTATGTCTTTGCATTGGCAGATCGCGAGGCCATTGCTGCTGTGTCCTGGCAGGCGGGCCAGCCAGTATCCGGCGCGCCGGGCTGGGCGCTCGAACTGCCGCGCGCCAGCCATGATGCCGAGCGCCTGATGGCTCTGGCGCCTGAACTCGTCGTGTTCGGGCCGGCCGGGGCAGGTGACGCCGGGTATTTCCTGGACCGGGCCGGGATACCGCATATCGAACTGGGCTGGGGCGAGGACTGGCAGATCGTTGACGCTAATCTTAGAGCCCTGGGCGAAGCCGTCGAACGGCCAGACAGAGCCGCAGCGCTTCGGGAAGACATCGGTCAGCGGCGCGCAGCCCTGGCTGCGCGCGCCGAGACGAGGGGATGGGCGCCCTCTGTCTTCTATCTCAGCGTCACCGGCGGCGCAGCGGGGGCAAACACGCTGGTCGATACCGCCATCAGGGCGGCTGGCGGCAGTAACGCCGCCGCAGAGGCCGGTGCCGAGGGTTGGCTGCCGGCGGAAGCGGAATGGGCCTTCCGAATCGATCCGGATGTTGTCCTGACCAGCTATTTCATTGACGGGTACCAGACGCGCTCCGACATAGGGCGCCGTCACTCCGCCTATCGCCGCCTGCTACAGGGCCGGCCACGCATCGACATTCCGGCGTCGGCCTGGTCGTGCGCCGGGCCAGATCTGATCGACGCCGCCGAAGCCATTGCCGAAGCGCTGGATAATCTGGAGCCGGGCTCATGACGGATGTCCGGCTGATCACGGGGCTTGTGCTGGCGCTGCTGGGCGCCTTCGCCGTGGGGCTTTTCGCAGGCGGGTTTCCAATTCTGGATGGTCTCGACGGTGAGCCATCAGCATGGCTGATCCTGATGGAATTACGTCTGCCGCGGCTTTTGCTGGGCCTTATCGTCGGGGCGGCGCTGGGCCTGTCCGGTGCTGCGCTGCAAGGCTATTTTCGCAATCCGCTCGCCGATCCGGGCGTGATTGGTGTGTCGTCCAGCGCCGGGCTGGGTGCTGTCGCCGCGCTTTATTTCGGGCTCTCTGCCCTGTCCGCGCTGGCCTTGCCTGTGTTGGCGATACTGTGTGCAGCGCTGGGTGGCGGTTTGCTGCTTCTGGTTTCCGGGCGCGGGGCCAGCGCGACCATGCTGATCCTGTCGGGCGTTGCGGTTGGCGCACTCGCCAATGCGCTGGTGGCACTGGCGATGAATTTCTCGTCCAACCCCTGGGCCCTGTCGGAGATCGCCTACTGGCTGATGGGATCGCTCCGCAATACCAGCTGGACCGAAGTGCAGCTGGCCGCACCTCTGGTCGCGCTGGGCGGAGTGATCCTGATGACGACGGCCCGCGATCTGGACGCACTGTCTCTGGGAGAGGAGGCGGCGCGCGCGGTCGGCGTTAATCTCAGAAGCGTGCAGATCCGGCTGGTGCTGGGGACGGCCCTGGCCGTCGGGGCAGCGGTCTCCATTGCCGGCGCGATCGGATTTGTCGGCCTTGTGGTGCCGCACCTCCTGCGTCCGCTCGTTGATCATCAACCCTCTCGCCTGCTTGTACCCTCGGCGCTGGGCGGCGGCGTTCTGCTGATCCTCGCCGATGCCGGTACGCGGCTGATTTCGGGCGACGGCACGCCGCTCTATCTCGGCGTGATGACGGCGCTTTTGGGTGTGCCATTCTTCTTCCACCTGATCCGGCGAATGGGGAGGGTGTCGCCATGACCGCACATCTGATCCTGGATCAGCTGATCTGTGCCTATGACCGCCGGCAGGTTCTGAGCATTGAGGGTCTCGGGATTCGTGCCGGAGAGGTTACGGCTCTGGTCGGACCCAATGGCGCGGGCAAGTCGACGCTGCTGCGCACGCTGGCCGGCCAGCTATCGCCTGCCAGCGGGGAAGTCCGGCTGCAGGGTGTTGATCTGTCCCGGTTCGCCATTCGGGAGCGGGCCCGGCGGATCGCCTATCTGCCGGCTGATGCCCAGCCGGCCTGGCCACTCCTCGCGCGCCGCATTGTGGAACTGGGCCGGCACCCTTTCCTCAAGCCACTGACCGGATCAAGCGCAGAAGATCGGAAGGCCGTCGATCGCGCCATGCAGCAGACTGAAACCGCGCATCTTGGTGATCGGCCATTCAATGAGCTGTCCTCCGGCGAGCGGGCCCGGCTGTTGCTGGCACGGGCGATGGCGACCCAAGCCAGCACGCTTTTGCTGGACGAGCCGGGAGCCGCGCTCGACCCCCGGCATCAACTGAAGATCATGGAGTTGATGGCCAGTGAGGCAAAATCCGGCGCTTGCGTGGTTTTTGCCGGACACAGCCTGCCCCTTGTCAGCCGGTTCTCTGACCGGGTGATCGTCATCGATGCGGGCCGGATCGTCGCGGATGGACCGCCGGAAGACGCGCTCGGCCCGCAAACCCTGGAACAGGTTTTCGGACTGGATGCTCCAGGCGGCGTCGCCCCGGTGGGTTGGGATCTCGCCTAGTCCGAGAACACGATTTCCGGTGCCGCCTTGCGAGCCTCGCTGGCAGACGCCAGCACGCCCTCGGCGGCGCGCGCGAAAGCGTCGGCCACCGGTCCGTCGTCAAACGCGACCGGCCGGCCCGTATCGGACCGCTCGCGCAATTCGATAGTCAGCGGAATCTCGCCAAGGAAGGGGACGCCCATGGTCTGGGCCTCGGCGCGGGTGCCGCCATGTCCGAAAATCTCGCTCGGCTCGCCGCAATGCGGGCACAGGAAAACGCTCATATTCTCGATCAGGCCGAGAATCGGCGTGTGGGTCTTTTCGAACATGGTCATGGCCTTGCGTGCATCATCCAGCGCCAGGTCCTGAGGCGTACAGGCGATGACGGCGCCATCAATGGCCAGCGTCTGGGCGATCGCCAGCTGGGCATCGCCGGTTCCCGGTGGCATGTCGATGATCAGAACATCGGGCTGGCCCCAATCGGTTTCATTGAGAAATTGCTGGATCGCCCCCTGGATCATCGGGCCGCGCCAGACCACAGGCTGGTTGGGCTTGGTCAGAAAGCCCATGGAAACAACGCTGACGCCGTGCGCCCTGGCCGGTTCAATGCCCTTGTCGGTTTTCTTCAGGCCCATCGTGTCCTGCAGGCCTAACAGGCGCGGCACGGACGGGCCGTAAATGTCGGCATCGAGAATCGCCACGCGCTTGCCGGCCTTGGTCAACGCCGCTGCCAGATTGGCCGCGACCGTCGATTTGCCAACGCCGCCCTTGCCGGCGGCGACGGCAATGACAAGGTCTGCGGGCTTGGGAGCTTTGGGGCTGGCCTGCCGCGGATCGGCCTGCGGCCCGCCCTGTCCCTGAGGGGCATCGCCTGCACCCGATGCCGGCCGCTGCAGCGTGGTGATGATTCTTACCCGGTCGACGTCATTCACGCGGAGCGCGCAGGCCTCGATGTCTTTTTTCAGCGCACTGACATCTTCACCGGGCTGGGTTTTCAACACAATTGTTGCCACGCCATTGCTGACGGCAACGCCATCCAGCCGTCCGGCCGTCTGCAGCCCCTTGCCGGTTGCCGGGTCGGAAATCTCATCGAGCTGGCGCGTAAGAGCGTCGGACATGTCAGCACTTCTCCCTGATCAGGCCGTCAAGATAGGCATCTTCAACCATGAACCAATGCGGCATCCGCAGCCTTGGCGGCAAGTCACTGTTTAGTCTGAAAGAAATGGTGGGCGCGGCTGGGATTGAACCAGCGACCCCTACGATGTCAACGTAGTGCTCTCCCGCTGAGCTACGCGCCCGTCCATCTAAGGGAGCAGGGCTCTTAGCGCCGGTGCTGGCGGGACGCAAGCCAAAGCTTCATTCCCGCTGAAAATGACAGGGCCCTGAAGGCCGTATGACTTTTATGCAACAGACGGGGCGGAAATGCGGCGAAGATGGGGCACACGCTTTACGAGACTGAGGGCGGCGGCGATAGTGCGATCAGGAAAGTAGCCACTTTCCGGCTGTGCGCGTTTGTCTTGGCGTCTTCCGATTTCAGGGCAAGCCAAATTAGATAAGTCATGAAGGGGTATGACAGTGAGCAGTTTCTGGGATCGCGAGCGTCTTCTGCGCTCTACCATTCTGGCAGGTTTCGCTGCGGCGGGCCTGACCGTAACGCCGGCGTTCGCTCAGGACGCTGTAGATGAGGTTGATCAAGCCGAGGAAGACGAAGAAGAGGATACCGTTCTCGTTACGGGTTCTCGTATTGGTCGCTCGGAGTTCACCTCCATTTCGCCAATCCAGACGATTTCGGGTGAGCAATCCCGCGAAATCGGTCTCGTGAACGCCCAGGAAATCCTGCTGGCGCAATCGCAATCCACGGGTTTCCAGATCGACCAGAGCTTCATCGGCTTTGTGCTCGACAACGGCCCGGGTTCTGTGCAGGTCAACCTGCGCGGTCTCGACCCGGAGCGGACCCTGGTTCTCGTCAATGGCCGCCGCATGTCGCCGGCCGGTATCGGTGGCGCTCCGACGACACCGGACCTGACGGTGATCCCGGGTATCATCGTTGAACGTTTCGACCTGCTGCTGGACGGCGCCTCCTCGATCTACGGTTCTGACGCCGTGGCCGGTGTGGCAAACGTTATCCTGCGCAACGACTTCGAAGGGTTCGAGTTCCAGTACCGCCGTGAACAGCCGGACGGTTTCGGTCAGGAAAACAACTATTCGGGTGCCTGGGGTATCAACTCCGACCGTGGTTTCGCAGGCTTTGCCTTCGAATATACCGACCGTCAGCGCATCCAGTACCAGGACCGCCCGTTCACCGCACGCTGTCAGCGCAATATCGAAGTCCAGGCTGATGGCTCCATCCGGAACCAGGACCTCACGGCACTGAACGGCATGGGCCAGAACTGGGGTGATTGTACCCTGTCCCTGATCAACCGTATGTCGATTGCCGGCTTCGGTTCGGTTTACTGGACGCCGGGCATGACCAATATCGGTATTCCGGGCTGGTCTGAATCCACCCTGGGTGGCGGTGTTCCGTGGAGCCCGTCGACGGGTAACACCACGGCTGACTTCGACTATTATGATCCGTTCTGGAACTACAACGCTTCGCAAGCTGCGCGCGAAGCGGACTTCATTCCGGAAGCCCAGAACTACAATATCTACTCCTATGGTGAGCACGATATTGATTGGGGCTCCAACACGGCCGTTTACTACGAAGCACTGTTTGCCAACCGTCAGTCCTACATCCGGTCGCAAACGCCGTTCTTCTTCCCGAGCGTGCCGGCATCCAACCCGTTCAACCCGTGTAACAACGTGACGAACCCGACCGGTGTGAACTGTTTCACCCTGTTCGGTATTCCGGACGCGGCTGCGCCGATCTTCTCCCGCTCGCTCGCGATCGTCCGCGTCCGCGGCGACCGTGACGAACAGTCGACGGATCTTGACCAGTTCCGCTTCGTCGGTGGTTTCCGTGGCGATCTGCCGTTCTTCAACGGCTGGGACTATGACCTGTCCGGTTCGTATGCCCGTTCGCGCGGTTTCCAGAGCTTCCAGGGTGTGCATGAAGCCCGCCTGGCGGAATCCATTAACACCACGACCTACGATCCTGTAACCGGCACGTATTCGTGCGGCGCGCCGTACTCGAATGGCTGGCAGTGTGTGCCGGTCAACATGTTCAGCCCGCAACTCTACCAGGAAGGTGGCGGTTACTTCTCGCAAGCCGAAGCCGACTACCTGTTTGCGCCGGCAACCAACATGACGATCGTCGAGCAAACCATGGTCACCGGTATCTTCTCCGGCGGTCTGGGCACGATCTTCGGCATGGAAGTTCCGCTCATCCTCGGCTTCGAGTGGCGTGAAGACGCCCTGGAATCCAACGCGGATGACGTCCGTGCTCTGGGTCTGATCCAGCACCGTGCTTCCGACCGCGGCGCCGTTGGCCGCCGTCACCTGTGGGAGTACTTCTTCGAAACCGAACTGACGCCGATCAGCGGCCGTCGTTTCGCCGAAGAGCTGACCTTCAACCTCTCCGGCCGTTACACGGACGAGAGCAATTACGGTTCGGACTTCACCTACTCTGTGAAGGGTGTGTACCGTCCGAATGACTGGCTCTCCTTCCGGGGTTCTTATGGTACGTCCTATCGCGCGCCGAATGCTCGCGAGCAATTCCTGGCTGGTGCCACGGGCTTCGGCTCGGTCGCTGACCCGTGTATTGTTCCGAACAGCATGCGTGTTCCGGATCCGACCAACCCGGCCAACCAGATCCTGGACCCGACTCAGCCGGATCCGCGGACCCAGATCGTTCTGGACAACTGCCGGGCACAGGGCCTCGACCCGCTCAGCCTGGGTCTGAACCCGCAGCGGACCTCGCTCGCGGTTTCGACCGAGATCCTGACGGGTGGTACCACCCAGCTGAATCCGGAGACCTCGATCTCGCAGACCTTCGGTATCGTGGCTGAACAGCCCTGGTTCGATGCCTTCGATCTGCGCTTCGCGGTGACCTATTTCGACATTGTTGTGTCGGACTCGATCGAAGAGCCGTCTGCCGGCTTCATCATCAGCGATTGTTACAGCAACAATCCGGGTCTGAGCTCGGCCTTCTGCGGTCGTATCCAGCGTGATAACAACGGCTTCATCTCGCTGATTGATGGCTCGTTCATCAACATCGGTACGATCACCGCCAAGGGTGCCGACTTCAACATGGTCTTCCAGGATGACTGGTCGCTCTTCGGTGCCAGCTACGGCGTCACGGTTGACGTTCGTGCCACGCGCCTGAACGAGCAGATCTTCAACGTTCTGGGCTCGATCGACGACAATGCTGGTGAAACCGAGTCCCCGAACTGGACCGGTAACGTCCGTACGTCCATCGATCGTGGCAACTGGCGCTTCTCCTGGTTCACCCGCTATATCGGCGGTGGCGAGGAGAACAATCCGGGCACGGCCTCGGGTGTGACCTGTCTGACCAACGATTGTACGCCGGTCTACTACACGGATGACTACTACGTTCACAACGCATCCATCACCTGGACGCCGAACGACTGGATCATCAACGTAGGCCTCGAGAACGTGTTCGACGAAGACCCGCAGCTGGTTGACCCGGCAGGCGTCTTCTCGATCCGCAACTTCCCGCTGGGTGTCGGCTACGACGTCCCGGGTCGTCGCTGGTTCTTCGGTGTGACCAAGCGCTTCTAGTCTCGAAAGAGACCGGAAACGGAAATGGGCGGCGGTTCCTTCGGGAGCCGCCGCTTTTCTTTGCCTGTTTGTCAGATCGAGGCGCGTAAAACCTTTGATTTTTGCCGCGGTGCCGCTCTAGTATTTTCATCGACTTGGATGGGCATGGAGTTGTGTAATGACCCGCGTATTAGCGCTTGCCGGCATCGCCCTCATGGCGTCGGCCGCTTCTGTTGAAGCGCAGGGCGAAGTCGTCCCGCTGGAGTATTTTGCGACCTATCAGGCCGTTGATGACGTGGCGCTGTCTCCGGACGGCGAACATATCGTCATGCGCCGCCTGACGGCGCGTGATGGCAATTACATCATCGAGGTTCGTGAAACCGATAATCTGACCGGAAACCCGGTCCGACTGGGCGCCGAACGGATGGAAATCACCGGAGTCTCCTGGATTTCGCCGGATTATCTCTGGGTCTCGTTCCGCCAGCAGGTCCGCGACGCCATCGAAGGCGTCAACCAGGGCGTCTATGAAACCAAGCGGGCCATCGTGCACCGCACCGGCCGCGGCGGGTTCCGCGAGCTGAATGATGATACCAGCATTGCGCGGATCATGTGGGGCGATCCCGATTACATGATTATCCGGACCGCCGGGTATAACTATAATGACCGGCTGGAAGGTGAATCGATCGCCCGCCTGCAATACCCGGATTTCTACCGCTACAATATCCGCACCGGCCGCCAAAGCCGAATTCTCCGGGCTAACGCCCGGTTCGGTGGCTATGATCTCGACCAGCAGGGCAATCCCAGATTTGCCAGCGAGCTCGACCGCGGCACCCAGACCGTCACCTATTTCTGGCGCCCGGATCCGGAGGATCCGGACTGGCAGGAAGTCATGAGCTGGTCCTTGAACGACTATGCCGAGTACGGCGATTACGGGATCAATGTCGTGGGCTTCGATCCCGATGATTCAAGCCGCGCTTACGTCCTCGCCCATAATGGCGAGAATACGATCGGCGCCCACATCATGGACATGAATACGGGCGAGATCATCCGCACCATCTATCAGCGCGACGATGTCGATATTCTCGGCGCATTCTTCGAGCCTGACACAGATCGCGAACCGGAACTGGCTGGATTTGTCTTCTACGCCGATGGTGAATTGCGCCGCGCCTTTATCAGCGAGCGCGCTGCCGAGATCCAGAACATGGTTGACGCGGCTTTCCCGAATACACGGAATACCGTCTATGACTGCGTGAACAATTGCGCGCAGATGATGGTCTTCTCGCAGTCCTCGCAAGAGCCGGGCGTCTATTATTACATCGCCAATGGCCAACCGGTCGTCATCGGCCGCGAATATCCGCAACTGATCGATGCCGCGCTCGGCCGTGAGGAGTTTATCACCTACACGGCCCGCGATGGCCGGCAGATCCCGGGCATCCTGACACTGCCACCCTTCGGCCAGGCCCCCTATCCGCTGGTGGTTGTGCCGCATGGCGGACCTTGGGTCAGCGAGACCCGGGCCTATGATGAATGGGTCTCGGTTCTGGCCAATCGGGGCTATATGGTGTTGCAGCCGCAATACCGCGGCTCGCAGGGTTACGGTATCGACCACTGGCTTTCCAGCTGGGGGCAGTGGGGCATCACCATGTCCGACGACAAGGATGATGGTGTGCGTTACCTCGTCGAGCAGGGCCTAGCCGATCCCGACCAGGTCGCCATGTTCGGCTGGTCCTATGGCGGTTATGCCGCCTTTGCGGCGGCGGTTCGCCAGCCACCGGTCTATAATTGCGCTATTGCCGGGGCCGGCGTGTCCGATCTCGACATCATCCAGCGCGATTTCGGTGGCAGCCCGATCCAGCGCGAGCTGATCGAGGAGGGCTATGCCGGCATGTCGCCGAACGAGTTTGCAGAGGATGTCCGCATCCCGCTGCTGATCATTCACGGCGAGGTGGACCAGCGTGTTCCGCAATACCAGAGCCAGTACATGATCAATGCGCTGCAACGGAATAATGTCCCGCACCGCTATGTCGAACTGCCGGATGCGGACCACTTTTCCAATACGCTGAACTTCGACAACCAGCTCACGCTCTTTACAGAGCTCACCGGCTGGCTGGCGAATGAATGCGGCATGCCGACAGACCAGAACCCGGCCCGCTAGCACCGGCTTGGTTCCAACGCAAAAGGCCCGCTCTTTCGAGCGGGCCTTTTTTGTTGGTCAATTCGCCTGTGATCAGGCCGCCATCACGCGGTCAACCTCGTCCACCAGCTCGCGCAGATGGAAGGGCTTGGAGAGAACCTTGGCATTGGTCGGAGCGCTGGAGCCCGGGTTCAGAGCAACGGCGGCAAAACCGGTGATGAACATGATCTTCAGCCCCGGCACCAGTTCAGCGGCACGGCGCGCCAGTTCGATCCCGTCAATGCCCGGCATCACGATATCGGTCAGCAAGAGATCAAACTGATCCTGATTGGCTTCAAAAACCGACATGCCCTCATCGCCATCGGCGCAGGCTACCACATCATGTCCGGCGCGTTTCAGCGCCTTTGCCAGGAAGTCGCGCATTGAGCCGTCATCTTCCGCAAGCAGGATTTTCGCCATCTGGCACTCTCCACCCTCATGTTTCAGACTCCACCTCTAACCCATTAAGGTAAAAACCCGCTGAACGCGGCGCTTACGGTTGATA
This sequence comes from Hyphobacterium lacteum, assembly GCF_036330345.1. NCBI lineage: Bacteria > Pseudomonadati > Pseudomonadota > Alphaproteobacteria > Maricaulales > Maricaulaceae > Hyphobacterium > Hyphobacterium lacteum. Next base: position 163,595 of record NZ_JAZDRP010000003.1, read on the forward strand.
CATCTTGCAGCTGACGCCATGGTGCGGAAATGACCTCAGCAGGTTCGCCCCAGCCGCTTGCGGCAATGGATTCCGCTCCGGCGGTGATCGCGCGGATTGACGAGCCCGTGATTGTTCACCGGCCGGACCGGCAGCGCACGCCCTTGCTGGTCGCCTCTCCGCACAGCGGCCGCACCTATCCACCGGACCTGATCGCGCAGGCAGCCTTGCCGCTCAACGCCCTGCGCCGGTCGGAGGATGCCTATGTCGACCTCCTGATAGACGAGGCGCCCCTGGCCGGGATCACAACAATTCTGGCGCCGTTTCCGCGAGTCTTCATCGATCCCAACCGGTCCACGCGCGAATTGGACAGTGCCCTGTTTTCTGACCTCGAGCAGACACGGGCGGGAGAGACGCCGCATGTCCAGGCCGGTCTGGGTGTTGTGCCGCGGATCAGTGCGGATGGCCGGCCGCTTTATTCAGCGCGTCTCTCTGTCGCTGAAGGCCGGCGCCGTATCGCGACCTATTACCGACCTTATCACGGAGCCATCGATGTCGAGCTCAAGGCCGCCTGTGATGTCTTCGGCCTGGGCATCCTGATCGACGTGCACTCCATGCCGGCTGCGGCAGCAGGCGGTGTTGATATTGTTCTCGGCGATCGGCATGGCACGTCCTGTAACCCCCTCATCATGTCGCGCCTGGAAACGGCTTTCCGGGATGCGGGACTATCGGTGCGGCGCAACCGCCCCTATGCGGGGGGCTATACAACCGCATTCTATGGTAAGCCGGCTCAGAACCGGCACGCCATCCAGATCGAGATTAACCGCGGGCTCTACCTGGATGAGGAATCGGTGACCCGTTCCGGGACGTTTCCCGCGACACGAACCATTCTCACGAACGTTCTCACCGGTCTGGCGAATTCGGACTGGTCTGAAATCCGTATTTAAATCATTATATTAGAGTAAATAAGCCTATCGGCACGGGTTCGGCATGCCCCTTGCTCCCCTCTAACGCGAAAGCGTCAAGGGGACGCTGGGTGATGAAGCGAAAATCGGAGCCGGCAGAATGACAAACGAAATTGATTTTCATATCGGCAAGCGGCTGCGCCGCCGCCGCCGTTTGCTGGGACTGACCCAGCAACAACTGGCTGAATCAGTGGGTATCCGCTTTCAGCAGATCCAGAAATACGAGTGTGGTGCCAACCGCGTTAGCGCCTCCCGCCTGTTCGAGCTCTCGCAATCGCTCGATGTCCCGGCGCAGTATTTCTATGACGGCCTGGCCATAGAAGAGGAAAACGACGAGGACTCCGACGCCATGGCGGCCGACATTCTCTCGCAGAAAGAGACGATGGACCTTGTGCGGGCCTACTACCGCCTTGGCGAACGGCCTCGAAAGCGGCTTCTTGAACTGGCCAAATCGCTCGAACCGTCCGAACCGGCCAATGATGCGGCTTGATTTCCCTGGCTGACAGGCCCGTCAGGGCCTGATAGTCCAGCGGCATGAATGGCCGCAATCTGGAAACCGAACTCGCTTTTGCGCACCGGCTGGCTGATGCAGCCGGTGCCGCCATCCTCCCTCACTTCCGCAATAATACAGATGTCGAGAACAAGGCCGGGACCGGCTTTGATCCCGTCACCATTGCCGATCGCGCTGCAGAACAGGCCATTCGTGACCTGATCGCGGCCGAGCGCCCGGGCGACGGCATTCTGGGTGAGGAATTCCCGGTCCTGCCCAGCCGCAATGGCTGGTCCTGGACACTGGATCCGATCGACGGAACGCGCGGCTTTATTGCCGGCACGCCGACATGGTGTGTCCTGATTGCTCTGACATTCGATGGAGAGCCGGTTCTCGGCGTAATCGACCAACCTCATACAAAAGAACGCTTTTCCGGGTTCGGCGGGTCAGCGGACTTGTCCGTAAACGGGCAGAAATCACTATTGCGGACATCCGGAATTCCGTCATTGGACAGCGCTATTCTCGCGACCACTGATCCTTACCTTTTCCGCGACAATGAACGCGACGCTTTCGGCAAGATCAGGTCAAAGGTGCGGCTCACCCGCTATGGCATGGATGCCTATGCCTACGCCTTGCTGGCGGCGGGCGGCATTGATCTGGTCGTTGAAAGCGGACTAAATCTCTATGACCTGCATGCTCTGGTGCCGGTCGTCAGGGCGGCCGGTGGTGTCATTACCAACTGGCAGGGCAATGACGATTTCACCACCGGTCAACTGGTCGCCGCCGCCAATTCATCGCTGCACGCGGAGACGCTTGCCCTGCTGGTCAGCTAGTCTTCGCTGGCGGACTCTGCTTCAGGGACCGGATCGCTGACCGGTTTGCGGAACAGAAGCGTCATCCGGTCGCTTTCGCCAATCGCTTCGAACGGGGCGCTGTCAAAGCCCTCTTCTTCCCAACCGTTTCTTGATGGTGGCAGAGTCCAGACACCATTCGGGTGATCGGCGGTATCCAGCGGGTTGGCGTTGATTTCGCTTGTCGCGACCAGTTCGAAGCCCGCTTCCTGCGCGATCGCGATCACATAGGCCTCCTGGACATAGCCGGAGCCCGCCATCGGATCCTGTTCGCGTGTGTCGGGAAGGCGGTGTTCAACGACACCAAGAACGCCGCCGGGACGCAGAACATCGTAGAATTCAGTGAACGCCCGCTCGGTGAAACCACCGCGCATCCAGTTGTGAACATTGCGGAAAGTCAGAACGGCATCGGCCGAACCGGGTTCTCCCAACTCTCCCTCCGCCGGGCCCCAGTCACGTATCACGATATCGCCGAACACGTCGTTGCCGAGAAAGCGGTCTTCGAATGCCGCACGGCTTCGCTGACGGGCGGCACTGGCGCTGTCGGCCGGGAAATGTGCGGCTACATAGGTGCCGCCATTGGCATTGATCCAGGGCGCGAGCACTTCAGTGTACCAGCCGCCGCCTGGCCAGATCTCGACCACGGTCATGGAGGGGTCTATCTCCATGAAGGCCAGCGTTTCGGCCGGATGCCGGTATGAATCCCGGCTGGCATTCTCGCCGCGCCATTCGCCAGCCAGTGCCCATTCGAGCGTTCCGGTTTCCGGACCGGCAGCTTCTTCGGCGACCTCCGCCACCCCGGACGCAACTTCGCTTGTCGGAAGTGCTTCGGTGGTTTCATCCGCCGTTTCGTCTACAGCGCCACCACAAGCGGCCAGTACCAAACAACCTGTAACAACCAGGCCAAAACGCAGCATTGGAATCTCCCGAATTTCCTGCCCCTACAGGCTATACGCCTAATGGGTCAGCGCACCTCTTGCAAGCGCGGCAATGCATACCCATGTCAATCGGGCAGGATGCCATGAAGGGTTCTGTGCGCGGCCAGGCCCGGCCTTGAAGGCGGGCGAATGGTCGCGGAAACCGGCTCGGTCAGGAAGGTTCATGACCGGGTTTGAACTTGTCGCTTCACAGGAGGATAAGCAAATGAGAACCTTGGATTATTCACCCCTTTACCGCTCGATCGTGGGCTTTGACCGTCTCGCCAACATGATTGACTCGGCGTCCAAGACGGACCCTTCGGCGGGTTTTCCGCCCTACAATATCGAACAGCTTGGCGAGGATGACTACCGGATCGAGCTGGCCGTTGCCGGCTTCGGTGAAGAGGACCTCTCCGTTGAAGTTCATGAAAACGTGCTGACCATTTCCGGCCGCAAGGAAGCCAAGTCGGATGAGGACGGCCCGAACTACATCTATCGCGGGATCGCCGAGCGCGCTTTCGAGCGCCGCTTCCATCTCGCCGATCATGTTGTCGTTGATACGGCTGAACTGAAAAACGGTCTGTTGTCTGTCAGCTTGCGCCGCGAGGTTCCGGAGAGCGCCAAGCCGCGCCGGATTGCTATCGGCCAGACGTCGGGCAAGAGCCGAAAGGTGATTGAGGGCGGCAAGTCGAAAGCGGCCTGAGGCCTGACGCAGTAAAAAGGAACGCGCGCCTGCCCCTTCAGGCGCGCGTTTTTCTTTGCTCAGGCGGCGGAGAGATCGACAGCGCCTTCCGCGTCGTCAACATCGCCCAGGAAATTGTTCGAGAGACGCGATCCGGTGAAACAGGAACCGGAAAACAGGGCGTGCCGGACATCGGCGGCGTAGAGCGATGAATAGGAGAAGTCCGCCCCGGTTGCTTTCACATGGCGCAGATCCGCCCCGGTGAGATCGGAATAGCGCACTTTTGCGGCGGCCAGGGAGGCCGGCAGAAGCCGGTCCTTGTCCAGCAAAAGCGGGCCCAGCTTGCAATCGCGCAGATCGGCATTGTTCAGACGCGCCCCGGTCAGGTCGGCACCGCGAAGATCCGCCCCGCGCAGGCACGTCATGCGCAGATCGGCACGTTCCAGCTTGGCGCCTTGCAGCTGCGCCCCTTCCAGGTCCAGGCCGTAGAGCGTTGCGCCACGTGCGTGGAAGGCGGTCAGCGTCTTTCCGGCGAGGGACTTCAATGGACGCAGATCAGTTTCATCAAAAGAGGATGGCTGACCTTCGCGTCCGCCGGTCGCACACCAGCGTATGTGGTCCTCGATCATCTCTTCGACAGGCCGGTCCAGCTTTCGCATTTCCAGCCCTGCCGGATCATCGGTCAGCGCGCCTGTGCGGTCGCAATTGTCCAGCCGTGCCATCGTTAGATTGGTATCGATCAGCACGCTATCAGTCATGTCGGCATCGGTCAGATCCGCACCCGACATGTCGGCGCCTTCCAGATTGGCGCCCGCAAAGATCGTCGCCCGCAGATTTGCCCGCACCATGCGTGCACCCAGCAGGACGGCATCGGTGAAGTCGGCCTTCTGGGCGGTCGATCCGGACATTTTCGAGCGGGACAGGTTGGCGCCCTGGAAATTCGCCATGGTCATCTCGCCTGGGCGGGAGCGATGTTTCACGACCGTCAGGCCACGCTCCTTGTCGACCTGGGCGATCGTGCCTTCGCGAAGATCAGTTTCTGACAGATCCGCACCTTGAAGGTTGGCGCCACGCAGTGCGGCGCCACGCATATCCGCCCGGCGCATCGAGGCGCCGGCCAAACAGGCCCGCCGCAAGTCGGCACCGTAGAGGCTGGCGGAATTGAGAACCGTGCCCGACAAATCGGCCCCTACAAGGGACGCACCGGTGAAATCGGCATCTGACAGATCGCGGCCGGACAGGTTCAGCCCGTCCATGATGCAATAGGTAAAGGCGGCGCGCGCCCCGCCGGGGCGGCCGCTCCACAACAACTCGTGACGCCGGCAAATCTCGTCGACTTGCCCCTGGTCGAGTGTCCTGTATTGGACGCTGCGATCCGTCATGACCGGTGACTTTTCCTACAAACCGAGGAAAATTATGCCGATTCCGGGTTAACGACCGGTGTCCAATTCCGGGACGATGGCATCCGCCATATTGGCCTCGATGGCCGCTTTTTCCGCTTCTGAACCCGGTATCAGTCGGACCCGCGTAAGCTCTTGAACCGGCGGGCTTTTTAGCCAGTTCTGCAAGCCCCCTGGCCCAAAGTTGTCAACAGCGAGATCATACCCTTTCGGATTACCGTCGATCACCATTAACGGGCGCCCCTGTCCCAACCGGGTGAAAAACCCGGCATGATGCTGTTCGGCTTCGGCCTGCCGGATACCGGTCACGACCTCGATTCCGACCTCTTGAAGACGGGAAATGCCCTGGCCAGCCGTCCGTGGATCAGGATCGGTGCAAGCAATCACGACGCGGCCAATTCCGGCCTCGACCAGCGCATCGGCACAGGGCGGTGTCTGCCCGGTATGAGCACAGGGTTCCAGTGTCACATAAGCCGTCGCGCCGTGAGACTCCTTGCCCGCCTCATCCAGTGCGACCCGTTCGGCATGTGGCCGTCCGCCGGCCGCGGTCACGCCGCGGCCCACGACTCTTCCGGACTTCACAATCACACAGCCGACGCAGGGGTTGGGTGCGGTGGTGCCCAGCCCGGACCGGCCCAGCGCCAGGGCCGCATCCATGAATCTCAGATCACTGAACTCACTCAAGGAATAGCCGGCAAAGGCTGCGCCCGGTCGGGATCAAGATAGCGTGCCGTTACCGGCAGTTTGCCAGCGCCATCCATGCCGATCTCCAGCGGGTTTCCGGTCGGAATCTCGATCCCGACAATGTCCTCGCCACTCATCTGGAACAGCAGCTTCACGATGGCCCGCAGCGAATTGCCATGGGCAACTACCAGAACATCTTCGCCGGCTTCCAGCAGGGGCGCGATTTCCTTTTCCCAATAGGGCTGGACCCGCTCCAGCGTCAGCTTCAGGGATTCCGCGGCGGGCAGCTGATCAGGGGACAGATCCGTATAGCGCGGATCATGAGACGGGTGGCGCTCATCGCTGACATCCAGGGCCGGTGGCGGGACGTCAAAACTGCGCCGCCAGATCTTGACCTGTTCATCGCCATGCTTGGCGCGGGTCTCGTCCTTGTTGAGCCCTGTCAGCCCGCCATAATGGCGTTCATTCAGGCGCCAGCTTTTCTCGACCGGAATCCAGACCCGGTCCATTTCCTCCAGTGTCAGCCAGAGGGTCCGGATCGCGCGCGTCAGCACCGAGGTGAAGGCGCAATTGGGGGCAAATCCGGTTTCAGCCAACAACCGGCCGGCCTTGCGGGCCTGGGCCTCGCCTTCAGCGGTCAATTTGACGTCTACCCAGCCGGTAAACCGGTTTTGCAGATTCCATTCGCTCTGCCCGTGACGGATCAATACCAGCTTGGCCATTCAATGCTCCCGGATCTGTTGATCAGCGCATAGCGCGCCGCGTCTGGGGGAGCAAGGCAATCGGTGCGGTAATCGCGCAATCGGTGGCCCGTCTGGTCTGACGGCTTCCCGCCCATGCCCTCCGTCTGCTATGGGCAGAGATGAAACAGGAGTGAGCATGACCCAGACAAGTGCACTGGATGTGGCCCGGCGCGTGATCCGCCTCGAGCAGGAAGGCCTGGAGCAGATGGCGGCCGGCCTTGATGACGGGTTTGCCACCATAGTCGCCATGCTGACCGGGTTGAAGGGCCGGGTGATCTGCGCCGGTGTTGGCAAGTCGGGTCATGTTGCCCGGAAGATCGCCGCGACACTGGCGTCGACCGGAACGCCCTCGCAATTCGTGCACCCCACGGAAGCCAGTCATGGCGATCTGGGCATGATAACACCGGATGATGCAGTCCTGGCGCTTTCCAAGTCGGGCGAAACGCGTGAGCTCGGCGATATCATGGCCTATTGCCGCCGCTTCGGGACGCCGCTGATCGGCATGACCTGCGGCGCGGATTCGGCGCTGGCAAAAGCCAGCGATCACCTGCTTCTTGTGCCGGATGCGCCGGAAGCCTGTGCCGAGACGCGCGCGCCGACCACCTCGACCACTCTGATGATGGCGCTCGGCGACGCGCTGGCTGTCGCCTTGCTGGAGGCGCGTGGCTTCACGGCTCGGGACTTCAAGACCTATCACCCGGGCGGCGCTCTGGGCGCGGCCCTCGCGACGGTAGGCGATCTGATGCATGGCGGTGAGGAATTGCCGGTGATCGGTGATGATGCCCGGATGAGCGAGGCCCTGATCGAGATCAGCGCAAAGAGTCTGGGTTGCGTCGGTATCTGCAATGGAGAAGGCGCGCTATCCGGCATGATCACGGATGGCGATCTGCGCCGCCACATGGGACCGGACCTTCTCGACCAGCCTGTCACCGAAGTGATGACGCGGGATCCGAAAACCGTTTCTCCCGCGACTTTGGCCGCCGATGCCTTGCGCCAGATGACGGCGGGCAATGTGAAGATCACCCAGCTTTTTGCGCTGGAAAATGGCAAGCCGGTGGGCTTGCTGCACATTCACGACCTCTTGCGGGCCGGAGTGAAATAGGCCTTGCGCATTGACCGCGCAGCCCCCTTATCGCTAGACGGTCTGCAAACACGAAAAGAAGGAACGCCTCATGCGCGTCGCCATGATTGGAACCGGCTATGTCGGACTGGTGTCCGGAGCCTGCTTCGCTGATTTCGGCCACCATGTGACCTGTATCGACAAGGACCGGGAAAAGGTGGAAATGCTGCGTTCCGGCGGCATCCCGATCTATGAGCCCGGCCTCGATCAGCTGGTCCAGCGCAATGTCCGCGAGGAACGCCTCAGCTTTGACACCGACCTGACCCAGGCGGTGAAGGAAGCCGATGCGGTCTTCATCGCGGTGGGCACGCCCTCGCGGCGTGGTGACGGGTTTGCTGACCTGTCCTATGTGCACGCGGCCGCGAAGGAAATCGCTGAAGTGATGGACGGCTATACCGTCATCGTCACCAAATCGACCGTTCCGGTCGGTACAGGCGATGAAGTCGAGCGGATCATCCGCGAAACCCGGCCCGATGGTGATTTTGCGGTTGTCTCCAACCCGGAATTCCTGCGCGAAGGCGCGGCGATCGACGATTTCAAGCGGCCGGACCGTGTTGTTGTCGGAACCGAAGATGAACGCGCCCGCGAGGTCATGAGCGAACTTTACCGTCCGCTCTATCTCAACGAGACGCCGATCCTGTTTACCACCCGCAGAACCTCCGAGCTCATCAAGTATGCGGCCAACGCCTTCCTGGCGATGAAGATCACCTTCATCAACGAAATGGCGGATCTGTGCGAGAGCGTCGGCGCCAATGTTCAGGAAGTCGCCCGCGGCGTGGGTCTGGACAATCGCATCGGCGGCAAATTCCTGCACGCTGGCCCCGGCTATGGCGGCTCCTGCTTTCCCAAGGATACGCTGGCCCTGACACGGACGGCCCAGGAGGCCGGAACGCCGCTGCGCCTGATCGAGACCACTGTCGAGGTCAATGACCGGCGCAAGCACGACATGGCCAAGAAAGTGGTCAAGGCGATGGGCGGCGATGTGTCCGGCAAGACGATTGCGGTGCTTGGCCTGACCTTCAAGCCCAACACGGACGATATGCGTGAAGCACCGTCGCTCGACATCATTCCGGCTCTCCAGGACGCCGGTGCGAAAATCCGCGCTTATGATCCGGCGGGCATCGTCGAGGCCGAGAAAATGCTCAAGGATGTGGAGTTCACCTCCGGCCCGTATCTGTGCGCGGAGGGCGCTGATGCCATCGTCATCATCACCGAATGGAACGAGTTCCGGGCGCTTGATACAGAACGCCTAAAATCGGTGATGGCCGGCGATATCATGGTCGATCTGCGCAATATCTACAGCCCGGAAGACATCCAGAAACGCGGCTTCAATTATACCAGCGTCGGCCGCTAGGCCATTTTCTCAAAAAAAACCTGCCTATAACGTCCAAACGATCCTGATTTCTAACAGGCTAGATAACGGTCGCCATTCCCAATGCGTGGTTTTTGGGATTAACGGTTTTTTGTTTTCCCTGAAATGGTGGGATCAGCAGGGTAATTTCAAGTATTTTCAGGGTAGAGTGACGCATCGTCGGAGAGGTGATATATAAATCTCAAAGGGTTGGATGTTTTTTCCCTAATCTCATTATCAGGGAAACAAAGGGCCGGATCAGCGTGAGAATGGACATTATCACGGAAAGCTGCGGCTAGAATTTCAGCGAGCCAAGTAGCGCTACCTTAATTTCACGATGAACAAATTCCGTGGTTTCAAAAGCCAGGCAAGCGACGGCGTCAGGTTCTATTTCGTGTTATAAAAGAAGCTCTCGGGAACAATCGCTACCTAAAACCCAGCTATCAATAGACATCGATTTGATTGACGACGTTTACGGTCAGCTTGATCGGCAGAGAAGAAAGTCCGCACGAAGTCCGTTCCAAACCGAAATGATGTTAGATAGAAAAAGTCAGCCACCGCCCTCTTGCGGAGGTGATTTTGCCGATGATCTCGAATATCGAGGCTATGATGGATTGCGTTTCGGCGAAAACCGTTGAGCTAAGTCGGGCCGCTAATGTTTCTAATTTGTGTTCCGCAACCCAACCAGCTTTCCGCTCTTTCAGGTTCAAGAAAATTTCGATCTGATTGTACAAAGTAAGACAGGCGAAGAAGCGCCATCTGACGCGACCTAACGCTAGGTGGTAGGCTCACATGTGTTAAGCTGGACGCTTTCATTTTATGCCGTCCAGCTGAACGCATCTTTTCAAACCAGAGGTGAGGTCAGCGAAGGCGTGCTGAGTTCGATCGGTGTAGTAGAGGCGCGCACGACGGGCCAACCCGTCCAGGGAGTCTGGTCTGACCCCCCATATCAAAAAAGATGCACTTTCGTTTCAATCACCTGATCATAGAGTCTATGATACCCGATCAGAGCCTGGGATAGCGCATCCACCTGATCATCGTTTTTGCCTTCTGGAAACGCTCTGCATTCATCCAAAAACTCATTAATCCAAGGTGCGCGAGAGGGGTGCCATACGTGCACGCGTCCTTCGGAAAGGAAAAGGCTTGCAATATCGGCACGCTCTTCCTTTGACCCCTTCGGTGAGAAGGCATGAAGATTGGTGTTTATGCCAGAACCATTGAGCCGCTCTTTGTGCAGAAAATGGTCAACCTCGTCTGCGAGGCCCGGCCCGTTCGAGGCATTTTCGATGATTAGTTCATTCGGCTTGAAATGTCGGATCAGCTTAAAGGTGATGTTCTTTAGTTCAACCAGTTTGGCCTTTTGTCTCCAACGAGCGTGGAGATACATATCTCCGTCGAAAACGTAGAAAATCAAAATCACTGAGTATGATTTTGCATACGGTCCGCCGCTAGCAGGATCAATGCTCAACAAGATCACGTCGGGTTTGTCTCTGGGATATTTTTCGAAAAACTTGAAGTCATCGACATCAATCATTCCTGAGCCAAAAGGAATCGGCATTTGGAGAAATTGCGCCTTGTATGCGTGTTCTCCCAGGACCTTTTTCTGCTCTTCAAGGAAGTCCTTTGGTAGGCGTTTTTCGTGAAGCAGCTCACCTTTTTTCCAATGGGTGAAATGGCCTGGTCCTGTTTCAATCTGACGATCCTCGGAATTTTGGGCGGGAAAGATGAGGGTTTTCCATCCGCCAAGGCTCGTTAAGGCAGCATGAGGGTCCCAAATTGATAAACGTTGCATAACCAGAATGGCGGGATCCGACGCAGCATTGTTAAAGCGCGTCAAGGCACTTTGCTTAATCCAGTCAGCGGTCTTTTCACATGCTGATTCATTTGCCGCATCCGTTGCACTAATGGGATCATCGAAGATAATGATGTCCGCTCCCATGCCCGTGAGTCCGCTCATCGTGGTCACGGCAGTCCGGGCACCGCCCTGTGACGTCGTGTAAACCCGTTCCGTGTTTTTATTTGGTTTAGGGCCGAGTGTTGGAAACACCTGATGGAAGTCCGGGTGCGATAATAATGTGCGGAAAGAAGACGAATGCTCGTTGAGCAGATTCTCGCCGTGACTAATTACCAGCAACTTTTTTGTTGGGTCGTGTCCGAGCATAAATGCCGGGAATGCTACAGACACTATGAATGATTTAAGCGTCCGCGGTGGCATGTTAATCGCCAGCCGTCGGCAATTCCCGGCCAAGATTTGCTCCATCTCGTAGCAAAGTGTGGTGATGTGGAAATTGTCTGCAAAGGGATTTCCCGGGAAGACCATTCCAAAGGCAAGCCGGACAAATGATTTGAAGTCGTTTCGCGCTACGGTGAAGACGGTCTTCTTAGATGGATTAGGTGCCGTCAATTTGCCCTCCACCGCGATTTGAGGATCGCCGTACAAAGTCTTCCAAAAGCTCCAGGTCCTCTTCTGTCGGGGGCAAAGAGTGGAGGCTTCCCAAGGCCTCCTCAGGCCAATGGGCTGCGATCTGGCGCATGAGTTCGGCCATGGCCCTCGCATCGCCATTGATAGCGCGGGTGACGAGTTGTTTGACCACGGCCTCTATTTTTGTGAGTTTCTTAGATTTTCCTGCCTCTTTGATGGTGAGCTTTTCCGACAGCTCCGCGATGAGGATGGTGGAGAAGTTTTTCCGGCCCTTAGGGCGCCCCTTGGGATTGCCGGACTTGCCCTTTTTGAAACGGGACGCTTTTGGCGGTTTGCCGTAACCGATGTCATAATCGCTCATGACAGACCTCCCTTTTGAGAGGGCGCAGGAAGCCTGGCGGCGTCCCATCGCGCTTCTCGATCGTTAGCCGATGCGACCAGCTCAGGAGAGCGCCCTGTGAGATCAGACCAGCGTTTCAGGATTACATCGACATAAGCCGGCTCGAGCTCGATCACGCGAGCCCTCCGACCGGTCTTTTCCGCGGCAAGGAGTGTTGAACCCGACCCCGCAAACCCATCGATGATAATTTCATTGGGCCTGGAAGCATCCAGGATGGCATCCGCAATCATTTTTGTTGGTTTAACCGTGGGATGGTCAGCCAGATCTTTATCCCGGCCGGCATGGAAGGCGTTCGCGCCTTGATAGGTCCATACATTGGAACGATTGCGCCCATACTTGCCCAGCTGAACATTGTTTATGTGTGGGCCGTTGCCCACTTTAAAAAGAGCTATCAGCTCATGACGGGAGCGATAGAAGGATCCCATGCCTGCATTGGTCTTGTTCCAGACAATAAGATTGAGCTGTTCGGAGAAGATAGGATCAGCCGCCGCATAGAGTTCGCGTAAATGCCGGTGATCCATACAGATGTAATGGAGAGCGCCTTCTTTTGAGAACGTGGCTGCGTGTGAAAGCCCCGTTGCCAAAAAGCAGGTAAACTCACTTTTTGACATCTCGCCGGATGCCATAGCGAACTCGGCGTTATCTTTCGAAGAGACGTGGCCCTTGATAGGCACGTTATAGGGCGGATCGGTAAAGCAAAGTATCGCCTGATCTGGGCCCATCAATGTCCGCCAGCTGGTCTCCTCGAGGCTCGAGCCACAGAACACCAGATGATCATCCAGTTTCCATAGATCCCCTGGCCGGGAAGCAGGCTGCTTTGGCGGTGGAGGGATGTATTCAACGTCATCGGCGCTATCTGCCGCTTCATCGCCTGCGAACATGAAATCGATCTCGGCGACTTCAAAACCTGTAAGCTCGATCTCTAATTCCGGAGCCATATCCATGATGGCCGCAAGCTCGAGCTTTAAGACCCCGTCATCCCATTTTCCACGTTCGGGCAGCCTGTTGGCGCTGATGACGAAGGCCCGTTTTTCCGCCTCGCTTAAGTGAAACACCTGAACGGCGTCAATCTCATCACGGCCGAGTTTCTTACACACCTGCACGCGCAAGTGGCCTGAAAGAATCACATTATTCTCATCAATAATGATGGGATCGATCAGCCCAACCTTTTCGATCGATTTTCTAAGAGCGCTTTGTTTTCCCGCATCGTGTTTACGGGCGTGGTTTTGGAACGGTTCTAGCTCATCAATGCGAACCAAACCCATGCGATGGATGTTGGCTGGAGCTGCCATAGATCTCTCCTAAGTTCGAGTAACAGATCTGGTGATCGGGCTCGATCTGGAGAGAGTTCTGGCAAAAAAGGCTGGATCCGCCGCGCTCATCGATCAAGCTGATCGTGGCATCAAAGCGTCTTCATTTTGATCGCGGCACTTTGGCCTTACCCAGCAGCGGGCTGATCAAAACTCAACTCTGGTGGAATCCACATTGGGTAGATAAATATCTGATTCTTGCCGGCCAAGCCATCGAAAATTATAAGCTGGGAAGATCAGCTCTAAAGGCACGCTGCTCGAAGAGATGAGGGCGGCCATCGCGCTGCCGGCCGCATTGCGTTTGAATTCTGAATCGGACGAGACGCGCGAGAGCGCTGCTCGATTTCGGCAAGGACCGTGTCCGGTTCTTCGCGGGTTAAAACGAAGACGATCTCTTCATATTATCGATAACCGAAACGACCACAGACACGGACATCTTGCGCGACGCGACCTTGGTTGTACGATCCTGGGTGGTGTTCAAAATTTATTGATGTCGGCTAAAAAGCTGCACTCTCATTGATCTGGTTGGTCTCATATCCCTGAAGGGAGATGCGTCCCTTGGTTCTGTCGATTAATGCCCTTAAGAACCGATTATTTAGAGGCCCAAAACTGAAAGGATAATCGCGCTGACCCTGCCACGTGCTATCAATCGCCAAACTGCTATCAAGCTTGCAGGCTTTCTCTTAGCGATTAGACAGACCAACGTTCATCGCTAATCGCCAACAGACTAGGGAATTGAATTATGTCCGGAATGCCTTGCGCCGACTTGGCCCCAAACACCTGGGAGTTTGAAAACTCGGCTTTGATTAAGCCAACCGGCTTTCGCGAATATGATGCGCGTTGGTGGTTTGGGCATCCGGCCTCTAACAAGGCGCCTGAGATTAACCTATACGGCATTCAGGCGCTTGGTCTTGGCCTTGGCACGCTCATACATGAAATCGGCGTCGCACCAAAGATCGTAACGGGCCATGATTTCCGAAGCTACTCGCTGGGCGTAAAGCAAGCCCTGACCGTCGGCCTCATGTCGGCGGGCATTGAGGTTCACGATATCGGTCTCGCCCTGTCACCGACGGCCTATTTTGCCCAATTCGATCTCGACATTGACTGCGTGGCGATGGTGACCGCCAGCCACAATTCCAATGGCTGGACGGGGGTGAAGATGGGCGTGGAAAAAGCGCTGACCTTTGGCCCGGATGAAATGGCGCGCCTCAAGGAAATCGTCTTGAACGGTCAGGGCATCGCCAGGCCCGGTGGCGGCTATGTTCGACAGGAGCGCGTGGCCGAACGCTATCTTGCGGATCTGTTTAACGGGGTGTCGATCAAGCGGCCTTTGAAAGTTGTCGCCGCCTGCGGTAATGGCACGGCCGGCGCCTTCGCGCCGAAAGCTTTGGCCGCCATGGGCGTCGAAGTGATTCCAATGGATTGCGAGCTGGACCATACGTTCCCGCGCTATAATCCGAACCCGGAAGACATGAAGATGCTGCACGCGCTGCGCGATGCAGTGCTGGAACACAAGGCCGATGTGGGCCTCGCATTTGATGGCGATGGTGATCGCTGCGGCGTGGTCGATAATGAAGGCGAGGAGATCTTCGCCGACAAGGTCGGTCTGATGCTGGCGCGGGATCTATCGGGCCGGTTCGATAATGCGAAATTCGTCGTCGATGTGAAATCGACCGGCCTTTTCCTGACCGATCCGGTGCTCCAGGCCAACCAGGCGACCACCGAATACTGGAAGACCGGCCATTCCTATATCAAGCGCTATTCCAAAAAGACCGGCGCGCTGGTGGGTTTCGAGAAATCCGGCCATTTCTTTTTCCAGCCACCGCTGGGCCGGGGTTATGATGATGGTATCGTGGCCGCCCGGGCCGTGCTCGACATGCTCGACCGCAACCCGAACAAGACCATGGCCGATATGCGCCGTGATCTGCCGGTCAGCTTTTCCTCGCCGACCATGTCGCCGTCCTGTGCCGACGAGATCAAGTATAACGTCGTCGACCGGATCGCGGCGGCTTACAAGGCCCGCCCGGAAATCCTCGGCCGTAAGGTGCGTGATGTGCTGACCGTCAATGGCGTCCGCTTCACGCTGGAAGACGGGGCTTGGGGTCTGGTGCGCGCATCCTCGAACACGCCCAATCTCGTGATCGTGGTGGAAAGCCCCAACTCGGCCGAGGACATGAAAGCGATCTTTGCCGATATCCGCGAGGAGCTGGCCAAAAACCCCGAAGTCGGCGAGTTCGACCAGTCGCTATAGCCCTTAAATGTCGGGCTTTCGCAATGCCGAGAAAGATAATCGCCCGGCGGGTTGAGGCGGGATGCTTGCCTTCCGGATCTTTTGAGCAGGGTTATTACGCCTCTCTAAAAGCTAAAAATCCGGTCCGTATAAATGTAATTTGTGGCCTACGGGCAGGCCAACAAGGTTCGTAGTATGCTTTGGTCCAAGGTTAGCTGGAAATGGTACTGAAAATCGCGATTTGGCTTCTGATAAATCCCCCTATGGTTGTGCATTGTTGCAAGCCAACATAGTTTGGCCATGATCGAAATGATTCTCGGTTTTTCCGTGAAAAAGGATCGTTCCTATCGAGTCGAAGCGGGGTGCGCCCAGACGCTCCGCTTCATTCGATGCTTGTTGGGGGAAGGCGCATGTATCAGATGCATTTAGAGTTCGATGGTGATAAAACTGCGAAGGCTTTCGACCGGCAGATTGCTAAACTTCTTGAGATCACCTCTCAGCAAAGCGCTGATCCCGCATTCGTGATGATCACAAGCAATAATTCTGCTGATAAACGCCGTCGCAAAATAACAACAGACGACCCAACATTATTTGTAAAGCTGTCTGAGATGACGTCCGACTAAAATGAATTAGCGGGGTTTTCCTCTAAAAAAGCAACTTATGATTGCAACGCAAATCAGCGCGGCTCCGACAAACAAACTTGTAGCACCCATTTTCATCCTCGCCCATAAAGCCACTATCATAGGTTTAAAATATTGGGAAGCCAGCCGTCTCGCCTGACACACGAAAACTTTGCGAGCGTTCAAGAAACCTGACGCAGCCCCGTGGTTTTCTTCCTCTTTCGAAGACTTTGAGCATTTGATTAAAACGGAAGTCCGATCATCTTTCCAATATCCGGGAAGATGGATTAGCCTGAGATAAGATTGACAGCCTCGTCAGCTATTGAGAAAGCCGCAGTCAATCCTGGGCTCTCTATGCCGGTAAGGCAAACCAGATTTTCGATTCCATGATGGCTTGGTCCCAATATTCCAAAGTCCGAAAAACCACCTGCGGGACCACAAAGCTTAGGACGGATCCCCGCATAACCGGGCAGTAACTTAGCGTCCACGACGCCCGGCCAATAAGCACGGATTGCGCTCACAAAAAGGGATTTACGCGATTCATCAACATCGAATAATCCCGCCTCCTCATTTGTCGTATCCAGCCATTCGACATCAGGACCGAATTTTACACCACCCGACCCGTCAAGCGTTGCATGGACCCCCAAGCCGCCTTCGACCGGCAAGGGGTATATATGCCGGCTAAAAGGCGATTTGCCTTGCAAAACAAAATAAGAGCCGCGTGCCCAGACTTGTTTGGGAAATTTCGCTTCAAGCTCGGCAGGGCAGCCCGCAAGGAGTTGATCCATACCAAGGCCCGCTGCAAGCACGACTTGGCTACATTGGATTATTATGTCTTGTCCTGAGAGCAATAACTCGAAGCTTTTGCCGGCCCGGCCAATGCTGCTGACTTTGGATTGCAGTACAATTTGGCCGCCTTGCCTCTGTATATCGGCCTCTAAGGATTGAATAAAAGCAGTGGCATCAACCCATCCTGAATCCGGCGATAAGAGCGCGAGCGGCGCGAAAATTTCCGGCTCATTACGCTTTAACCAACTTGGCGTTACAAGCTTTAGGTTATCAACACCTGCGGTTTCAGCGTTGATCTTGAGATCCAATAATCTTGGTATTTCCGTTTCGCTCGCGGCGACAACAATTTTACCGGACCGATGGTAAGACAGCGCCCGGTCTTCTAAATAGCCATAAAGGCGCTGACGCCCACGAACACAATGGAATGCTTTCTTAGATTTCGGCGGATAATATATGCCGGCATGGATGACCCCGCTATTGCGTGAAGAAATACCCTCGCCGAGTAAGGATGCGCTCTCAAGGACGGTAACGGAATGGCCTTCCTGCCCAAGTGCACGAGCGCAAGCTAATCCGATAACACCCCCGCCAACAACAACCGTATCGAGCTTTACGAGCTCCATCCGCACCTCTTAACCCGCTACCCAAACGCCTATTCTCTTCAATCTCCGACAGAGAACCAAAGCTGCTTTACATGACCTTGAACGCCCGCACTCAAAAACAGTCGCCAGGAATAAGAAAGGCCAGTTTCTCAACGTCGTTTAAAGTTGTTTTGAACCCTTTTCAGCATGGCCTCCATTCGAAGAAGGGGAAAGGGTGGCTTTTACGGCAACGACAAGCGCTTGGAGGGGGCGCTGCCCCGCTTTGTTTGGCGTGATGATCTGTTCCCCAAATATGGAGCGGAGCCAGTCGGCAAACAGGCAGCATTTTCGATCCTTGGCGGACCAAATTGGGCTCAATTCGCTCGGCAAAAGCCGCCTAATTGTGGGATTGCATTCGTTAAACTTGGCTTCCCATAGATTGATGCTCCTCCCAAAGCTCGCGCGCTATCGATAACGCATCGATCTTGTGTGCTGCCCACCATTCCGCTTCATCGGGATCGCGATGAAGTTTATCATGGCACATCCGACAAAGAGGAACCGTGAATTCGTCCGAAACTTTACGGCCGAGCGCTTTAGGTTGTGCAAAGCGGATGTGGTGAGCATCCGTTGGTTGACGAGCGCAAACCAAACACGGGTGTGATCGCACAAGCCGAAGATGATCTGGCTCGCGCCGTCTTAGCGGTTTTAGCCGGGTCGCGGGTGCTTCCATCGCCCTTGCGGAAACACCACTTGGGTTCGTAGCGTCTTCGTTTTCATCCGATTTGTTTTTGCTTTTGCTGGGGCGGTCGGTGCGAGAAGTTTTCTGTTGAACGGATACCCGTTGACCATTCGCGACAGAGAATTGCGTTGGATCAAAACGGCCATCCGATGGTTCATTGCGCGGGCCTCGCGATAAACACTTCGCGGCATTCTCGGGCCTGTTTTGCGACGTCGACAAGCATTCGCTCGCCTTGCTTTCCGGCTTGGTCTTGGACGTCGGCGGTACAATAAGCCCAAGCGCCTTGCCCATGGTCGCAAACGCGCGAGCTGTTGCATCAAGCTCGGCAGCTTTTAGCCCCCGATCATGGGCTTCAAACGGCGTTGTTCCTTTACCCTCGCCACATCCATGCGCCTCGCGATGGATCGGCCCAGACTCCGAGACGATGCTGACCTTAACCCGTGCTACATAGGCGGTGGTAATCACGCCGTCGCGTTCTCGTGTCGCCGCGTTTCGCATTTCGATAATATCACGCGACCAATTGAATGGACCAAATAACCGGTTCGCCTCTTGTATGATGCCCCTGGCCGCTGCGGGGCCGTCAAGGCTCAATCCTTTTCTGCCCCGCACAAGTTTCCGAGCAAGCGTTTGGGTCTTATGTTCGGTCATCTTTAAACCCTCACGCTAAGGCAGAAAGTAGCATCCCGCAGTTTCGCGCCGGGAATGGCTTCATCGGATTTAAGGGCGGTAAGAATGGCACGCCGATCTATTTTTGCAGGCTGGGCGATCAAAAACCGTTCAGGCAGAGCCGCTTCATCGACGATGTCGACACCAGGTGGGCTGTTGCGCACAGATGCGGTTAAATCAGGCTGCCGCAGGCTGGAAATTTCGCATTCACGCATGATCTTCAAACACGCCGCTCTTTTGCTCTGAGCACGGTTTTGAAATCGGCTGGCGCGAACGCGCAACGTTTCCAAGCGTGTCTTGATGGACTCTGCGATCGCTTCATCCTCAAGCGCTGAGCGCAATGTCTCTGCTATCATTTCTGGCAAGTCGCTTATGCCAGAGAGCGTGTCCTCAAGCGTAACATCGTCGATATCATCGTGCGCGGCGAGCAAGCGTTCACGCCAAACCAAATACGACGCTTTTTCAATTTGCATATGGTGCATTAGATGAGCCCTCCTTTTAGTTTAGCTCATCCGCACACACGCTCTGATTTCTCTACAAATCCAGTCTTTATGTCTCAGCGGGATTAAGATGGATCGATCAACTGTCTCCAACTGGAGACAGGATCGCCAAACCAAAGATGGACTTTTTGGGCTAATGAGACAGCCACACAATAAGAATGCGGTGCCTTTCGTGCGTTCTGCAATCAAACGAAGCAAAATGAATTCCAGATGCAGGCTGCGCTGAAATTTTTTTGGAGTTCATCGTCCTCAAATTCCAGCCGGGCAATTTCTAGCGTGCCAAAGCCCCGGCGCCAGGTTAGGGGTTCCAATTAAAGCTGGATAAATGCGGATCACCTTTTTGCGGCCTCATGAAACGTCACATCGATGATCCGCCGAAATGTGAGCTTATAGTTGGAACTGAACTAAACCCAACAGGTTGTTTCGGGTTAATGAGCATCAAAGGTAACCAATGCGCTAGCGTTAAAAGCCTACCATCAGAAAGCCAATGAACATACTTTTGTTGTAGGTGAAGGGCTTCATGATGATAGATATAATATCGTCGTCGATGTCAAAAAAAGCATCGCTGCGGTTAGCTGATTGAGGGTTGTTTGTTGACAGACCGCTTGGCGAATATTCAGTCTCTAAGGGCCCTGGCAGCGTTGATGGTCGTGGCGATCCACATCCATGCCAATGAAGTCCGCGTCGCTGGGGAGCCGCTCCTCTCGCCCTGGTTTTATCATGGTGTCGCGGGTGTCGATCTGTTCTTCGTCATTTCGGGTTTCATCATGGTCCATGTGACCCGGAACCGCGATCATTCGTTTGGCGGGATCGCCCATTTCTGGTTTGACCGCGTCTGGCGCATCTATCCGCCGGCGATTCTTTTCACGCTGCTGACGCTGATTGCGTTAAGCATCAGGGGAACGCTGGATGATTGGCTTTCGCAAACAAGCCTGATTTCCTCGTTTCTGCTTTTGCCCCAGCAGAATCATCCATTGCTGGGTGTTGCCTGGACGCTCGTCCATGAGCTCTATTTCTACCTTGTTTTCGGCGCGCTCTTGCTGCTCGGACAGCGATGGCTGCCGCTGGCGCTTCTGTTCTGGGGCGCCCTTATTGGGCTTGGATTGACTATAGGGGTGGCGCCCGCCGCCAATCCCTGGGTTCAGGTCGCCTTTCATCCGCATACATTCGAGTTCATCGCGGGCGCTTTTGCTGCCCTGGCTTTCCACAGGGGCTGGGTGCGGTTCCCCGTCGTCATCACCATGTTGGGCGTGGTCGCCTGGATAGCAGGTGCCTTGTGGATCGGAGAGCCGGCTTTCGAAGGGTATCCGGCCTATTGGGGCCGCGTGCTGGCCTTCGGCCCGGCCAGCGTCCTGCTGGTGCTGGGTCTGGCCGGGCTCGAGCGGCAAGAGCGGCTCGTCCTGCCCGCCTGGTCGCAGGTCATCGGCGACTGGTCCTACAGCCTCTATCTGTCCCACGTGCTTGTCATCGTCACCCTGACGCATCTGTGGATGAGGTTCGCGATGCCCGGGCCGGCAGACAATCTGCTCATGATCGGCTTGATGACGGGGCTGGCCCTGGGGTTTTCTGCGATCGCCTACAATGTCTTCGAGCGGCCGGTGCTGAAATTCTCCAAACGCCTGGGCCGGAAGCTCTTCGCAAAGGCCGGCTGAGCGGCGCTGTCCCAGCCGAAAGTAACGGCGTTCCAAGCGCTATCTGTCGCCGGTTCTGAGTTCGGCACCGCAGCGTTGCGCCACGCGCTGCGCCATGGGGACCATCTCGCTATCGGCCGCCCAAACCAGCTGGAAGCGATGCTTGGCCGTTTCCAGCCACAGAATGTATTCGGAAACCCACAAGAACACCGATTGGCGCACGGATCGGCCGAAGGGGCTGGTCAGACCGATGGCCGCAGCAATCGTGGTCCAGAAGATCATGGTCATGGCGAGCGGATAGAAGCGGCTGAAATAACCAGCGATAACGCCGGCGATGATCAACTGGCTGAGCAGCATCAGCAGCCCTGCAGCCCGCGGCCGCAAATCCCGCGTTTCCTCGTCGCGGTGCGCTTCGCCGCCGGAATCATAGGACAGGGAAATCACCTGATAGCCCTGTTCGGTCAGGCTGGACCGCATCTGCTCCAACCGGCTGTCATTCTTCGGGAATTTGGAGGAAAGCAGGAGGGCGTGTGGCATTCTATCGAATCTGGGCAAAAGCGATGGCGTTCGCGGCAGGTAATCCTGCCGGTATGGATGGCGATGTACGTCGCGCTTCAGCCTTCACAGGCCGACACGAAGACGCGTGCATCACCTGCCATGCGGAATGTGCCCTGATCAAGCCTTAGCGCGTGGTGGCAACGCCCTCACCCCGGCTCTGGCGAACCTCTACTTTCCGCAAATGCGCAATAGTTCAGTGCTCTGGATGCTTATGGCACTTCGTCAGCCCGTCCTTTTCGCTACCCAATTCTCAAAGGCCTCGTTTGCCAAGGTTTCAGCTATCCGCTTTTGTAGCAGTAGGCGGGCAAAATATTTACGAAAATCTTGAGCATTCATTTCGTCGGGCTCTTCTCCGTCAAGTCTCGCAAACTGCTCGACGATTTTCAACTCAGCATCATTCATTTTAAACCTCCGACTTAATGGGTGCACTTTGCAACATTATACATTACCACGAAGAGGTAATGTGCAAATCTGCAAATCTATATATGAAGATACGACAAGGAGAATCTTGATCAAGCGTAAACTTCGCTTCAAGAATAGCACTGAATCAGGAGATGTGGCCCAGGCTTCTGATCCGCGGTTTGCCGCCTGGTCCTGGCCTGCTCCCTTAGAAGTGGTCCGTTTTGAGAGTTAGGGTCTGGCTCGTGATGAGGAGTTGGGACATGGACCGGAAGGTATACTAGGCCGGAGAGATTATTGCGCATTTGCGGGAGGTAGATGTTCGCCAGAGCCGGGGTGAGAGCATTGCCTCGGCGGTGAAGGCGATCGGTATTACCGATCAGACCTATTATCCTTGGCGGCGGGAGTATGGGGGCTTGAAGGTTGATCAGGCTAGACGTCTGAAGGCCTTGGAGAAGGAGAATGCCTGGCTTCGCCGTGCGGTCTCTGATCTGACCTTGGACAAGATGATCCTGTCAGAGGCTGCCAAGGGAAACTTCTAAGCCTTTCGCGTCGCCGGGCGTGTGTTGATCACGTGGTGGAGGCCTTGCGTGTATCTGTGCGCCGGGCCTGCCGCATGATCGGCCCGCATCGCTCCACCCAGAGAAAACCTCCGCAGGGCCGTCAGGATGCAGCGGCCCTGACGCAGGCTGTGATCGACTTGGCTGAGCAGTATGGCCGTTTTGGCTATCGTCGGGTCACAGCGCTTCTGCGGTCTGACGGCTGGTCGGTGAACACAAAGCGGGTCTACCGCATCTGGCGACGTGAAGGGCTTAAAGTGCCCAGCAAGCAACCGAAGCGGGGCCGGCTCTGGCTCAATGATGGATCGTGTGTGCGTCTACGCCCGCAGTATAAGGGCCATGTCTGGTCCTATGACTTAGTTCAGGATCGCACACATGATGGCAAGGCCTATCGCATGCTATGTGTGCTCGATGAGTATAGCCGGGAGTGTCTGGCCATACGGGTTGAGCGAAGGCTTAACTCAACACGGGTTCTGGAAACCCTTGCCGACCTCTTCCTTGAACATGGGGCGCCTCAGCATATCCGCTCTGACAATGGTCCCGAGTTCATCGCCACAGCCCTGCGCGACTGGTTGACACGGCTGGATGTGAAGACGCTCTACATCGAGCCCGGATCACCATGGGAGAATGGTTATTACGAGAGCTTCAACTCAAAGCTCCGCGACCAGTTCCTGAACCGGGAGGTGCTTTACACACTCAAGGAGGCCAAGGTGCTCATCGAGGCATGGCGCCAGCACTACAACACCATAAGGCCTCACTCGTCACTTGGGTATAAACCGCCGGCGCCCAAAGCTATCTTGCCAGCGGCTTATCTGCCACCTTACGATCAACCCATGACGGCAAATAAACCGCACATAACCCGTCGGGCCCTAACTTAAACCATGGGCCCTAAATAGGGGCAGCCTATTCCAGAAAATCAAAGTCATCGCGAGCGGATAAAAACGGCTAAAATAGCCTGAAATAACGTCCGCAATCACGAGCTAGCTCGCCAGCATTAACGTCGCAATTGCTCGCGGATGTAAATCCAATGTTCTTTCCTCCTTGACCTTATCCCCGCCCGAGTCGAAGGCAACAGAAATAACCTGATAGCTTTCGGTTATCAGGTTAGATCGCGCTTTTGCTAAGCGTCGGTCGACCTTCGGAAATTTTTTTGAAAGAAGAAGTGAACAGGGCACTATAGAGTTTAATGAATCAAAACCGAGAAATAATTGTTATTCGCACATAGGGTAGTCAAAGCGATAAGGAGACGACGGACTCACTAAGTATACGATTTGCAACAATCCCGATAATTGCCATAGTTTTCTCGGATCGTCATTTAGCGGTCAGCCGAAGAGCGAGATTGCTTATTTTCGTGCTAACGGGTTGCCTTCATATATTGCGAAACAACATCTCCAGAAGCTCCCGCTGCTTCTACCCGGCCTGCGTCCAGCCATAAGGCTTCATCGGTTTGATGCTCGATAAGAGCTAGGTCGTGGCTAGCGAGCACCAACGCTCCTGACCGATCAACAAGTGAATGCATTCGCTTTTGAGCTTTCTGCTGAAATATGCGATCACCCGCTCCCAGCCACTCGTCAACGATAAGAATGTCCGGCTCGAAAGCGGTCGCAATAGCAAAGTTTAATCGCATTGCCATGCCCGAAGAATATGTTCGAACGGGCATACGAATATAATCTTCTAGCTCGGCGAAGGCAGCTATTTCCAATACCCGAGCTTTAGCATCCGCTTTGGAAAGGCCGGCGATCATACCGCGTAGGATGATGTTTCGCTCGCCCGTCGCTTCGATCCGCATGCCATGAGCGATATCAATTAATGCTGATATCTCACCGTCAACGTCGATATGACCTGAGGTGACCGGGAGTAGACCTGCTATAGCTTTTAAAAGCGTGGACTTTCCCGAGCCATTGCGACCGATTAATCCGAGGCGCTTGCCGTCCGATAAATCAAAACTTACGCCCTTAAGTGCATTCACCCAACGCTTAGCGCCCTGCGTGGTTGAAATTTGACCCGCGCCTTTAGGGCTGATCATGCCATCAGCATTATCGTAAACGCGAAATCGAAGCGATACATTTTGGGCTTTTATCGATGGCATTTCACTAAAACCAATAAGGAATGCGATTTCTAAAAACCGAAAATACACTCACAGACAACACCGCCAACAAGAGCGTAAGGCAAATTGATATCAGCCAGCTCATCAGCGGTAATTCAAAGTCAACTAAAGGCGCGCGCACGATATCAATGTAATAGGTGAAAGGATTCCAGATAAGAAAATCGGCGAGCGGCCCCACTTGATCAGGGGTCCAAACCAGCGGCGTGAGGAAAAATAAAACGCGCATGCCGGTTTGTACGATTTGTGCGATATCGCGATAGCGAAGGCAGATTACCCCAAGCAGCATCTGTAAAAAGACACCGTTGAGGATAATAAGCAGTATCCCTGCGAGCGATGAGAGCGCTACCAGACCTGGAAAATGGCCTGTAAAAAGAAGCACAGCGACCGCCACGACGGCGCTGTAGGCAAAGATAACTATATCGCGCGCAACACTCTCGAAAAAATAGGTCGAATAGGGAAGCTTAACGCCTTTTACCCAAGTTTCAGAATTGATCAGCGACGTGCACCCATCCACTACAAATGCGCTGACCATTTGCCAAACCAGAAAACCTACTGTGACGTAAGCTGCAAACCATGGAAGGGGCGCAGGGTTGATCGCGCCAAAGATAAAGATCTTTGCAACGATAAAGATGAGATAGGACAGCGTTAGCCAAACCAATCCGAAGATGGTTCGCCGATAGCGTTGTCGAAGATCATCTTGTGCCAGTGAAGTCCAAAGCTCAAATTTGCTCAAGCCTTGGCGAATGTCACGAATTGCGATTTTAAATCGTCCCGCCATCAAATTTTATTGGCTTTGATTACGCTGCGCATCGTCTCGATAGAAGATTCACCTTCCTCACCATGGTCGAGGGCAAATTGAAGAAACGCGCGCAGATAGCCTTGCTTGCTGCCGCAATCAAAGCTTTCGCCTTCGTATTCCAGCGCGAAAAAATCCTGCTCGCGCATGAGTGCTGCCATGGCATCTGTCAGCTGAATCTCCCCGCCTGCGCCGCGCGCCTGATTTCCAAGAAAGCTAAATATCTCCGGCTGTAGAATATATCTGCCGGTGATCGATAAGTTGGAAGGCGCTTCCTCGACGGTCGGTTTCTCGACCATTCCCCTCATTTTTATGGTTCTATTGTACTGGCTTTCAGGAGCGACGATACCATACTTATTGACCTCGGTTTCCGGCACCGTCTCGACGGCGATCACATTGCCGCCCTTTTCTTCATAGGTCGCCACCATTTGCGCCATGCAGCTTGGGAAAGCTTTCACAATGACATCGGGTAACAGAACAGCAAACGGTTCATTACCGATGACATCTCGCGCGCACCAGACTGCATGCCCCAGGCCAAGTGGAGCTTGCTGACGAACAAAGCTCATTGACCCAGGCTTTGGTCGCTCGATTTCCAATTGCCGAAGGAGTTCCTGCTTGCCTTTTTCAGAAAGCAATGATTCTAGCTCATAAGCCCGATCAAAAAAATCATCAATAGCGCTTTTGTTTCGACCGGTCACAAACACAAAATGTTCGATTCCCGCCTCGATTGCCTCGTTTACAACATACTGAATCGCAGGACGGTCGAATACCGGAAGCATTTCTTTTGGGACGGCTTTTGTTGCGGGTAAAACGCGGGTTCCCAAACCTGCGACAGGCAGAACGGCCTTCCTGATTCTGGCCATAGCAACTTTTGTTCCTTCGCCTCGCCCATGTGCCTCAAGGGCTTTCTACCAGCTAATCTAGACTGATTGCATCCCTATGTCGATTTTAGGCGCTGCACTAACCTTGTCGCCTGCCATGCATGGCATTAGGAGTAGGTTTTTGATTACCAAAGAGAGCGTCAACGTGATAAGGCCAATTATATTATGCGGCGGCGGGGGAACACGGCTTTGGCCATTATCGAGCCCGCGACTTCCAAAGCAGTTTCTCAATCTGGTTGGGTCGCAATCTATGTTGACCGAAACTGCCGCGCGTGTTGGCGACGCAACCCGTTTCAGAAGGCCTCTCGCGATTGGCTCGACTCGGCATGCCGGTCTTTTGCGTGAAAGCCTGCCAAATGCGGATTTATTGCTAGAGCCTGTGGCAAGAAACTCGGCTCCGCCCGTCATAGCTGCCTGCCTACTGAGCGACGCCGACGAACTTCTGTTGGTGCTGCCATCGGATCAGCACATTGCTGACATTTCGGCTTTTACGGCGGCCATCGAAAAAGGTTCCCTTTTTGCAGCTGATGGTCGTATCGTTACGTTTGGAATTGAGCCAGATCATCCGGCCACTGGCTATGGTTACATTGAGGCCGAAGGTGGCGGCGACGTGCGTCCGGTTTCGCGTTTCGTAGAAAAACCTGATTTTGAAACCGCCGTGGCTTATCTCGAAACAGGACGCTTCTTCTGGAACGCCGGCATTTTTCTTTTTAAAGCCGGCACTATGGTAGAGGCATTTAAGAAGTACGCGCCAGATATCTTCGAAGACACGCAGGCGGCTCTAAATGGTGGAAAGCTAGATCGAGACGCATTTTCCAAAGTTCGGTCGGAGAGTATCGACTATGCAGTCATGGAGCGAGCCCGTAATGTATCCGTATTGCCTGTTTCCATGGGGTGGAGTGATCTCGGCGATTTTCGTTCTTTAATGAAGGCTGGCGCGGTTAGCTCAAGTGATAAGGTGGTTAAGTACGGTCCGGTAGCCACGACGAATACGACGAATGCTTATGTCCGCTCTGAATCGCCCCGTGTAGCAGTGCATGGTCTAAATGATCTCGCTGTCGTGGCAACTAGGGACAGTGTTTTGGTCACGCGGCTTAGCGACGCAGAAGGCATTAAGGGCGTAATTAATGAACTTTCGATCGCAGGTCATGCTTCTGTTTCGGAGGAACACCGGTCTTGGTTAAGGGGCTGGCTCTGGAGCCACATTATGCCAGCGTGGGCGCGATTGGCTGTCGACCCTTCGAGCGGCGTACTGATCGAAGGTTTAGATCTAGGCGGCCAACCAATGTTGTTTGCCGATTGTAGAGGACGTGTAGCCCCGCGACAACTTTTCAGCTTTGCGCGGGCTAAGCGGCTCGGTTGGAATCCGGGAAATTTGGCCGACAATGTCATTGAATCCGCGCTGGCCTTTCTCGCCGACAAAGCCCGCTCGCCGAAAGGGGGCTGGGCTCATGCATTCAATGCCGACGGCTCAATCGCAAACGGCGCACGCGATTTGTATGATCATGCCTTTATAGCTCTGGCTGGATCCGAGCTGGTTGCATTGGGCGAACGCCGCGGATTCGCACTGGCCGAAGAAGCCTTCGAGATTATCGACACGCTATTCGCGGATCCGCAGTACGATGGCTGGTATGACCCTGAGATCGCGCCAGGTGAAAAATTGGCTAATCCACACATGCATTTGCTGGAAGCCAGCTTGGCTTATTATGAAGCCGTGTATGATACGGCCTCGTTGAGGCGTATCGAAAAGATTACCACGCTCTTCGAACGCTGGATGTTCGATCCGGAGACGGGAGCAATGTCTGAGCAATTTGACGCCGATTGGTTACGAAAAGCCGGTTCTCGAATAGAGCCGGGCCATTGCTATGAATGGGCTTTTCTTTTGCATGAAGCTGAGCGACTAACCGGACGCGATACAGCGAGCTGGCAGCGCCGCTTGGTAGACTATGCAGAAACTCACGGCTTGCGGAGTGGCCTAGCTGTAGACACTTTGGGAGCTGAGCCTGTCAGCTTCCGCCTATGGCCGCAGCTCGAACGCCTGCGCGCTTTGACCCATGTGCCGCGGCCGGGCGCGGACGTGGCTGAAATTTTAGGGCAGATCATCGCGTATTATTTACGGCCCGGCCCCGATCATTGCTGGGTCGACAAGTTGAATGTAGAACTTGAACCTGATGTTTCGGCTGTCCCGGCTAGTATGGTCTATCATTTAATGACGGCGCTTGCGCCGATTGCGCCACCCCGTTAGGCCGGGCTTTCTCGGAGTGAGACAAGGGAATTCAAGATGAGTGGACCCCCGCTGGTTGTTGTCGCGTCGCGATCATTCTCCAATCATCCTATTTTGGTTTCTGAACTGCGTGCAAAATATCCCAACTTACGCCTGAACGAGGCCGGCAAGTCGCTTGCGGGCGATGAGCTGGTCAAGCATCTTCAGGGTGCGGAGCGCGCGGTCATAGCACTTGAAAAAATCGACGCCTCGATCCTCTCGCGCCTGCCGGACCTGAAGATCATCGGCAAGTACGGCGTGGGCCTAGACAATATCGACATGGCCGCGATGCGCGAGCACGGGGTGAAGCTGGGCTGGACCGGCGGCGTGAACCGGCTGGGCGTCGCCGAGCTGGCCCTGGAGCTGATGCTGGGCGGCCTGCGCAAGACCTGGGAATCCCGCGAACTCGCCGAAAGCGGCGGCTGGGTGCAGATCCGCGGCCGTCAGTTGTCCGGCAAGACCGTCGGGATCATCGGCTTCGGCCATGTGGGCAAGGAAGTCGCGCGCATCCTCGCGCCCTTCCAGGTCCGCATTCTGGTCAATGACATCAAGGACGTGTCTCAGGCTGCGGCTGAGGCCGGCGCGGAGCTGGCCGAGAAGGATCAGATCTTCGCCGAAGCAGACGTGATCACACTGCACACGCCCAAGACGGCGGACACCACGCGCATGATCGACGCGCGCGCCCTGTCCATGATGAAGCCTGACGCCGTCGTGGTGAACACCGCTCGCGGCGGCCTGATCGATGAGCAGGCGCTGTACGACGCGCTGACCGAGAACCGGATCGGGGCCGCCGCCATGGACGTGTTCGAGGGCGAGCCGCCGGGCGATAATCCGCTCATCAAGCTGACGAATTTCGCCGCGACGACCCATATCGGCGGTTCGTCGGAGGAAGCGGTCCTGAATATGGGTCGGGCGGCCATCGCTGGACTTGAAAACGCCGTCGAGGCAGTCGAATCCAATTTCTACTATCGTTGAGCAAGAGTGATCCCATGAAGGAAGACGCGCTTTCGGACCTGAAAATCCTGGTCACCGGCGGCACGCGCGGCATCGGCAAGGCCATCGCCGAGCGGCTGGCGTCGGGCGGGGCCCGTGTGGACGTCACCGGCACCCGGCCTGACGGCGAAGCGCCTGAGGGGTGTGGCTATCACGGCGTGGATTTCTCCGACCGCGTGGCCATCGACGCCTTCGCCCAAAAGATCGCCGAGGCGGGCTATGAC
Organism: Hyphobacterium lacteum; assembly: GCF_036330345.1. Lineage (NCBI taxonomy): Bacteria > Pseudomonadati > Pseudomonadota > Alphaproteobacteria > Maricaulales > Maricaulaceae > Hyphobacterium > Hyphobacterium lacteum. Next base: position 193,443 of record NZ_JAZDRP010000003.1, read on the forward strand.
GGTCTGGTCAACAATGCCGGGGTCAACAAGATCGGCCCCTTCGCCGAGATTGACCCGGCCGATTTCGACTGGATTCACCAGATCAATGTCGTCGCCCCCTTCCGCCTGTGCCAGGCGGTCCTTCCGGGCATGAAGGCGCGCGGCTTCGGGCGGATCGTGACCCTGTCCTCTATCTGGGGCCACATCTCCAAGGAGTTCCGGGCGAGCTACTCCACCAGCAAGTTCGGCGTGGACGGCATGACCGCCGCGCTTTCGGCTGAAGTCGCCGAGCATGGCATTTTGGCCAACTGCGTGGCGCCGGGATTCATCGACACCGAGTTGACACGGCGCGTCCTGGGCGAGGACGGTATCGCCGAACTGGTGCAGAAGGTCCCCGCACGCCGGCTTGGCAAGCCGCAGGACGTGGCCAATCTCATCGCCTGGCTGGTCAGCCGCGAGAACGCCTATGTGACCGGCCAGAATATATTGATCGACGGCGGGTTCACCCGCACCTGACGGCGGACGTCGCTCTTAAACCAAGGAACGGACATACGATATGGTCGAGAACCTGACGATCCAGTCCCACAAGGGTCCCTACACGGTCCATTTCGAGGAAGACGCTCTGGAGACGCTGAACGCGGAGATTCCGGAGAACACCCACTTCATCATCGACCGCAATATCGCCGAGCTGTACCGGGAGAAAATCCCGAACATCCTGAACCATGAATCGGTTCTGCTCATCGAGGCGATCGAGCCGCACAAGAGCCTGGAGGAGTGCCCGAAATACGTCGAGCACCTGGTCAGCTGCGGCATGCGGCGGGGCCATACCCTGCTCGCCATCGGCGGGGGCATCATCCAGGACATCACCTGTTTCCTGGCCGCGACCATGCTGCGCGGCGTGCCCTGGCGCTTTTTCCCGACCACCTTGCTGGCCCAGGCTGACAGCTGCATCGGCTCGAAGAGTTCCATCAACGCCGGCTCGGCCAAGAATATCTTGGGCACCTTCACGCCGCCGGTGCGCATTGATCTGAGCACGCGGTTTCTCGATACGTTGCCGGCGCGCGACGTGCGCTCGGGCGTGGGCGAGATGATCAAGGTCCATGTCATCGACGGGCCTGAGAGCTTCGACACGATTGCGGCGGATTATGAGCGCATCTTCGAGGACCGCGAGGTCATGCGTCACTATCTGCGCCGCTCGCTCGCCATCAAGAAGAACTATATCGAGAAGGACGAGTTCGATCAGACGATCCGGCTGGTGTTCAACTATGGCCACAGCTTCGGACACGCCATCGAGGCGGCGACGAATTTCGAAATTCCCCATGGGATCGCGGTGACCATCGGCATGGACATGGCCAACTGGGTCAGCGCTCAGATGGGCATCGGGACGCAGGCTCATTTCGAGCGCATGCACCCGGCCATGGCGAAGAACTACGCCGGGTACGAAAACACCGCCGTACCCATCGACGTGTTCATCAAGTCCATCTCCAAGGACAAGAAGAATCTCGGCAAGGGCAAAGTGACGCTGATCCTGCCGGACAAGGACGGGAAGATCTTCCGCGACAGCTACGACAATGACGAGCGGTTCAGCGAATTGTGCGAGCGTTTCCTGATCGAGGTGCGTGGCATGAGCCTGGCGACCGCCTGAGGCCACGCCCTTCTGACATGAAAAAGCCCGGCGCGGCGCGCCGGGCTTTTTTCTGGGTTCGGCTAGAGGTTTTACGACCGACCGGCCGCGGCGGCCTCTTCCGCCAGGCGGCGCTCCATGAGAAATTCGCAATACGCGAAGTCATGCTCTTCGTCGATGTCCACGCTTTCAAGATGGGGCGTCGGAAAGAGCTTGGGATTGTCGCCGACCCGGTGGCCGTTCTTGGCGAAGGAGTCCCGGGTGAAGATGTAAAGGCAGGAATTCTCTTCATAGATCGGCGGCAGGTGCTGGGTGGGCAGCATTTCCTTGGGATTGTGGTTCACAGGCGAGCCGTCCGGCCAGTAGAGCCTGGTATGCATCGCGCTCACGGCGAACAGGCTGTCATGGCCGCCCGGCTCGAAATACGCTTCCACCGCTGCGTCGATGGTCTCCGCGCGCAGGAGCGGGTTGGTGGAGTGGGTTTGCAGGAACACCTCGGCGTCTGAATTGGCCATGTGATGTTCGATCAGCGGGTTCATGCTGACGAAATCACCCTTCAGCGCATCAGGGCGGCGCAGGATCTTAATGCCGGGAAAATCTGCCCGGACGGTCGCTTCAATGCCGTCATCGTCGGTCTCCACCGAGATGTCGGCGATCCGGTCGGCTTTGAGAAGTTCCGCGATGATCCAGTAGCAGCATGGCTTGCCGGCCAGCGGACGGATATTCTTGCCCGGAACACGGGAAGAATGGCCCTTCATGGAGATGAAGGCGGTTACAGACTTGATCATGAAACAAGCTCCGACAGGAAACGCCGGGACATTAGTCTTCGACTGATTTGCGCGCCTGTCAACTCCGTCAAGGCTCGCTGCTTTGCGGTGCAGCAAAAGTTGTCTATCTACCCATTGCCTGCTCCAAAATGAATGCGTAAAAGGCCTCGTGATTTTCAGTCGGCGGTCTCAGCGTTCGCCGCAATAGCCTGACTTTAAGTACGCCGAGGGGAATTGCCGACATGACCGCAGCGCCCGCCAATTCACGGCCGCCCTCCGACGGGGCATCCGGGACAAATCTCAAAGGCGGTTTTCACCGGTTCAAGAGCGAATTGCCGGACAGCGAGCTTGAGGCGCTATCCGATATGCTCGGCGGTGCGTTCGACATCGAGATCACACTGGAAGAGGCCCAAGCCGCCCAGGCGCGGATCCAAAACTATGTCGCCTCAATGGATGGTCGGGTCGGCGAGGGGGTCGACGACCTTCTGGCGCTGTGGTTTGCTCGCAGGGCCGCGGCGCTGAGTGTTCTGAAGGCAAGCAACTCCAAAGGGCGTCCGAAGGTCAACAGCTTCGAGATCGGATCGCTGTTCGGCGGCAGCGGCGGGACGTCCATCATGGCTGTGGACGATTTGAAAATCGCACACCGGCTTGTCGCAATTGACCCGCTGGACGGTTATTACGGTCAGCCGGTCGACCCCGTGACTGGGGCGTCCGTCGATCTGAACACGCTGGAACGCAACTTCGCCCGCGCCGGCGCCGAGCCGACAGATTTCGAGATCGTTCAGGGCCTCTCGGAGGATCCCGAGATCATCGCCCGTGCCTGCCGGCTGAAGTACGCCAGCGGCTATATCGACGGTGACCATACCCTTCTGGGCATTCACAACGACTGGTTCGAGTATACGCCGCGCATTCGGCTGGGCGGCTATGTAATCGTCGACAATTATAGCGACCCGACCTCGCCGGAGGTCAGCCATTTCATGGACAATGTCGTCTTGACCGAGTTGGCCGACTATTGGACCCCGATCCTGAAGACCGGACAGACTATCGTCCTTCGCAAGGACGTTGAACTGCCGCCGGAGTTGCGCCGCCGACTTGCCGGGGCGGTCGGCCTCGCCGCTCTGCGTGCCAATGTCCGCTGGCGTGACAAGGAGCTGGGCAAGGTTACGCATGAGCTGACCGAGCGGCGCAAGCAGGTCCAGAATCGTAATGATAGAATCGAACAGCTTCTATCCGATATAAAGCGAGCCGAAGCCGAGCGTAACTTGATCGCCGAAAAGATCCGTTCGGAGACTGCCAATGAGTATGCGCCTAAACTGGCTGAGCTGGATAAGACTCTCAGTGCCCGCACCGCTGAGCTTAAGGCACTTAGAAATGATCGTGAGGCCGACCAGGAAGCACTAGAAGCCGCGCGTCTCAAAGTCCAGAGGCTGGAGAGCGAGCTGAGCGACCTGGCAGCTCGGCTGTCCGGGCTTCAGGTCGAGAACAAGGCGGTTGCGGACCGGGCGAAAGCGCTGGAGCGCCAGGTCGAGGAGGCCCAACGCAGCCGTGACGATGAGCGCGCCGCGTTCCATGAGTCTCAGGTCGAGCTCAACCGATTGAGCGAGCGTGCGGTTGAGGAGCGGACTCAGCTAAACCAGGAGCTGGCCTCCCTGCGTGGAACGCTACACGAACGCGATCTGGAATTAGTGCGCCTGTCAGAGCGCCTTGAAGCACGTGACCGCGAACTAGAGGGTGTCCGCCGGAGCTCGGAGGCTACCGAGGTTGCACTTGATAAGACTCGCAAAAAGGCGGAGGAGCTTGATAAACAACTGCGCGATCAGGACGGCTTGATCCGCGAGCTGCAATTCAAAGTCCAGCAGGCTGCGTACGAGGCAGAGCAACACGCTGAGACGCGCGGCGCTCTTGATGCCGCTCGAGCGGAGCTTGAATCCGCGCGTGAAAAGGCTTCGGCGTTGCGTGCCGAAATGGTCGAGACCACAGCGCATCTGTCCGTTTTGCGTGACGAGAGCGACAAGCTGCGCTCACAGCGCGATGAGCTCACCGAGCAACTCGTAGAGGCCGATCGGCAGGCGGCGGACCTCGTCGGCCAGCTGGACGAGCTTGGTGACCGCAACTCCCAGCTGGCGGCCGCCGTTGAGAATGAGGCAGCGCGGGCCGATGAAGCTGAAGCTGCGCTCCAGGCGGCCGACGAGCGCGCCGGGGCGCTGGACGCCGAGTTGCGCTTGCGCAACATCGATCTGGAACGCCTGCGCAGTCAAGCTGCGGACGCCGAGGCCCGGGTCCGGTCGCTTGAGGAGATGAAGGCGGAAAGCGAAACTCTTGCTACACAGAACGAAGCCGACATGGCGCGCGCGCGCCAGCGAATCACCGCCCTGGTCGAGGCCGACGACGCCCGCACGGCCGAAATGGCCAGGCTCCGGCGGGAACGCGACCTGGCGGCGAAGGCTCGCGATGAGGCTGGTCAGAAGACGCGCCAGGCGGAGGCCGATTTGCAGGTCTGGCGTCACAAGGCCTCGCGTGCGTCCCAGGAGTTAGATCAGAGCCAGTCTGAGGCCGAAGCTGCGCGCGCCCAGGCTGCACAGCTTGAAGCGCGCCTGCGTGTTCTGGAAGCTCAACAGGGCGCGCCGCGCGTCATGCTGCGCCGCCTTTTGAAGTCGTCGGCGGTGCGCACCCTTGAGCTGTTCGGCATGCAAGAGGCGGCGATGCGCCTGCGCGGACGGCGCGCCCCGTCAGCCGCTGCGCTGGCGCCGGTCCGTCCAACCATGCCGCTGATCCCGACGACGCCGAAAGCCCATGACGCTGGACCGCCGCAGCATGACCTGACCTTCTTTGTGAACTATACGTTCGGCGGCAAGACGCGCTATTTGCCGCGCTCCGACTTCCTGCTCCATACGCTTCGGACCGGCCGGGCCCTGCGTTCGCTTAAAGGCGCGTTCAAGGGACATCGCTGCTGGGTGATAGGCAACGGTCCGAGCCTGAACCATCAGAACCTCCAGCAGCTGGCTGGCGAGTTTACGATCGGCGCGAACTACATCTACATGAACAAGGAGAAGATGGGGTTCAGCCCGACCATCATCTCCTTCTCCAACTATCTGGTGATCCAGCAGCGTCTGGATGAAATCCTCAATCTCGAGGATTCGGTGAAGGCGCTGCCCTTCTACCTGTTTGACGATTTTGGCGCCCCGAAGGACACGCTGATCGTCAACATGCAGCACCAGACGCCGGAATTCTCTCTGGACGCTTCTTCCTACGCCTCGACCCAGAGCACGGTCACTTACGTGAACTTGCAACTGGCCTATTATCTGGGCTTCGACGAGGTCTGCCTGATCGGCTGCGACAACCGCTATGTCCAGCCCAAGCATGGCCGCGAAGGCACGGTCCTGACCCAGGAAGAGGACGATCCCAACCATTTCACGCCGGCCTACTTCAAGGGGCTGAAGTGGCAGAAGGGCGATACCGACCGGATCGAGCAGCTTTACGCCATGGCCGGGCGGGCCTTCGAGGATCGCGGCTCGAAGATCGTGGACTGCACCTATAATGGCGCGCTGCAGATCTTCGAGAAGCGGGATATTGATACGGTCGTGCGGCGCAAGCCCGGGCCTCCGACCGAATTGGTCGAGAAAGCCAAGGCGACGTTCAGGAACGCGTCACGTCACCCAGCTCAGCTCGAGCCGAAGACCGTCATCGTCACGATTTCCCCTGATCTGGCTGACAAGTTCGGGCACCACTACAACATGGACGCCTTCCTGCGAAACTCCGCTCACGCGGCCGGCCAGGAACTGGTTTCCCTTTGTTCGATTCAGCTGGATCGCCAGCTGGCGGACCATGGGAACTGGCTTGTCCCGACCTTCTCGGTGAAGAGTTGGCACAGCGCGCTGGACGCCGCCGTCGTCGCGCGCAAGCAGCGCGAATTCGAAGCCGAGCTGCTCAAGGGCCTCGCGGTGGTCATGCAGGCTTTCGAGCCCGGCGTGAGGTTCGTGCTTTACATGTACACGGGCAATCTCCAGCTCGGCAAAGTCCTCGCTGACGTCGCGGCCGGCTTCGACAATGTCGAAGCGCATGTGCATCACTTCTACGCCGCCATGACCGACATCGAGGACCCTGCGGTCGTCGCCCAGTCGAAGGATTTGATCCACGATATCCAGGCCCGCGGCGGGGAGCTGTATCTGGGCACCTACAACCTCGTCAGCTACTTCAAGGACAAGACCGGGTTAAGGCTGAACTATCTCGGCGATCCGTCCGTGACCTTCGACGATGAGGAGGTTCAGGCGATGATCGAGGAGGGGTCGTCGCCGCGTGACGGCCTTGTGGGGCCGGCGCGCGTGTTCTTCCCGCCCAATATGAACGTGGAGAAGGGCTACGGGACGGTGCTGGATGCGACCGAAGCGCTGCTGGAGTCGGACGAACTAAATAGCGAGTTCAAGCCGATCCTGCGCTATGTGCCGCGCGAACACTCGCCCGAGGACCTGGTCCGCCGCGCGCAGGCCCTCAGGGACGCCAAGGGCGCTGAGGTGCTCGAGGGCGTGCTGTCCGACGACGACTTCAAGTCGGTGACGCTGAGCGCGGATATCATCGCCATCACCTACACTGTCAGAGCCTTCAACCGGCGCATGTCAGGCAGCCTCACCGATGCGCTCATGACCGCCAAACCCATCGTGGCCACGCGCGGCACCTATGTGGGCGATCAGGTGGAGCGCTTCGGGTGCGGAGAGGTGTTCGACGAGGGCGATGTGAACGGTCTCATCGCCGGTCTGAAGAAGATCCGCGCGAACTACCGCGCCTATCACGAGGCCGCCATCGCCGCGCGGCGCGAATATTTCAAGGAACGTAGCTGGGACGCCCTGCACCGCCGCTTGACGGGCTAGGCGGCCCGCTTTGAACAGACAGGCCGGTGCGCCGGCAAGAGGGATTGAGACAGGACCATGAGCAAGAAACGTGCATTGATCACCGGGGTGACCGGACAGGACGGGGCCTATCTGGCCGAGCTGTTGCTCTCCAAAGGCTATGAAGTTCATGGCCTGAAGCGCCGCTCGTCCTCCTTCAACGCCCAGCGCATTGACCATCTCTATGATGGTCCGCATGCCGTTGAGGAGGGTCTGAAGCTGCACTATGGCGACATGACCGACTCCACCAACCTGATCCGTCTGATCCAGGAGACCCGGCCGCACGAGATCTACAACCTGGCCGCCCAGAGCCATGTGAAGGTGAGCTTCGAGACGCCGGAATACACCGCCAACGCGGACGCCATCGGCACGCTGCGCATGCTCGAGGCGATCCGGATCCTGGGGATGGAAAAGGAAACCCGTTTCTATCAGGCCTCCACGTCCGAGCTCTACGGCCTGGTCCAGGAAGTGCCCCAGAGCGAGACCACGCCCTTCTATCCGCGCAGCCCCTACGCCGCGGCGAAGCTCTATGGCTACTGGATCACGGTGAATTACCGCGAAGCTTATGACATGCACGCCTCCAACGGCATCCTGTTCAACCACGAAGGCCCGACCCGGGGCGAAACCTTCGTGACCCGCAAGATCAGCCGGGCTGTGGCGGCCATTCATCTGGGGCGCCAGGACAAGCTGTTCCTGGGCAATATGGACGCCAAGCGCGACTGGGGTCATGCTCGCGACTATGTGGAGGGCATGTGGCGCATCCTTCAACAGGACGAGGGCGATGACTATGTCCTGGCCACCGGCGAAACGCACACGGTGCGCGAGTTCGTCGAGCTGGCGTTCAAGGAAGTAGGCATCGAGATCGTCTGGTCCGGCGAAGCGGAAAGCGAAGTGGGCAAGTGCGCCAGCACCGGCCGCGAATTGGTCGCCGTCGACCCGCGCTACTATCGCCCGACCGAGGTCGAGCTTCTAATCGGCGATCCCAGGAAGGCGGAAGAGAAGCTGGGCTGGGAGCACTCCACCCCCTTCCCGCAGCTGGTCAAAGACATGGTCCAGAGCGATCTGAAACTCATCGAGCTGGAAGCGACCTACCGGCGCAATCACGGCGGAGAGTAAGTCGTGGCGTATTCCCTCACTGGAAAGCGGGTCTGGGTCGCCGGTCATCGCGGCATGGTCGGGTCTGCGCTGGTGCGCCGGCTGGAGCGGGAGAACCCGGCCGAGATCCTGACCGTCACCCGCCAGCAGGTGAACCTGATCGACCAAGCCGCCACAGCGCGCTGGATCGGTCAGGAGAAGCCCGACGCGGTCTTCATTCCGGCCGCCAAGGTGGGCGGGATCTACGCCAACGACACCTATCCGGCCGAGTTCCTTTACGAAAACCTGATGATCGCCTCGAACATCATTCACGCCGCGCATGACGCAGGCGTGGAGAAGCTGCTGTTCCTGGGCTCATCGTGCATCTATCCCAAGTTCGCCGATCAGCCGATCGAGGAGGACTCGCTTCTCACAGGCCCGCTGGAGCCCACGAACGAGTGGTACGCCATCGCCAAGATCGCCGGCATCAAGCTGTGCCAAGCCTATCGCAAGCAGTATGGCGATGACTTTATCTCCGCCATGCCGACCAATCTTTATGGTCCGGGCGACAATTATCACCCGCAGAACTCCCACGTGATCCCGGCCCTTATCCGCAAAGCCCACGAGGCCAAGCTCGCCGGCGCAGCCAGCATGGAGATCTGGGGCACGGGCACGCCGCGGCGGGAATTCCTGCATGCCGACGACTGCGCTGACGCGCTGGTGCACCTGATGCAGGTCCACTCCGCGCCCGAACACGTGAATGTCGGCTCCGGCGAAGACCTGCCCATCGAGGAGCTCGCCCGGATAATCATGGACGTTGTGGGCTTCAAAGGTGAGCTGACCAAGGACGAGACCAAGCCGGACGGCACGCCGCGCAAGCTCATGAGCGCGGACCGGATCCGGGCGCTGGGCTGGAAACCGTCCATCTCCCTGCGCCAGGGGCTGGAGCACGCCTATGCCTGCTTCCAGCAGGAGCAGGCCGCTGCTTAACGCAGAACAGCGCCGTCTCAGACCGCTCTGGCGCTGACCGAATAGCGCCCGGCCGTGAAGGTCGTGACGCCTGCGGTGAAGGGTTTGGCGCGCGCCAGCCCACCGGTGGCGATCACGGTTCCCGCCGGAATGCGGTCCACGACGCTGCGCAGGCTTTCCAGGGTCTCGGATACTCCCGCCAGCGCGCCGCCGATCATCCAGTCGCCATGGCCCTCGGACGCTTCGCCATCGGCCGCTGTCATGACCGCCGGCAAGCCTTCCAGCTCCTCAAGCGCAGAGGCAGGCAGACGCTCGCCCAGCACCAGGGCGCCGGCGGCGCACCGGTCGGCGACAAGGCTCCAGACACCGGCGCCTGGCGGATCGGCGAGGATCGTGTCGGGGATCTCCAGACCCAGCGCCACATGGTCGAGCAGGGCGCGCAGGGCGGCGATGTCGCCGCCATGGGTGTGCGGGTCAAGATCGGCGGCGAAAGCGACGCAGATCTCCGGCTCCACCTTGGGCGCGATCAGACCTTTAAGGGCGATCTCGGACCCTTCGCCTTTGGCGATCTCCGCGGCTTTGAGGGGCCCGAAATAGGCGCGCTGCACCGAAAACACATTGCGGGTGTGGGTGTTGGTGCCGCCCAGCTTCCAGCCCGCAGGAATTCCGTCGATCTGGGCCAGCGCGGCGCGTGCGCCGTCGGCTTCGGTCTTCGGGGCGATGTCTGCGGGGAAGGTGTCTACCGTGCGGCGCGCGCGGCGGTGGTCTGTAATGAAGGCGGCGAGGGCGTCGGCGGTCATGGCGGCGGCTCCGATGGGTTCAAAGAGTGTCAGGTGACCAGAACCGGCTGCGGCGCGCCGGGCTGGAGAAAGGCCGCGACCGGCAGGCTGGCGGGATCCGCGCCCTTCGCCGCCTGAGCGTAAAGGGCCTGCTTCTCGGGATTGTTGCACAACAGGAAGATGGCGTCGCATCGCTTCAGCGCAGCCGGCGTAAGGGAGATGCGCTCCGGCGTACTGTCCGGCGGCCCGTCAGAGGGCGTTATCAGCCGGCCCTCCGGCAGGCTTACCCAGTCGCCGCCGGGAAACAGCGAAGCGGTATGCCCGTCGGGCCCCATGCCCAGAAGCGCGACGCAGGCGGGCGTGTTCAGGAGCACGGCCATGCGCGCCTCAAGCGCGGCCAGAGCCTCCTGCCGGGTCTGGCCGCTTCGATACAGACCCTCGATGGCGGCTGCTTCAAGCGGCGTCCCGGCCAGATAGGCGCGCATGGCGCCCTCATTGCTGGCCGGATCGTCCAGCGGAACCCAGCGCTCATCGCCCATGATGAAGGCGACCTTGGTCCAGTCCAGATCTTCACGGCTGAGCGGCTCCACGATGGATTTCGGCGTGCGTCCGCCGGACCAGATCACTACGGCCTCGCCTTTGCGCGTCAGATCCGAGCGAATGGCAGCTGCAATTGCCTTCGCTGCCTCGGAAAGGGAAATGGGAGCTGGGTTTGTTTTCATAGGGCGCGGCGCGAGATCACTGGAAGTCGAGCCCTTGCCACTCATGATTCATGTGGGTGGCGCCCCAATACTGGGTCATCGGCTTGCCCTGTATATCGATGACATCAAGCGGCTGCCGCAGCAAAAACTCCTTATTGTCGTGCACTGAAATGACGGCGAGGTGCTCTCCTGGATTGAATGCAGATCGGCTGAGGTCTAGAAACCCGGACACATAACCATCAGTATCAGGCCTGATGATCGCGCCCTTCTGAAAGCTGGCGAACGCGGTCACTTGAATATTGTTTTGATTCCACACGGGGATGCCGATCCGCAACCCGCGGGGCGAGTATTTCAGCCTGAATCTGAAATGGATCCCGACAGGATCGCCGATCGTGAACGACCCCAGACCTTCACCCGATGGCGTGCCCCAGTACGCGTGCTCGAATTCAACCAGGTCTTCCTGTTTGACAAAGTGTCCATGGATCTGGGTACGAAATCGTTCGCCGGCCTCGGGCTGGTTTGCGCCGAGCAGACGGCTCTCGGACTCTTGGTAGAATTCAATCGCTTCCTCCGGCGTCCCTTTGCACACGATCGCACCGCGCTCGAGCACGATGGCCTCGTCGCAGAAGTTCCGGACATCGCTCATGTTGTGTGAAACGAGCACGAAAGAACTATTCTGCCGCATCTCCCGCACTCGCCGCAGACACTTCTGCCGGAAATGGAAATCGCCGACGGCCAGGATCTCATCTATCAGGAGAAGACTTGGGTCGACGTGGGTTACGATGGCGAAACCGAGACGCGCATTCATGCCCGAACTGTAGGTGTTCACCGGGGCGTCGATGAAGTCGCCCAGCTCGGCAAAGGCGATTATATCGTCAGCGACCGCCTCCATTTCTTCCTGCGAACGTCCGAGCACGGCCCCCTTGATGAAAATATTCGCTCGGCCGGACAGGCGTGGATTAAACCCGGCTCCCAGGTCGATGAAGCTCGCCGAGTCACCTAGAATCCGCACTTCGCCGCGGTCCGGCAGCAACTGCCCTCCCAGCACTCGAAGGAGGCTGGTCTTGCCGGCTCCGTTGAATCCGATCACGCCGATGGCTTGGCCGCGATTGACGCTGAAGTTTATGTTCCGCAGCCCCCAAAACTCATCTTTCTGATGATCTGAGCGTTCCACGCTGCGCCCTGTTAGAGCACATAGAAAAACTTCAGAGAGCTGTTTGCGCGTCGCGGCGGCTGAGCGTGCGTAGCGCTTGTACACGCCATCGACTTCGAGAATGGATTCCAGCTCGTCGCGCATGATCACAGAAAACCTTTCAATCGAGGCTCCATCACGTAAATCAAGTTGCAGCCGCCGATAAATATGGCGACAGCCAACACCGTCCAGATCCCGAAAGTGAGGGCATGAGGCGGTGCGCCGAACACAACTGCGTTCCGGATCGCGTCGATGTAAACGGCGAACGGGTTGAACGCCAAGAGCCTGTCAACGATCGGATGAGATGGCAGCGGGAAAATCGTAAGGCTCAAGAAGAAACCGTAGCGGAAAATGATTTGAATGATGTTCTCAACGTCTCGATAGACGGAATTGAGAACGGAGAAGATCATTCCCGCGCCCAAGGCGAGAAGCAGCGGCGGAATGAGCATAGGCAAAACAATCACGGCCTGCCATGGCGGCGCTCCGATCAGCAGTCCGAAGATGACGCAGCCGGCTAAAATTCGGACAACGGTTTCAAATGCGGACTGAGCGAAAGCTTCCGCAAGGACTGCGGCGAGCGGATAGCGGGTTTTGTTCAGGATCGCCGCATTGCTTTGGAGCGCGGCCATTTGACGTGTGACCAGATCAGTCATCAGCATCCACAGGGTCAACCCGATCGCTATATAGACAAGCGCAGGCATGTCATCACGGGTCGGAAACACCGCGATGTAGGCGAGCAACGCATACGCGCTTATGGGCAGCAGCGGCTCGATAAACTGCCAAATTATGCCGAAAGCAGTTTGATTAAACCGCGACTTGAATGTGTTCTTGTATTTTATTGATACATGCCATCGATGTCGCCAAAGCTCCCGGACGAGCTCGTCGATTGCATCGAGGGGAGTTTTTGCAAGGCGAGTCTGTGATCGATACACGGTAACCTGACGGTCCTTGGACTGCTGACTTGGCACTTTGATCCCCCGCGTCTGTGCAGTATCTTGTGTGGCAGCTAATCAGCCAAATTTCAATTCTCTATGCTGGACAGGGCCGAGCGTAGGAATCCGGCGATTGCTCAGCGATGCAGGATCTTTCATTCGGCAAGGCAAGCCGTCTCGTCCGGATGGACGCCAGTCTAGGCGGCGATCCGTACACGCCGGCAAAGGCTGTGCGGAGGAGAAATCGAAATGTGGACTTCGATCCGGCACAAGGTCGCTTTCTTGGCGAATCCGAAACGCGCATCGACCTCTATCCTCAAGGCGCTTGATCCTTATGCTAACATTCGCTCGAAGCTTTTCGAAAGAGATCGCGCTAATCCGATAGAAGAACCGGACCCGCGCGATCGGCCGAGCGAGATTTATAAGCATTCGACGGCGGCTTAGGTCAAACATGTCTTCCAGCTCAAAGGACTCGACTGGTCGTAATCCGCTCTAAAACTTTAGGCGCTTCATGGGTGCGGGTGCGGTCTAGTATAATTTCGGCCTCGAGGCGCCCCAGTCGGTCTGGCATAAGCCGGCTAAGGCGCCGAAAACATTCTTCTATTTCACACAGTGTAATGAGCTCAATGTGCAATGCCATACCATTGACGTGATGACCCGGGACGGGTCCGAGTAAATCTTGGTCGACTCGATCATGAAAAGTAAAAGAGCTGACGTCGGTGCTGCCCGATCTTAGCGCGGGACTGAATCTTGATTTGCCTATCGGGCGCCTCAACGCCACGAAATCAAACTAATACACCGACGCCTACGATGCTTAGTTCAAAGCCGCGTATCGAAGCTTTTCGAGGCAGACATTCAAATGGACGAGTATCAGTTCGGTTCGTAAGGCGGCGCCAGCACCCCCTGGATCGCAGAGGCGCGCACGCGTTGAGACCATGACCGTCCGTCGCACGCGGTTCTGACCATGTCGATCATTGCAACGGCGAATGGAAGTCGTCCCCGACGATCCGCATGGTGACGGCTGGTACGGCGCTGCAACGTTCGTTAAAAGCTGTTTCGGGCACAAGGGGAGCGTCGTCCAAGTGGTGCTGCCGATGACGGCTTGACGTGGCCCTGGCCATCTGTCGGCGGGTTTAGAAACGAGGCACGGTACAATGCGTGACTACGATGTGATTCTTCAAAACGGTATGGCGAAGAGCGGCAACTACTGGCTCTACAACTGCCTGCAGACGCTTATGGCGGAAGCCGGCGTCCCCATGCGCTCTTACATCCAGAACCACGTCATCTATAAGGAGGCTCGGACCTGGTCTTTGAGCTTTGCAGAGCAGGCCTCAATCGACGTCATGGACATCACACCGGAGGGCTATTTCACCCGGATCTCCTCGAAGTTTTCCGAGGAAATCATTGATCTGGACGCTCACTTTGAACGGGTCCGTCACCTCTGGTCTCATTCCCCTTATCGCGGGGCGATGTCCGATGCTGTTTATGAGCGCTGTCGCGCGGTATTCTATATCGTGCGTGATCCACGCGATGCACTGTTATCACAGGCTGATTTCATGTTCTCGGAGTACGGTCGAACGCATCTCAAGGCTACCGCCGCCGACCGCGACAGCTTTATTGAGGAGCGTACGCGCGCCTATCCGGTCCATTGGGCGAAACATGTCGGCGCCCATCTCGGGGCGCAAACGAGATTGCCGGTCACGATCATCCAGTATGAGGCCATGAAGGCAGATCTTCCCGGCCAGCTTAGCCGCCTGGCTTCGGCAATGGGACTGAATGACGTGACACCCGCACGCGCGGAAGGCCTCGCAGCCGAATTGGGGTTCAACGCCATGAAAGCACGCTCAAACAGTGCGCATCTGAACAAGGGGCGCACAGGGCGTTGGCGCAGCGAGTTGACCGGCGAGCAGCAGGCTAGATTCGTTGAGGCGGCGGGCGAGCTCATGACGAAGCTGGGGTACGCCGCATCTTGAATGCGCTTGCTTGCGCTCTTCAGTCAAACTTGAACAAAAATGGTTGCCGACGGTTGACTCTGCACAGCGTCCACAGCATTCAGTCGCGGCATCCATTGGGGAAGGACATGCTGGCGATAACGACGGGGCTGACGAAGGCGGCCAGCAGTACAGTTTACACGCTGCTGATTTCTTTGCTGCAGCAGGCCGGTCACGACCAGACCGGATGGCGCGGCGTCACACTAGCTCGCCTCGCCGCGACGGATGGCGTTGCGGTATCCAGAACCGGATTCATGTCGACCGATTATCTGAAAGCGGTTCGGCCCGCGCTCGCCGCAAGCGGGTTTGACCACTGGCATGCTGTAAAGACCAATGGCGGCTTGGTTCAGAAGTGCCGGTCCCTGCTGGATGTGGAGCTGATCAAGGCTATCGCCACCTTTCGTGACCCGGGCGACGCAGCTGCCTCGCTGCTCGAGCACGCCGAGCGCCAAGTCATAACAGGCGGACCAGAGCGCGCCCGCCTGGCCCATATCATCACGCTGCGCGATGCGATCGACCATGTTGCAGAGCGGACCCGCGCCGCAGCCACCTGGCTACGTGACCCGCGTGTCCTGAAGCTGGACTATGCTTTAGTGAAAGACCGCCCGGCGGAAGCCGCTACGCGCCTAGGCGAATATCTGGGGCTGGTGGTCTCCGATCCGGGCGCCGCCGGCGGCGGTCCACAGCCAGGCTCAGCTCGCTGCGGTCTGTTCGCCGCCGTCGCATCGCCTGACGAAGCCGCCTATGCGGCCGAGAAATTCGCCGAGTACGCCGGGGTGGTTAGAGATCTGCAGCGTTAAGTATCGCCGTCTCCTTGGGCGGCCCTGCTCATACCCCAAAAAATGACGCCGCCGGATCGATCCCGCGACATTCTGCTTCAAGCAATTCGGCAAGTCCGTCAGGATACCGAATATTCCGGTTGGCCGACCAGCATATCCACAACCGTGGTGAGCCACATCATATGCACGGCTTCCACGATATTGTAGGCTCGGCTTTCAAAAAAGAAGCTAATGTCGCTAGCCTGACGCAGAGGGTTGTCCGGGGCGCTGCCGGTGAAGGACACGACCTTCAAGCCCTTCTCGCGCGCATACTTCGCAGCGTTCACCACGCTTGGTGAGCGGCCTGAAACGCTGATCAGAACTACGACGTCCTGTGGGTCGGCGAAGTGTTCTACAGCTTTGGCGATCCAGTTCTCGTACCCGAAATCGTTGGCGAAGCAGGTGATGAGGTTGGGCTCGTTGAAATCAAGTCCGCGAACCTTGCCCTGCTTGGAGAAGTCGACGCGGCCGTGAGCCGCGATAGAGGCGCTGGCGCCGTTGCCGGCGAACATAAGCTTGCCACCATTATCGCGCACTTTAAGGCACAGCGCGTGGAAATCACGAAGGTTCTTGTAATGAGCCTTCTCAAATGCCGGCATGAACCGGCTGAAATAATCGTCGAGCCAAGCATTTGTGCTCGGCCGATGCACCCCATCGTCCATCAATCCACCCCTTTCTGGTTGGATATCTTGCCCACTACGCGCCTTTCTAGCCGATCTGCGCCGGATGACGCAGGCGTGCGAGGCACGCTGGCATTTCGAGCTGAGGTTTGGTACCGGAAACTGGTATCAAATTCAAGCGTGCGATCGGATCCGCCCGCAGATTTGAGAGGGATTTCATGAAATCGATTAAGGCCCGTCTGGCGGCAGGCGAAACATGTATCGGATCGTGGCTTTCCATTGGCTCTCTTGAAACCGCTGAGATGATGGCGCGCGCCGGTTTCGACTGGCTGGCCATCGATATGGAGCACACCGGGCTAAGCGCTGGCGATCTACTCGATCTGATTCGCCTCGTCGACATGGCGGGAGTCGCGCCTTTGGTGCGCGTTGGCGAGAACCACCCGCTGTTGATTAAGCGAGCTCTGGACTCCGGCGCGCAGGGCGTGATCGTACCGATGGTTGGCTCGGTCGAGGAAGCTGAAGCCGCTGTACGATCGGCGAGCTATCCCCCACGCGGGGTGCGCGGCATTGGTCTCTATCGGGCGCAGGACTATGGGCTGGACTTTCCAGGTTACTGCGACTGGATCAACGACAACACGCTGGTCGCCATTCAGATCGAACACAAGGACGCCATCGATCCGCTGCCGGCGATGCTGGAGGTGGAGGGCGTCGACGCGTTCTTCATCGGTCCCTATGACCTGTCGGGATCTTTTGGCCGACCGGGCGAATTCGATAATCCCGAAGTCGCGGACGCGCTGGAGCGGATCGACCGGATCGTGAAGTCCGGCGTGCGTCCGGCTTCAGGAATCCATGTGGTCGACCCGGACCCGGCTAAACTGAAGGCGGCCATAGCGCAGGGGCACCGGTTCGTGGCGTTCTCCAGCGATCTGTTGATCTTTTCCCATACGCTCAAAGCCCACGGCGATGGCCTAGATTTCACGCGCAACTTTAATCCACCCTGGCGGGCCTGACCCCGGCTTCCCCAGCAAGAGGACATGAATAAGTGACAAAGACCATACGAACCGCGATCGCCGGCTACGGCAAGATCGGCCAACGGCGCAAGGAAGTCATGGAGGAGCATGGCGGTTATGAGGTGATCGCCGTGTGCGACATCCGCTACCCTGCGGAAGGCACGATGCTGTCTGATGGGACAGCGGCCTACCAGACATATGAGAAGCTTCTCGAGCTGGATATCGACGCTCTGATGGTCTGCCTGCCCAATGACGTTGCCGCCGACGTGGTCGTCGCCGCCCTCAAGCGCGGGCTGCACGTGTTCTGCGAGAAGCCGCCGGGCCGCGAAGTAGCCGACATCGAGAAGGTCATTGTGGCCGAGCGCGCCGCGCCGGGCCTGAAGCTGAAATACGGCTTCAATCACCGATATCATGACTCCGTGATCGAAGCGCTCGACATCGTTCAGAGCGGCAAGTTCGGCAAGCTTCTGAACATGCGGGGCGTCTACGGAAAGTCAGCCTTCATTCCCTGGCCGCGTCCGACCGCAACGGGGTCCGACAAAGATGATCGTGCGCAATGGCGTACCTCGCGCGCCATCGCCGGAGGCGGGATCCTGCTCGACCAGGGCATTCACATGGTCGATCTGATGCTGACCTTCGCCGGCGGACCGTTCAGCGATGTGAAGAGCTTCGTTTCCAACGACTTCTGGAAGCAGGATGTCGAGGACAACGCCTATGCCCTCATGCGCAACGACGACGGCGTCGTGGCCTTTCTGCATTCCACCGCGACCCAGTGGCGACACAAGTTCAATCTGGAGATCTTCCTGGAGAATGGAGCGCTGCAGCTGACCGGCATCCTCTCGGGATCGAAGTCCTATGGCGAGGAAAAGCTCACCATCACCCCGCGCGTCGACAAGGCCAACGGCCAGCCTTCAGAGACCACAGAGAGCTTCATTTTCGATGACTCCTGGGCGCGGGAAATGGCGGAGTTCGCGGACTGCGTCGCTAACGACAAGCCGGTCGAGGTCGGCACAAGCGGCCAGGCGCTGGACAGTATGAAGACGGTCTATGCGATCTATCAGGCCGATGCACGCTGGGCGGAATATATGAACGCGCCGGCGTAATCTGCGCCAAGCGTCTGACCTATGGTTTCGAGCGGTTGCGCCTGCTCTCAGCGGCGGCGAGAAGCTTGTCGAATTCAGCTTCGTCGAGACGCGTGTTCAGCTCGACCAGTTCGATCTCCTGGCGAGCCGTGTCGCGCTCGAACGCCTCGATGCGCTTGATGAGGCTAAGCACGATGCGGCGCGTCTTGATCGCCACCGCTCCTGCAAGGCCGAGCGCGGCCAGTGCGATGAATCCGGACGCCATCGCGACCGCGGCCGTCAACGTGGGCATGGTGGCCATGAGGGCCGCCGCCGTGAACACGCCCGCTGCGCCGGCCGCCAGGGCGGTCAGATTGTTACGAACCGTCTTCAACAAAGCCGAGGGCTGTCGCGCCGGCTGCACGGCGGCGGGCTGCACCTGGCCTGCGTTTGGGGTGCGCGCACTCATGCGAGGCCGGGCGAGCGCTTCGGCCAGATCGATCCGTTCGAAGACTTCCAGCTCGCCGCCGACCGTGGCGTTGAAGACTCGAACGCCCTTTGTCTCCAGTGCGATGCGGGCCTGCTGGTACTGATCGATCATGGCCTTCAGATCGGGCATATGCCACCGGCGGCCTTCGCCGAAATAGCGCGGATCGAAGTGATTGGGGTCGTCGTTGCGTGTAGAGGTCAGGGCGATGGCGCGTCGGGCGTCTTTGGCGCCGACCTCGACGCTGTCCTCGATGCGATATGACGTATCGCACCCCACCAGGATGATTTCGGAGAAGCCCATCAGCTCGGCCAGCTGAAGCAGTGTGATCGTGACCGTAGGGGGCTGCACGAGATACGTGGCGGGCTGGGGTGAAAACATGGACCATGGCAGATTGCTGGAGTCCGGCGCACGCTCGCTGACAAAGTAGCGGTTCGGCCCGTCCGCGATGTGAAGGCGCGCTGGTTGCGGAGGGGCGTTTCCGATATGGTCCACCAGCCGCGCCGGAAAGAACGCCGTCATTGACGGCTCCGCCTCGAGCATCGCCATGATGTTCGGCGCCCGGTCCGGCAAGACCCGTGAATCCACGCACGCATAATAGCTCGGCCGCCAGCTCACACGATCGAACAGCAGAAAGGCGCCGTTCGAGGCGAAGACTGTCTCGCCCTCCAGGAGGGACAGGTCGGTCTGGTTCAGTGACGGACCATTGCCGAGGATCACGCAACGCTCGCCTGCATGCTTGTCCTTGAAATGGGCCAGGTCGCATGTTCTGAACAGATCGGGTGAAGCCGGTCCGCCGCTGGACGACTGAACGCTGTGCGCGACCATCTGGAGCATGCGCCGGTTCACGTCCCGAGGCTTCAGGATCGGCGGATCGCATACGCTGAGCTCTGCGTTGCGCAGCTCGCGCTCGATTTCGGACAGCTCGGTCGGCCGCTTTGGCAGGAGACGCCCATATGCAGCGCGGTAGTCCGGCTCAAGGTGATCCAGCTCGCGCTGGATCACTTGCAACGTTTCGGCGCGGTAGGCTTTCGCCTGGGTCACGGAACGCTGACCCGGTCGGACGCGGAAACAGCCCAGGTAACGGTCCAAGGTATGGAGTTCGGCTTCGCGGAAGAAGCGCATCCACAACTCGATATCGACAGCCAGACGCAGGCTTTCGTCCAGTCCTGCGCCTGTGCGCTCCCACAGGCTGCGCCGCCAGAATGTGGATTCCTGCTGGATATAGGCGTGGTCGCCGGCGAGCATCCGCAAGCGTGACCAGGGCCGCGCCGGCATGATGTTGGTCACATCGCCGGTCGCGTTCATGGAGGAGGCCCGCCCTGTGATCCACTCCACTTCCGGATAAGCCGCGAACAGGCGCTGGACGATGCTCAGAGTGCCGTCAAACAGCACGTCATCGGAGTTCAGCCAGCCCATGATTTCGCCGCTAGTTTTTTCGAAACCTTTGTTGATGGCGTTAGCATGGCCATTGTCTGGCTCAATAATGGTGGCGTGCAGTCGTTGGGAGAACTGATTGATTATCGCCTCTGAACTGTCGCTGGAAGCGCCGTCAACAACTACATATTCGAGTTCTTTTACGTCCTGTTTTAGAACTGAAATAATGCAATCCTGAAGATAGTCCGCACCGTTGAAGTTCGGCGTGACGATAGAGATCGTCAGGGGGGGGGCGACGGACGGATGCATGTCAGTAAGCGTTCAGTAGGGGGCGCTGAGCAACCGCCATAACCGATTTTAATGCGTTTATTGGTCCAGCATACCGGTTCACCAATCGCGCGATTTCATTGAGGCGCCCAAAGTTGATCTTAGACGTCTTGGTGCCCTCACCCATGTAAACTTGCGAAAGCATTGCAGGTGTGCGCTGAAAAGGTGCGCCAGCAGCGTAAAGCCGGACCCAGAGATCCCAATCCATTGTATAGTGAAGAGACCGATTAAGACCCCCGACCAAGTCAACCCAGTTTCGCCGCACGAAGCATGAAGGTTGGGAGACTATGTTGGAACGGTAGATCAGGTCGCTTGCGTCAGCGACCTGATCATGGTGACCGGTAACGATACCGTCGATGTCGACAAATTTCGATCCGCCATAAAACACGGCAAGATCTCGATCTGCATTGAACGCGGCCGCAGCAACGTTAAGAGCTTCAGGCATCAGCTGATCATCAGCGTTTAACCAAAACACTACATCTCCGCGAGTTTTGGCCCAACCGGTTGCGATCGCGTCAGCTTGACCTTTGTCTGGGCCCTCATGATGATACGCGAAATCAAGTCCACTCTCGCTGATAGTATGAGCGACCCGCGGATCGCCGCTAGAATCCATTAATGCAATTTCCAACTCCACATTCTGAAACTTAATGCTAGATAGCATTTTAGGTAGCAGCGGATGCCAGCAACCTATTGGCAAAGCCACCGAGAAATTAATGCTTTCTGATATCGTAACAGCCATGAAATTGCCCCAAAAACTTTCGATCACAATCCGATGGATAGTCGTAGACATGCTTAATTCAAAAGTGAAACCATGATTGCATGTAATTCAAGGGTTTAAGCATACCATGTGTGGAATTATTGGCCTCGCTGGCCGCAGCAACTGCGCGGATACACTGCTTTCGGGTCTCTCGCGGCTGGAATACCGCGGATACGACTCGGCCGGCATCGCCGTCCTCGGCGCCGATGGCATAATCGTCACCCGCCGCGCGGTCGGCAAAGTGGCCGGGCTAGCGCGGCAGGTGGATCCGGCAGTGACCGGCGACACCGGTATCGCTCACACTCGCTGGGCCACGCATGGCGGCGCGACTGAAGCCAACGCCCACCCTCATCGCGCCGGCCGTGTCTGTCTCGTACATAATGGCATAATCGAGAATGAAAGCGCACTGCGTCAGGAAGTGCTGGCCGATGGCCGCAGCCTTAAAAGCGAGACCGACAGCGAGGTGGTGGCCCATCTCGTCGACATGGCGCTCGCTAGGCACGATGACCCGCGCAAAGCCGTGGAATCGGTCGTCCGGCGGCTAACCGGCGCGTTTGCGCTGGCCATCATGATCGACGGCTTTCCTCGCCAGATATTCGGCGCCCGCCGCGGTGCGCCCCTGCTTGCCGGCTATAGCGAGACCGAAGGCGTCCTACTTTCCGATCCGGTCGCGATCGACTTGTCCGGGCATCAAATTGTCGCGCTCGAGGATGGTGACACGGTTATGGTGGAACCGGGCCGGATGACCATTGTCGACACTAACGGCAATGTCTGCCTGAATCGGAAGGAAGTGAAAGCCGATTACGCTTCGCAGCAGGCGGATCGTGGCCATTACCGCCACTTCATGCAAAAGGAAATTCACGAGCAGCCAGAAGTCATCGGTCGCACGCTGAGCCGGTACGTTGATGTTCCCAATGGCCAACCGGTTTTGCCCGTGGGCTGTAATTTTGCCGATATGGACCGCCTTATCATCGTGGCTTGCGGCACGGCGGCCTTTGCCGGCCGTGTGGCTGAATACTGGTTCGAACGCTATGCCGGCCTGCCGGTAAAGGTCGATGTCGCATCGGAATTCCGCTACCGCAAGAATGCATTCATGAAGGGCGATGCCGCGTTGTTCATCTCGCAATCAGGTGAGACGGCCGACACACTCGAAGCGATGCGCCTGTGCAAGGCCGCGGGCCTGAAAACGCTAGCTCTCGTGAATGTCGAACACTCAACTATAGCGCGCGAGGCTGATATCGTCCTGCCGACCCTGGCTGGACCGGAAATCGGGGTAGCGTCCACAAAGGCCTTTATCTGCCAGCTTGTCGCGCTTGCCGCGATGAGCGTCGGGGCCGGCATCGATCGCGGCAAGCTAGACGAGGCTAATGCCGCGCAGCTTATCAGCGAGCTGAATGCTGCGCCGCGGCACGTCGCCGACACGCTGGCGCTACAGGCCGAGATCGAGGATATCGCACACAACATCTCGCGCGGATCGATGGTGATCTACATCGGCCGCAATGCCTATTTCCCCCTAGCCTTGGAAGGCGCGCTCAAGCTGAAAGAGATCAGCTATATGTTCGCTGAAGGCTATGCCGGTGGCGAGCTGAAGCATGGCCCGATCGCCCTGATCGACGAGGATGTCAGTGTCATCGCTCTGGTGCCCGATGACGAGATGCTGGAGAAAAACCGCTCGTCGATCCGTCAGGTGGCCTCACGCGGGGCACATGTCATTGTCGTTGCTGATCCGGGCAGCGCGCCAAAGCTATCGAACGAAGCCGAAGTCCTGATCACCGCGCCAGCGACTGGTACGATTCTGACCCTGTTGGCCCAGACCGTCGTCGTCCAGCTGATCGCATATCATGTCGCCCTGATCAAAGGTACCGATGTTGATCAACCGCGCAATCTAGCCAAGTCAGTGACTGTCGAGTAACGAAATCAATTGTGACTTCCTCGCCTGCGTCGCGAGCCTTATTGCGGGCGCTCAACGAACCGGAATACCGACATGACCACGCCCGTTCCCTTTATTGACCTCGCCGCGCAACGCGAACGCATTCGCGAAAAGCTGGAATCCTCCATTGCGTCCGTTATCGAAAGCGGCCGCTACATTCTCGGCCCCGAGGTCAAGGAGCTCGAAGAACGCTTACGCGATTTTGGCAAGGCGCCGCACGCGCTGGCCTGTGCTAACGGAACCGACGCGCTGGTGCTGCCCTTGATGGCTTGGGGTCTCAAGCCAGGCGATGCCGTCTTTGTGCCCAGCTTTACATTTGCCTCGACGGCTGAAGTCGTCCCCTGGCTGGGCGCGACACCGGTCTTCATTGATGTCAAACCCGATACATATTGCATGGATCCGGAATCGCTGAGCGCTGCCATTGAGCAGGTGAAAGCCGACGGCAAGCTTAATCCCCGTGTCGTGATTGCAGTCGATCTATTCGGCCAGCCCGCAAATTACCCGCAGATATCTGGGATTGCCCGCAAACATGGTCTCAAATTGATTGCTGACTCCGCGCAGGGCTTTGGTTGCACATTGAACGGCAATCACCCGATTCACTGGGCGGATGTCACCACGATCAGCTTTTATCCCGCCAAGCCGCTCGGCGGATATGGCGATGGCGGCGCGCTTCTGTGCAAGGACGAAGAGCTTCTGAAAACGATTCGCTGCCTGGCCACTCATGGTCAGAGCCAGACGACCTATGATTATATCCGCATTGGTATGAATTCACGCCTCGATACCATCCAGGCGGCGGTTCTGCTGGCCAAGATGGACGTATTCGAGGATGAGATTCGTACCCGCAATGAAGCCGCCGCGCGCTATGCAGACGGGTTTGGGGATCTGGTTTCGCCACATCATGTCATCGACGGCGGCGTCTCCGTCTGGGCGCAATACACGATTGAAGTTGATAACCGGGACGAATTTCGCAAGAAGCTGATAGATGAGGGCGTTCCAACAGCCGTTTATTATCCAAAGCCGTTGCACGTTCAAAAGCCCTATACCGGATTCGGGCGCGCGCCTACCGGGCTCCATGTTACGGAAGCTGCTTGCGAACGCGTTGTATCCCTGCCCATGGATGGCTATCTATATGGCCAGCGTCAGGACCGGGTCATTGCGGCTGTTCGCAAAGCGCTGGGCGGCTGATCTAAGCCCTTCTTGCCGAAGCGAAATTTTTGTGTCCCTCTGGCCTCCGGCGTTGAATTGTCGGGGCTGTGATTAGGGTGCGGCCCAAATTCCTTAGGCGGGTCGAATTTAGATATGGCTGACATCAAAGAAACCGTTGCCAATTATGCTGCGCGCTTCAAGCAGCAATCCGGGCCTTCACGCGAATTGTCGCCGCATCTCAAGCTGTTGGAGGCGGAAGTCATCCACATCATGCGCGATGTCGTGGCGGAATTCGAACATCCGGTGATGCTGTATTCCATCGGCAAGGATTCGACGGTCATGCTTCATCTGGCGATGAAGGCATTCTGGCCGACCAGACCCCCCTTTCCGTTTTTGCACATCGACTCCCTGTGGGAGTTCAAGGAAATGGGTAAGTTCCGCGACGAGCTCGCGGCCGAACTCGGCATCGATATACGCGTGCATGTTAACGAGGAAGGCCGCAAGAAAGGCATCGATCCGTTCGTTTACGGCTCCGCGCTTCACACACAGATCATGCGCACCGATAGCTTGCTGCAAGCCCTGAATGAAGGCAAGTATGATGCAGCATTTGGCGGCGGCCGGCGTGACGAGGAAAAATCGCGCGCCAAGGAACGGGTCTTTTCATTCCGTAATTCCAATCACGCCTGGGACCCGCGCAATCAGCGCCCGGAACTCTGGCATATTTTCAATACCCGCATCCGCCAGGGTGAATCGATCCGCGTTTTCCCGCTCTCGAACTGGACCGAGGTCGATATCTGGCAATACATCCTCGAGGAAGAAATTCCGATCGTGCCGCTCTATTTCGCGAGCGAGCGCCCGGTCGTAGAGCGTGATGGCACGTTGATCATGGTCGATGACGAGCGCATGCCGCTGGAAGATGGCGAGACGCCGGAAATGAAGAAAATCCGTTTCCGCACGCTGGGTTGCTATCCGTTGACGGGTGCGGTCGAGAGTGAAGCGGAAACGCTGGAAGATATTGTACTGGAAATGCTGACTGCGCGGACGTCCGAGCGCGCGGGACGGCTGATCGATTTCGATGAAGCCGGTTCTATGGAGAAGAAAAAGCGCGAAGGGTATTTCTGATGGCGGATGGAGATGTCGCCCGCAAGGTTCGCGAACGCCTGACACAAGCTGGCGAAGGCGGTGTGCTGCGTTTCATAACTTGCGGCTCGGTTGATGACGGAAAGTCGACGCTGATTGGACGCCTGCTGTTTGATTCCAAACTACTGTTTGAAGACCAGATCCGCATTCTCAAGCAAGACTCGAAGAAACACGGCACGGCGGGCGAGGAAATTGATTTCGCCCTCTTGCTGGATGGTCTGGAAGCCGAGCGTGAGCAGGGAATCACGATTGATGTCGCCTATCGCTTCTTCAATACCGAACGCCGCAAGTTTATCGTCGCCGACACACCCGGCCACGAGCAGTATACGCGCAACATGGCGACGGGCGCCTCAACCGCTGACCTTGCGATTATTCTGGTCGATGCGCGTAAGGGCGTGCTGACTCAGACCAAGCGCCACACCTACATCGCCAATATGATGGGCATTCGCCATGCCGTACTGGCGGTAAACAAGATGGACCTGGTCGGCTATTCGCGCGCGGCCTTCCACGAGATTGTTTCCGATTACATGAATATCGTCGAAGATCTCGGCTTTGCGTCGGTCACGCCCGTGCCGCTGTCAGCACGCTATGGCGATAATATCTTCCAGCGCGCCGATTCCATGAAATGGTATGACGGCCCGACGCTGATGGAACATCTCGAAAGCGTCGATACCACCATGGACGAAGTCCTCGAACTGCCTTTCCGGTTGCCTATTCAATGGGTCAACCGACCGAATCTTGACTTCCGCGGATTTTCCGGAACGATTGTCGGCGGCCGCCTCAAAAAGGGCGATGACGTTTGCGTCGCGCATTCGGGCAAGGTTGCGACTGTGTCGCGCATTGTGACGGCCGATAGTGATCTTGATCAAGCCGCCAACGGTGACGCCGTCACCATCGTCCTGGATCGCGAGATCGATATTGCGCGCGGCGACATGCTGGTTGATCCCAAATCGCCCACCGAGGTTTCCGACCAGTTTGCGGCCGAAATTCTGTGGATGACGGACGAAAAAATGTTTCCGGGGCGGTCCTATCTTTTAAAGGCTGCCGGTGGCCAGATGACGCCGGCCTCCGTGACGACGCTAAAGCACAAGCTGAACGTCAACACGTTTGAAAAAGAACCGGGCAAGTCGCTGGACCTGAACGAGATCGGCGTGTGCACTCTTTCGACCTCGAAGCCGATCGCGTTCGACAAATACGCCGATCAACGTGAGACCGGCTCTTTTATCCTGATTGACCGCTTCACCAATCAGACGGTGGCTGCGGGCATGATAGAGTTTTCGCTGCGCCGTGCCAGCAACATCCATACGCATGCGATGGATATCGATAAGGCGCGCCGGTCCGAGCTGAAAAACCAGAAACCGACCATTCTTTGGTTCACGGGCCTGTCCGGTGCCGGCAAATCGACCGTCGCTAACCTTGTCGAACGCAAGCTGGCCGATAATGGACGCCACACTTACTCGCTGGATGGCGACAATGTCCGTCAGGGTCTAAACCGAGATCTCGGCTTTACCGACGCGGACCGAGTGGAAAATATCCGCCGGATCGGCGAAGTGGCGAAGCTGTTTGTAGATTCCGGGATGATCGTCACCTGTTCCTTCATCTCGCCCTTCCGATCGGAGCGTCAGATGGTGCGCGAGCTGGTGGACGAGGGCGAGTTTGTTGAAGTCTTTGTCGATGCGCCCCTCGAAGTCTGCATCCAGCGCGATCCGAAAGGCCTCTATGCCAAAGCAAAAGCCGGAAAAATAAAAAACTTCACTGGTTTCGATAGCCCCTATGAAGCACCGAAATCACCTGAGATTCACATCAATACGGCCGAGGTTTCAGCCGAAGATGCCGCAGAACGCGTCATAGATGAGCTCGCAAAACGCGGGCTGCTCGGATAGTGCCTAGCCAGGCGGTGCTGCCCAGGCAATAAAGTGGCCGTTCCTATAGTCGTTCTCAGATTTGCCGTAGCGAAATTGCGTACCGTCTGGCTTCGTGACGGCACCCCCTGCGCCATTGAGTACAGCATGACCGGCACCAGTATCCCATTCCATGGTTGGTGCGAAGCGTGGATAAATATCGGCGACACCTTCGGCCAAGCGACAGAATTTCAGCGAGGATCCTGCGTAAAATTTCTCGACAACGCCCTGTGCCTCGATAAAAGCCTGCGTCTGATCATCGGCATGAGACCGGCTAATAATTGCTACCGGCCCTGATGGGGGTGGGGTCTTGCGCGTTGCAATAGGCACAAGTGCCGCCGGATTTAAAATGCAGCCTGGAATTAGGGGCCCTGCAAAAGCACCTTCACCTCCGAGATAAATACGTTCCATCGCCGGTGCAAAAACGCATCCGACGACGGGATGGCCCCCTCGGATCAGGGCGATATTCAGCGTAAACTCGCCATTCTTAGCGATGAACTCCTTGGTCCCGTCAACAGGATCAACAAGTAGAAATTCATCACCCACATCGGGACGCACGCCAGTGGAAAACTGTTCCTCGGCGATTATCGGAATGTTCGGATGGGTTGATTGCAGCGCGTCGAGCATGATTTTTTCCGCAAGGGTGTCAGCTTGGGTAACAGGCGAACGATCGGCTTTCTGTTCTGGCGTAAAGTCGGTGGCGTAGACCTCCATTACGGGTATAGCAGCGCGCGAGCAAATCTGCGCAAACTCCAGCGCGAGGTTGTTCTTGTCGTAGGTCAAAGCAAATTCCGAACTAATATCTATCATGCTGGTAGCATCATCGAGATGAGAGACAAAGGAGTTATGGCCTTCTGCTGGTTTTGACGACACGGAGTTCGGGTGTATCTCGAGACCGGAGGAAAGGCATGACACGACGGCGTGATGCTTGTGGGCTTTAACGCGAAGCTTGCCGTTGAAGCTTTCCACGAAGCCGTTCTGTTGAGGCTTGCCCGGTGCGATGTAGTGCCATGCGATGCCGGTCTGGTTTTGCCGTTCCAGAACGGCTCGGCTGGTCAGTTCTGTGCCGTTGTCGGACACGATGGTCTCAGGCTTGCCGTAGAGCCGGATGCAGCGATCACGCTGTCGAACCACACGCGCACCTGACAGCGAAGTATCTGCCACCAGCGCCAGATATTCGCGGGTATAGTCGTCGATCACATTGAGCATGCGGAAGCGCCGGGCTGGACCGAAGACGTCGGATACGAAGTTGAGGCTCCACCGCTTTGTAGGGCCATCCGGCACCGGCATGGGCTCTCGGGTGCCCGTCGCCCGCTTGCGGCCACGGCGGCGCTTCACCGCCAGCCCTTCATCCTTATAGAGCCGGCGAAGCTTCTTGTGGTTCATCGTGATGCCCTCACGTTCAAGCATCAGGCCGATCCGCCGATAGCCGAGCCGGCGGCGTGTGGCCGTGATCTCACGCATGCGAGAACGCACGTCCGGATTGTCCGGCTCGGCTTCTCGCCGCACCGTCTTCGGATCGACGCTGACCAGAAGACAGGCCCGGCGTTGGGAGATGGCATAAGTCTCCATCACCTTACACGCCGCGTCCCGCCTCATCCGGGGCGTCGTCAGGGCTTTCCCAGAAGGTCTTTCAGGATCGAGTTGTCCAGAAGGCTGTCGGCCAACAACTTCTTGAGCCGTGCCTTCTCCGTCTCAAGCACCTTCAACCGACGGGCGCCCGAGACGTCCATCCCGCCGAACTTCGCCTTCCACTTATAAAAGGTCGCCGAACTCACACCGTGACGCCGGCACATATCTGCCGTCGACATGCCGCGTTTCTGTTCAGCTAGGATCGCGATAATCTGCTCTTCCGTGAATTTGCTCTTGCGCATCGTCTGTCTCCGTACCGACAGACTCTCAATTCAAGTGAGGGACCAAATGGGGCTCAGGTCATATCGAACACATCATTCGCGATGCTGGGCGTTTTCATCGCCGGATCTCGAAGGTTGATTTTTTAGAGGGCGGATATCAGGTGCACGGCGAATTAGATCAACTAACGAAAAATTCATAGAACGCAGTATTTTTATCGTTCTACATTTGCGGTTTGATTGAATCTCCTTGCGCTTTCTCAAGATCCTTGGAAAATCGCCTAAGGCGTCAATTATCGCTTTTCCTGTAATCATAAAGCGCCCGTGAAACAGGCTTCTCAACAGGAAGGCGATGTTCGCGGTAGCGTGTACAGGCGCGCCCAGCCAAAAAAGAATGGGCGGCGCGTTTTTAGCCCAAGTCCAAATTCGATTTCGGGTTCCGTGATATATCGTAAATTCTGAACGAGGCCCGCTAATACCCGATCCAAAATGATGCACTATAGCATCATTACATTGGACCGCTTTAAATCCCTGTATTCTAAGTCTAAAGGCTAAATCAACATCTTCCATGTAACAAAAAAAATCTTCGTCAAAGCCACCGGCGAGGATGTAAGCATCGCGGGAATATAATGCAGCAGCGGCGCAAGGACCAAAGACTTCCCCCGAGCCGATGTGAGTCGAGCAATCCCATCCATACCCACCGCGCCATGCAAGTCCCCATGGTGAATAAACATCGCCAACCCCATCAAGCTGGGTAGGATTTGAAAGTGAAATCTGCTTACAACCGACCATGGCTGAATGCGTTTGCTCTGCAAAACGAATGGTCTTTTCAAGCCAATTTTTCTCAGGCACGGCATCGGGATTTAGCATTGCTATCCAGGGGGCGTTGCCAAGCTTTGCACCTTGATTGCATGCGACAGCGAAGCCCAAATTCTGCTGGTTTTTTATAATAATAAAGCGTTCATCGGGCGGCAACAAGTATTCATCGACATGGTCATTCGAAGCATTATCAATGATAAAGGCTCGAAAACGACTTTCGGTTTGAAGAGATAGTGATTTTAGGCATTTTGATAGAAATCGCCTCCCATTATAGTTGACAACCACTATGTCTACGAGAGCCTCACTATTTTGGTTGTTAGTTTCAACTGCCATAAAAATATCACTTAGGCTGGGGGCAAAGCTTTAGTTGTTTTGGGGGTTATAGCTATTTTTAATTGACTAACAATCTGTTGCCCCAATGAACTTAGATCGGCGTGAAGCGCTGAACTATCACGTAGGCTCCTTTGGGATTTCTTGATAACGATACCGATCAGAAACGAGGGTGTCATGGGCGCTAATAAGAAATATTTTGGGACCGATGGTGTTAGAGGACGTTCAAATACACCACCTATGACGCCGACAATAGTTATGCAGCTGGGGATGGCGGCTGGAGTTTATTTTAAGCAACAATCGCCGCGTCGTCATAATGTCGTTATCGGAAAAGACACACGGCTATCGGGTTATATGTTTGAGACGGCGTTGGTGGCCGGGTTTACCGCGGTTGGCATGGATGTCTTTCAATTTGGTCCTATGCCAACACCTGCTGTCGCTCAATTAACGCGATCGCTTAGGGCCGACGTAGGGGTGATGATAACGGCCTCCCATAACCCTTTTTACGATAATGGTATAAAATTTTTCGGGCCTGACGGTTTTAAGCTATCTGATGACGCAGAAGCGATCATCGAAAGTCTGATGCAATCACCTGATGAGCTCGAGCTAGCGGAAGCAGCTAATCTCGGGCGAGCAACCAGAATAGATGATGCCCAAGCGCGTTATGTAGAGATTGCGAAAGCAACTTTTCCGCGCGAGCTGACGTTGTCGGGTTTTCGCATTGTTGTCGACTGTGCGAACGGTGCTTCCTATAAAGTCGCTCCGACAACTTTATGGGAATTGGGCGCGGAGGTCATTGATATAAACACCGAGCCGGATGGTTTTAACATCAATGATGAATGTGGTGCGACCGATCCATCTGAGCTTGCTTCAAAGGTCTTAGAAACGCGCGCTGATATTGGCATCGCATTTGATGGAGATGCGGACCGCTTAATTATTGTCGATGAAAAGGGTCGCATTATCGACGGGGACCAGCTATTAGGGTGCCTAGCAACGAATTGGGTCAAGCTTGATCGTTTGAAGGCCAACTCAATTGTTGCAACGGTCATGTCCAATCTGCAGCTAGAAAATTATCTCAATGATATCGGTATCGTGTTGGAGCGTTCGCCTGTTGGAGACCGTCATGTCGTCGAGCTAATGCGACGCGTAGGAGCAAATCTTGGGGGTGAGCAATCGGGCCACATCGTATTGAGCGATTTTGCTACTACCGGCGATGCTTTGATCGCAGCGCTCCAGTTACTGGCAATTATTAAAGTGGAAGACCGGCCTGTAAGTGAGGTATGCCGTGTTTTCGAGCCGTTGCCCCAAAAAACTACGAGCATTACGGTTAGCGACGCAACCGCAATTCTTAAAGCCGACGCTGTCGTTTCCGCCATTGCCAATGCTAAAGTGGCACTCGGCGCTGGCGGACGACTGCTAGTCCGGGCGTCGGGGACCGAACCGGTTATTCGGATTATGGCTGAAGGGGATCCCGTGCTTATTGACAAAGCTCATCAAATGGTTGTCCAGGCAATTGAGGACGTTCAAAAGCAAAAGATGATCAACTAGAATGCTATTGCGGTCGCCTGATTATATTTTCTACCCCGCTTTTTTACTTATCGCTGTATGCCTAATAGGCATTCCATTGGGTTCAACAGCGTCCCAGCGTTCGGCCTACAGGGCGGACATTCTTGAGACTGGAATTACCATATCGCCCTTGCGATTGGATGGAATTGTGACCGGACAGGGCGTTGAGGCGACAACGATCATGCTTACCGGCGAGCCGAGCGCTATCCGTATCATGGCTACCCACCGCCTCGGTGATCCCAATATTGTGCCATCGGCAGGGGCCTTTATTCCCTTATTTTCTCACGAGCTTCAGGCGCTTAGAGGCCGGCGGTTCTCAGTGGAATTTGTCTTTTCTCCCGACGGCAATGAGGCGGACCAAAAAGCAATCCAAACGGGCGTATTCTTTCCCGGAATGGGACAAAACGGATGGGAAGAGAGCTCAATATCTCCAGAAAACCCCATCATTCGGCGATTAGCTATTCCGAACATGTGCCAGCTTGATTATGTCTATCTAGGCGTATGGCCAACAAATACAGGTGAAGCGGGTTCGGTCGATCTTACTGAAATGCGGATCGATTTACTTGATCAAATAGAGTGCAATGAAGATGATCAATAAGCCTCGTTTGCTGGTGACCGGTGCTGCGGGTTTCATAGGTTCACACTGCATGCGAGAGGCAATTATCCGCGGTTATGATGTATTGGGCGTTGATAATTTAAACAATTACTACGATCCGAAATTAAAAAATGATCGCCTTCGATTTGTTGGAGAGGTCGGTCAATTTGAGTTTGAAGAAATTGATATTTCCGATTATGGCCGGTTTGCCAAAACGACCCGATCCTATCGCCCGAATTACGTGCTCCATTTGGCAGCGCAGGCGGGGGTGCGCTATTCCATCGAAAGACCATTCGAGTATGCGAAGTCAAATTTGGTCGGGCACCTGTCAGTGCTCGAATCGGTGCGAGCCTGCGATTCGGTCAAACATCTTGTTTATGCATCATCGAGTTCGGTTTACGGCGATCGAAATTCAGTGCCTTTTTCCGAAGACGAGCCAGCAGATAGCCCCGCCTCGCTTTATGCAGCGACGAAGCGGTCCGACGAATTGATGAGCTTTTCATATCACCATCTCTATGGAATCCGTGCCACAGGTCTTCGTTTTTTCACGGTTTATGGCCCATGGGGCAGGCCTGATATGGCTTATTGGATATTCGTCGACTCCATTTTGAAAAATAAACCGATTAAGCTTTTTAATCGCGGCAATATGGTGCGTGATTTCACTTATATTGGAGATATAGTAGACTACGTTTTCAAAATTATACAGGCAGATAAGACAGTACATAATGTTTATAATATTGGAGGGTCATCGGCCCAGCAGCTTAAATATTTTCTTGCAATTATAGAAAGGGCGTGTGGTCGAGAGGCTATTATCGAATATGACGATATGCAGCCGGGCGATGTAAAAAGAACTGCGGCAAGTAATAGGCGCCTCATTGATGAGTTTGGTGATCGAAAAATGACGCCAATCGAAGAAGGTATTCCCGCTTTTGTGGAATGGTTTAAAGCTTACTTTAAGGCGGCGCCTACGAACTAACTATGAAGTTGTCGATCGGGTCGCCGATAAGTTGACCGCCCAAGGTTCTGCCATTAACGTTTCACCATTGGGGGTGGTGGAAATGTTGCGATTTTTAGTTGTTTTTCCGTTTCTGCGGGATTTGACTGAAGCGGAGAGAGAAATAAATCTTGCCATTCATTCGATCGGCGTTGACACGAGGGAGTGCGTGTTTTTGACGAAAACAACACGCTCGGGCCAGTTTGAGCTTGCGACCGAGACAATTGAATCATTCCAATTGATTGAGGCGCGACTTACCAAAAAATTTGGTCGAAGGATTTTGGTTCGATCTAAAGACGGCATGTCGAAACCCAAAAATGATGCACACAGCCCAGCAGCGCCTGTTTTTTAGCCTCCGCTATGGCTTATGCGGGTTTGGCTCCTCTATTTCGATTGAAAACTGCCAAGAAAGCATAACTTAACCGCAAAATAGTGCAATTCGACTTGAAGAAAATTGTATTTAGATCGAATCTAGACCTTCAATGTCTAATTTAAACGATCCGATGGCGGCGGCCATTTCACGTCTCGATCGCGCGATTTCGCAGGTTGAAGCGCGGCTGGACCGCCTGATTTCCTCTGCTCGCGATACCTGTGATTCGGATGAGGATCGCGCGCGCCTGGCCGAGGCACTGGACAAGGCCCGCGCCAGTGAGGCCGCCATGGCCAGCGCCGCCGAGGACGCCTCAAGGGCGTTGGGCGAGGCGATTGAGGAATTGCACAGAGCCGCCGAGGCCGCCGTGGAGAGCCAAGATGGGTAAGGTTTCTGTCACGCTAAACGGCCGCGCCTTCACTATCGGCTGCGAGGACGGGCAGGAAAGCTATCTGCGCGATCTCGCCCGCCATCTCGACAATCATGTCACCGATCTCTCCCGGCAGGTCGGCCAGATCGGCGAATTACGCCTGTTGCTGATGGCGTCTCTGGTCGTGGTCGATGAGCTGAAGACCGCCCAGAACCGGCTGGAAGCGCTGGAGAGTCATCTCACCCGCTTGAAGAGCGAAGGCGGGTCTGCCGCGCCGGACGAGACAGCATCCGATGGTCTGGTCGAGGCGCTGAACGGTATTTCTGCACGCCTTGAGGCACTGGCTGCAGACGAGACCCCTTGAGCATGAGGCGCGGGCAGTCCACATATCGCTGTGGCGGTCTCTGCGGCATGCGTCAGGACTTTAATTCCCCGCGACCTTACATCTCATCTAGGGAGCTGCCTCTGATTGGGATCGTGGTCCCTGATACGCGGCGCCCACCTGCACTTGTGGGTTCGATGGGAATTTACAAAGTCCGACGGTGATCGCGGAGCCGTCACTTGATTTCTGGATTTCGAAAACGCTGGGCAAGGAAAAAGGCGCTGACGCGCCGGGCGCAAATTTTGGGCGACCGCGATGTGCTGGCCCGGGCCCTGGTCGACCGGTTTCCATCGGATATCTGGCCGCGCATCGGTCAGGTCGTCTCCGGCTATGTACCATTTGGAACTGAGATTGACTCTTTCCCGTTGATGGAAACATTCTTTTGCGAGCAGGTCTCGTTGTGCCTACCTGTTGTGGCGGAACGCACCAATGCGCTTATGTTCCGGAAGTGGGAACCGGCCGATGGTTTGGGCAATGGCCTCTGCGGCAATCTTGAACCGCTATCTGATAAGCCCGAAATGACACCCAGCCTGTTGATCGTGCCGTTGCTATCCTTCGATGCGAAAGGCCATCGCCTTGGCTATGGTGGCGGATATTATGACCGAACGCTCTCGGGGCTACGGGCTGGGGGTGTTCCTGTCACGGCCGTAGGGATAGCGTTCGAAGAACAGCTGGTCGCTTCGGTCCCGACCGCAAAAAATGATCAGTCGCTGGATCTGGTGATTACACCCAGTCGTGTTTTTCAGCCCTGATTTGCCGGCCGCCGGACCCTCCCCCTTAGTCGCCGCCAGAGATGACGGCGGCGGTCAGATCCGCTCATCAACGCCTTCCAGTCAGACCAGCGGAAGGACTGATGGTCCCATGGGAACAGACCGTCGTTGTTGAAAAGAGTACGATTTATGAACACGCCGTCAAACTGGGTCAGCGTGTCGTGATAATAGCATAAGTCTACAATATCGAAGAGCTGCAAGCCAGCATCGTCCAGCGCGGTGCTGATATCCGCCAGCGCTTGCGGCGCAATCTCAATAACTACAACCGCGCAGCTGGACAGCGTGTGTCTTGCGCCCTTCAACACGTCCGGCTCATGCCCATCTGTATCAATTTTCAGCAAAAAGGGCGCTTCGGCCGCGTATTCAGCCAACAGGCTGTCGAGTGTGCGGCAATCAATAATCACCCCATCTCCGCCGGTACAGATATGGGAGTGTGTCACGCTTTCCGCGCTGTCATTACGCTCACTGGTAAGATGAGCTGATCGATCGAGCGATGACGCGGCCACTTGATGCAGCACATAGTCGATATTGCAGTAATTCCGCGCAATCGCATCCGCATGCGCCACTTCCGGTTCGATTAGCACGTGTTTTTTTGCCGGGAACAGCTCGATCAGGTCCGGCGTTTCCTCGTGCACACCGACATCGATGATCGTCTCCGCGGGCAGTCCGAGCTCAATTAGTATAGACAGGCATTGATAGCGGGAGGGAAATCTCATTGGCAGCCGATCGGTTCTGATTCTCCAAGCCATGCGACAGCTTGAAATTCTGACCGAACTATTATCTGTAGTAGACCGTTTGGCAAAATTGCTAGATGAAGCATCAGACTTTATAAGCTGCGATAGACAGTACACAGTTCTTCCATGCGGATAGCATTTTTCGGCGATGTCATGGGCAAGAGCGGCCGCCAGGCGGTCAGCGAATACCTGCCCGGATTGCGCGCCAGCCTATCACTGGATTTCGTTGCGGTGAATGCGGAGAACGCGGCGGGCGGTTTCGGCATTACCGAGAAGACTGCCAACGACCTTTTCGATGCCGGCGCGGATGTCCTGACGCTGGGCAATCACGCTTGGGACCAGTCCGAAGCCCTGTCCTATATCGAGCGTGAGCCGCGCCTTCTGCGCCCGGCGAACTATCCGCCGGCCACGGCGCCGGGCCGTGGCGCAGGTGTCTTCCCTGCGCAGAACGGGGCCATGGTCTTTGTGATGAATGTCATGGGCCGGCTTTTCATGGACCCGCTGGATGATCCGTTTGTGGCGGTCGAGCGTGAATTGTCCGCCGCGCCGCTGGGTGAGATCTGCGATGCCGCTCTGGTTGACTTCCACGGCGAGGCCACCTCGGAAAAGAACGCCATGGGCGTTTTCTGTGATGGCCGGGCCAGCCTCGTGGTCGGCACGCACACGCATGTCCCGACGGCAGACCACCGCATCCTTCCGCAGGGAACCGCCTACATTACCGATCTGGGCATGACGGGCGATTACGATTCCATTATCGGCATGGACAAGGAAGAGCCCATGCGCCGCTTTACCACGCGCATGCGCTCGGGCCGGTTCCAGCCGGCGGATGGCGACGCCACGCTGTGCGGTGTGGTGATCGAGACCGATAACCGGACGGGGCTGGCCACGAACATCCAGCCCGTCCGAATCGGTGGTCTGCTCGGACAGGCCGAGCCGGCGCTCTAGATCTTGCCCTGACCGGCGGCTTCCCAATCCTTCAGGAAGGCGGCAAGGCCCTTGTCGGTCAGATCATGCTGGACCAGCGCGTCAAAGATGTTCGGCGGGATCGTACAGGCGTCGGCGCCGGCCATGGCGCTGGCTTCGACATGCTCGACCGTCCGGATCGAAGCTGCCAGAACGCGTGTCGCAAAGCCATGCTCGTCATAGAGCAGGCGGATATCCTCGATCAGGCCGACCCCGTCCTCGCCGATATCATCCAGCCGGCCGATGAAGGGCGAGACAAAGTTCGCACCGGCCTTCGCCGCCAGTAGCGCCTGGTTGATCGAAAAGCACAGCGTCACATTGGTCGCGATTCCATTGTCGGCCAGCGCCCGGCAGGCCTTCAGCCCGTCCATGGTCAGCGGCAGCTTCACCACAACATTCTCGGCAATCGCCGCCAGCGTCTGACCCTCGGCAACCATCCCCGCCGCATCGGTGGCCACCACCTCCGCGCTGATCGGGCCGGAGATCAGGCCGCAAATGTCGGCGATGCGTTCCTTGATGTCGGCGCCGGCCTTGGCCATCAGCGAAGGATTGGTAGTGACACCATCCACCAGACCGCTATCGGCCCGCGCGGCGATGACGTCCAGTTCGGCGGTATCGAGAAACAGCATCATGGCAGCAAACTCCTTGTCTGCGTCCGGCATAAAGCGCGGCGGTGAAGGAAACGTGACGAGGCGGCTTGGAAGAACAGCTGCTTATGCGGTATGCACGCGACCAGCTGACAGCAGAACCACTGAATGGAGTTACGCCACCATGGCCGGCCACTCGAAATGGGCAAATATCCAGCACCGCAAAGGCCGTCAGGACAAGGCGCGCGGCAAGCTGTTTTCCAAGCTCTCCAAGGAAATCACGATCGCCGCCAAAATCGGCGGTCCCGATCCGGACATGAATCCGCGCCTGCGTCTGGCGGTTGCCAACGCCAAGGGCCAGTCCATGCCCAAGGACAACATCCAGCGGGCCATCGACAAGGCCACCGGTAATGATGTCGAGGCCTATGAGGAAATCCGCTATGAGGGTTTCGGCCCGGGCGGTATCGGCATCATCGTCGAAGTCTCGACCGACAACCGCAATCGCGCTGC
The DNA here is from genome assembly GCF_036330345.1 of Hyphobacterium lacteum. Lineage (NCBI taxonomy): Bacteria > Pseudomonadati > Pseudomonadota > Alphaproteobacteria > Maricaulales > Maricaulaceae > Hyphobacterium > Hyphobacterium lacteum. The sequence goes on from NZ_JAZDRP010000003.1 coordinate 231,748, forward strand.
CTCTGAAGTGCGCACGGCATTCTCCAAGAATGGCGGCAATCTGGGTGAAACCGGTGCTGTGGCCTTCATGTTCGATCAGGTCGGCGAGATCCGTTATTCCGAAGAAGTCGCCGACGAAGAGGCCATGTTCGAGGCGGCCATCGAGGCCGGTGCTGAAGATGTCACTTATGAAGAAGGTGATGAGGACGAGGGCGAGCCGGGCGAACGCATCGTCTATTGTGCCCGCGATGATCTGGCCGAGGTTGCCGGAAATCTCCAGGCGGCACTGGGTGACGCCAAATCGGTCAATATCATCTGGAAACCCCAGACCCTGACCCCGGTCGAGGCCGACAAGACTGACAGCGTCATCAAGCTTCTGGAAGTGCTCGACGATCTCGATGACGTCCAGAATGTCTATGCCAACGCCGATTTCCCGGAAGACTAGATGCTGCCGGGCCTCACCTTCCTGGATGCGGTGAATTTCCCGTCCGGGAGTGGCACCGGCGATGACCGCTACGGGTTTGACGAGGGCGCCGGCACGGCCTGGGTGGTCGATGGCGCCACCGATGTCGGCACAATGCGCCTCTTCCCTGAAGCCATCGATACCGGCGAAGGACAGATCCTGGGCTGGGAGAGCGATGCGGCCTGGTATGCCGAGCGCCTGTCCGAGCGCTTCACCCGGCCTCCGGAACAGCTGGAATCAACCCGCGCCTATCTGGAGCGCTGCATCCGGGACATGGCCGCAAAGGCCAATGAGGATGCCGCTGTGCCGATCGCCGGCCAGCCGCGCCATAATCTGCCCAGTGCGGGCGGTATCTGGATGCGCCGTCAGGATGACCATCTGGAGTTCGCCGGTCTGGGCGATTGCATGGCGATTGTTGAGATTGACGGACACTGCCAGATAATCGGGGATGTCGAGGGCATCCGCGCCGAATACCGTATGTGGGGCAAGGCGATAGGTGAGCAGGACCGCGCCGCCGGTTTCGCCAAGGCTCGAGAGATCCGCAATGTCATGAATACCGATGGCAACCACTGGGTTTTTTCGCTCCATCCGGAGGCCGCTGCCCATGCCGGGATCGAGCAGGTCCGCTTGCGCCGCGAAAATCGTATCCTGTTGATGTCGGACGGGTTCTTCCGCCTCATTGAGCCTTATCAGGCCTATACGGCCGCGCAATTGATGGCCGAGGCGTGTGAGCCGGACGGCCTGCCGGCTTTGGCAAATGCCCTGCGGGCCCGCGAACGCAATCCCGAGGACGATGCCGCCATGGGGCGGTTGAAAACCTCCGATGACGCCTGCGCGGTGCTGGTCGAGATCAGCTGACCGGCTTTTTCGCCACAATCAGGTCCTGGAAGGCCATGGCGTTGGCAAGACCTCGCCAGGTGCCGGCATGGATTTTATCGCTGATCTCCAGTCCCGCTGACTGCAGCGCATCGCGAATGACCTTGCGCTGATGGGCGATGGCGCGTTCCGGCGTGCGCCTATCGATCGTAGCGGACACCTCGTCGATTGGATGCTGGAATTTGTAGGCCGCCTTGCCATCCTCGCAGGCTAACCGCGATTGTGTATCCAGCAGAAAAATCGTGAACAGGAAGGCCCCGCCCGGTGCGAGGCAGCGCGCAGCCTCATCGATATAGCGGCGCACACCGTCAATCCGCATATGGGTGAAGACCGAGGTCGCAAAAGCAAAATCGATGCTGTCATCCTCGACCGGGAAGACGAATTCGGCATCCGGTGCCTGACCGCGCGGATTGTATTCGGTGTTGAAGATATCGGCGTGGACGAAGCTCGCGCGAGAATCGCTGCCAAGGCGTGTTTCTGCCGCCTTTATGGCCTTTGCCGAGGGGTCGAATCCCATATAGCGGCCGTCCGCATCCAGCCAGTCCAGCAGGCCTTCGGCCATGCGGCCCGGCCCGCAACCAATGTCGAGGACACGGGCATTCGTCTGCACGCCGGCCAACGCCCGCGCCCACAGCGCAATGGCTTCACCGGCGGCTTTCCAGTCGCCTTCACCGGAGAGATCGGCCAGCGCCGGATCGGCCGCTTCGGCGAGGCCCAGCACACCCGCTGTCCCGCGCCACAAACGGCGCGCGAAACGGACCGCGGGCCGCGGTAAGAGGGCGTTGATCGTGTTGCGCATCATTCCGGCGGCGAATAGCGCCCGATCACCGGCTGGGTCAACGAACCCAGCCATAAATCGCCGTTCTCATCCGGCACCACATTCGCCAGCATGCCGAAGCGCTGGTCCGGATCGTGATAGCTGTCGAGATAATGGCCCTCTTCATCCACCACCAGGACGAAGGCCCTTGTCGGCCCGGGGCGCAGCCAGACCCATTCCGGCAGCTTGGTGATCATCCGGGTCCAGAACGGATCGCGGTGTAAAAAGCGCATGATCGGAACACGCTGTGTGTCCATGGCGATGTAGAGACGCCCCGTCCCGTCACCCATCAAGCCATCGGGAATGCCCGGCAGGTTTTCCGCCACGATCTCGAACTCGCCGGCGCGCTCGCCCTCGATCCAGTAGCGCGACAGGCGATAGCGATAGGTTTCCAGCACATAGACGGCGCGCCCCTCGGCAGACATGGCGATGCCGTTCGCGAAATAGAGCCCGTCCTGCAGAACGCGCATCCCGCCGGTCTCCGGATCCAGCGCGTAGAGAATGCCATAAGGGCGGTTCTCGGCCATGTCATAGGCATATTCCGGCGCGCCCTCACCGGCGCCCCAGCGCCAGGACGCTTCCGAGAAATAGATCGTCCCGTCCGGTCCGACATCCAGATCATCGGCGAAGGCGAGTGGATGTTCGGTCTCGCCCGTCGATAATAGGGTGACATCTCCAGAGCCGACATCGATGCGGTAGATGCCGTCGATTGCGGCGGCCAGCAGCCGGCCGTCCTGATCCCATTGCAGGCCGAGGACAGAGAGGCCATCGGTCACCTGCGCCACGGTTTCGCCGTCCCAGTCATCGCCATTGCGGAACAGGCGGACAATGCTGCCATCATGCTGGCCGGAATAGACCGACCCGTCCGCACCGATGGCCACATCCTCGGATGTGTGCAGCAGCGGGTGGCGGATCTGTTCGGCGTCGGCCAGCCGGCCGCGCGGTTCCAGAACGCCGGTCAGCGCTGGCGGCTCGGGTTCGTCCCAATAGGCCGGATCGACGGTGGCGGGCCAGACCCACCATAAAAGAAACAGCCCGGTCAGAACACCGATCGCAAAAAGAATGGTCCGCATTTCCCCCTCCCGCCTTGCACTGTGAGTCTAGCGCGAACCCGGCCACGTCGGAAAGACAGCATTTTGCTGTGGGTAATCGGCGCAGGGCTCCCATCCGGCTTGCGAATCCCGCTAAAAGAAAAGCGCTGCTAACTTAACCTGGAAGGGTGCCATGACATCGCTGGACCTCAAGACATTGAAACCGATGGCGAATGCCGTTCGCGCCCTGGCGATGGACGCTGTCGAGCAGGCGAAATCCGGACACCCCGGCATGCCGATGGGTATGGCCGATGCGGCGACCGTTTTATGGTCCCGGCATCTGAAGTTCGACCCCGCGGATCCCTACTGGAAAGACCGCGACCGGTTCGTTCTCTCGGCCGGGCATGGCTCCATGCTGATCTACGCCCTGTTGCACCTGGCCGGTTATGCCGATGTCACGCTTGATCAGATAAAGAATTTCCGCCAGCTGCATTCCTGCACGCCGGGCCATCCGGAATACGGACACACCTCAGGCGTCGAGACCACGACCGGTCCGCTGGGCCAGGGCATTGCCACGGCTGTCGGCATGGCGCTGGCCGAGCGCATCCTGAATGCGCGCTTCGGCGATGATCTGGTGGATCACCGCACATGGGTTATCGCGTCCGATGGCGATCTGCAGGAAGGGGTCAGCCATGAGGCGATCTCGCTGGCCGGCCATATGGGGCTGAACCGGCTGATCGTCCTCTGGGATGACAACTCCATCCAGATCGATGGCTCGACAGAGCTGGCCGAACACACCGATGTCCTCAAGCGCTTCGAGGCGGCCGGCTGGGCGACCGATGCCGTGGATGGGCATAATATGGACGAGGTCGACGCTGCGCTCGAGCGCGCGAAGGCCTCTGACAAGCCTGTCCTGATTTCCTGCAAGACGATTATCGGTTTCGGCGCGCCGACCAAGGCCGGCAAGGCGTCCAGCCATGGTTCGCCTCTGGGCGGGGATGAGCTCGCGGCGGCCAAGAAGGCTATCGGCTGGCCGCACGCCGCCTTTGATGTTCCCGATGATATCCGTGCCGACTGGAAAGCTGTGACGGCCAGGGGGGCTGCGGCCCGCGAGGCGTGGCAGGGGCGGCTGGACAACTCACCCCGTCAAAGCGAATTCGAAGAGGCTTTTGGCGGCGGCCTGAACGAAGCAGCGGCGCGGGCGCTCGAGGCCTGGCGCAAGGAGCTGGCAGCCGAGAAACCCGATCTCGCCAGCCGCGCCTCCTCAGGCAAGACACTGGAACAGATCGTGCCGGCCATGCGCGAACTGGTAGGCGGATCGGCCGACCTGACGGGCTCCAACAATACAAGGACACCGGACCAGCAGGCCATCCAGTCAGGCAAGTATTCCGGGCAATACATCCACTATGGGGTCCGGGAGCACGGGATGGCGGCCTGCGCCAATGGCATGGCGCTGCATGGCGGCGTACGCCCCTATATCGGAACCTTCCTGGTGTTTGCCGATTATTGCCGCCCGGCCATTCGCCTGTCGGCGCTGATGAACCAGAACGTCACCTATGTCTTCACCCATGACTCGATCGGTCTGGGTGAGGATGGGCCGACCCACCAGCCGGTTGAGCACCTTGCGGCTCTGCGTGCCATTCCGCTGGCCGAGACCTTCCGTCCAGCCGACGCGCTGGAAACGGCAGAGTGCTGGGAAGCGGCCCTGTCGCATACGAATTGCCCCGGCATTCTGGCGCTGTCCCGTCAGACGCTGCCCTTCCTTCGCGACGATGATGGCAGCATCAACAAATCCATGCGCGGCGCCTATGTGCTGCGCGATGAGCCGGACGCCAAAGCGGTGATCATCGCCACCGGTTCGGAAGTTGCGATTGCCGTCGAGGCGCAGGAAAAGCTGAAGGCGAGGGGCGTGCCCGTCCGCGTCGTCTCCGCGCCCTGCCTCGACCGCTTCATGATCGAGGACGGGGAATACCAGGCCGAAATCCTTCCCGACGGCTTGCCGCGGGTGGCGGTTGAAGCCGGCATTCGTCAGGGCTGGGATGCCGTTATCGGCCGCGATGGCGGCTTTGTCGGCATGACCGGTTTTGGCGCGTCCGCGCCGGCAGAGGTGCTCTACGACTATTTCGGCATTACCGCCGAGCGGGTCATCGAGGAAGTGATGGCGCGGGTCTAGTTGACCCGCTCCACCACACCGTAACCGAACAACCGGTTCAGAGCCTTCTGGGCCTCTTCCTCGCCGGCTTCGGCGAAGGCGGAGATGTCGAACACCTCGCCATCGAGCACCTTGTCCAGTCCGGCTTCGGCCGTTGACGGGAATGTCAGCTCGCCACCTGCGGTGATCAGCACCAGCTGGTCGCCATCCTCGGCCAGGCGCCAGGGCATATAGGGACGCACCTTGAATTTTGCGCCTTTTTCCTCAGTCGAGCCACGCTTGACGATGGCGTCTTCGGAGTAGGGCGGACGCGAGCGGATGAAATTGTCGATATACATGTCGAAGGCCGCATCCAGATTGGCGTCCTTGGCAATCTTGCTGACCAGCAGCTTGAAGTGGTCTTCGGCCTGCGAGCGATCGAAATCGGCGCGAGCATAGCGCGGCGGCAGGGATTGCCGGAATTCCGGATGGTGAAGGGCAACCTCTGATACCGCTTCCAGCATCAGGTCCGCCCAGGTCTTCACGATCAGGCCGACCGTGATGTGCAGGCTGTCACCAGAGCCTTGCGTACGGGCATCATGCATCAGGCCGCGTGGAACATAGGCGCATTCACCGGCTTTCAGGACGAATTCCTCGACCAGCTCGCCGGGCTGGTGCTCGTTGATATTGAAGCCTTCGCCGCGGAACGGCTTGTCGACCGTCTGGTCATACAGATGCCAGAGCTTCTCGCCCTCCACCTGCAATACGAAGACATCATGGTCGTCATAATGCGTGCGGAAACCCTGATTGTTCGGCGGGGTCAGATAGATGTTCGTCTGTACATGGCAGCTCAGCTCGGATTCCAGGGCGCGGCAGAAATTTTTCAGCACCAGTTCCGACTGGTGAAGCTGCGGCAGGATCAGGGTGGCGCCTTCCTGGTAGAGATTGGCGATGCTGCCGCGATCCGCCGTGCCGTTCGACAGGATGAATTGCTCGCGGCTGATCTGCGGGTCGGCCCTTGCCATGTCGACGCTGTCGCCATTGAAGTCATGGCTGGCGAGTAACTGGTCGATCCGGGCGATGGTCAGGAGCTCGTGATAGCGATCCGGCTCGTCGCGCTTAACGATCAGTGCCTTCTGCTCGTAGTAATTCTTGAAGAAGTCCTCGGCACCGGACGGCCCGATGACGTAATCGAGGATGTTATCGCCCCACGGATGTTTGCTCATTCATTCCCCCAGACACCGGTAGTGCGGGCGGTTAAGCCCGCCCGGCACTCCGATGAAATCATGATTGGATAAGAAGTCTACCGGCTGCGGCAGCGCTATCTTGACGCGGTCTAGCAGCGGCGTCCGTTACCGATCGGGTCGGCATAAGTGCCGGTATCGCTATCGGTACAATTACGCCGGCGTCCGCCACGGCCACCCCCGACCGGGTCGGCATAAGTGCCGGTATCCCTGTCGGTAATTCCCGTATTGCGTCCACCCCGGCCACCGCGGCCGCCACGTCCACCGCCGACCGGGTCGGCATAGGTTCCGGTATCACGGTCGGTCACGCCAGTCCGGCGCCCGCCGCCGCGTCCTCCGCCGACCGGGTCGGCATAGGTTCCGGTGTCACGGTCGGTGACGCCGGTCCCGCGACCACCACGGCCACCGCGGCCACCACCGACCGGGTCGGCATAAGCGCCCGTGTCGGCATCAGTGACGCCGGATCGATAAGTGCCCCGGCCATAGCCGGCAGGATCGGCATAGACGCCGGTATCGGCATCCGTCAGACCGGTATAGGCACCGGTGGTCGTGCAGCCTGACACAATGCCAGCAGCGCCTGTCGCCACGCCCGCCCCGGCGACCCGGGTCAGGAATGATCGGCGCGAAAGCTTGGATTTCTTTGCCATTGGGATTTCCAGTTCTTTTTAGCTAGCAGCGATCGCCCCGCCCGATCGGATCGGCATAAGTGCCCGTGTCCGAATCGGTGCAACGGCGGCGTCCGCGGCCATTGCCAACCGGATCCGCATAGGCACCCGTGTCGCGGTCTGTGACGCCTGAACGGCGCGAACCACGGCCATTGCCAACCGGGTCGGCATAGCTACCCGTGTCCCGATCGGTAACGCCCGAATTGCGGCGGCCACCCCGGCCGTTGCCAATCGGGTCGGCATAGCTTCCCGTATCGCTGTCGGTCACACCGGAATTGCGGCGGCCACCCCGTCCATAGCCAACGCGGTCAGCATTGCGCCCGCTGTCGCTGTCGGTTCTGCCGGTCCGGCCATAGCCGGCACGGTCGGCATAGGAACCGAGGTCGGAATCAGTCTGACCGGTATAATTCTGTGCGGCCGCGCCGCCTGAAATCGTTCCAGCGGCACCTGCCGCCAGGCTTGCGCCTGCCACCCGGGTCAAAAATGAGCGGCGGCTGAGTTTGCCTTTTTTGGCCATGGTCTGGCCTCCCCTGTCTTGCGTCCGGCTTGCGGCCGGGTCCCACGCAAGAGGATGTTAGGCAGGAGGGGCGGGAAGCGTCAAACCGGAAACCGGAATAATTTCGAATATTCGCAAGAAAACACCGGTATTTGGACCCGCTTTTGAAAACGACTCTCAACTATCGCGCAAATAATAATTATTCTCAGAAAGCGGGCACAAAAATACCGGCTGCCTTGCGACAGCCGGTATCCTGTTGGTTATGCCGTAGCGGTCTAGCCGCCGCGGCCCCGGCCAGCCGGGTCCGTGCAGCCACCATTGTCGCTGTCCGTGTAACCGGAGTTGCCACGGCCATGACCAGCGCGGTCGGCGCAGCCGCCCGAATCGCTGTCGGTATAGCCCGTATAGCCCGTGCCGCGGCCGACCTGGTCAGCGTAAGCGCCGCCATCATTGTCGGTGATGCCCGTACGGCCATTGCCACCCGGATCGGTGATGTTGCCGCTGTCAGCGTCAGTCCGGCCCAGCATCACAGCTGCGCTGGCACCAGCGCCAACGGCACCCGTAATGGCGACACCGCCCGCAACGCGGGTCAGAAATGAACGCCGGCTAAGTTTCCCTTTTTTGGCCATGTAAGAGGCCTCCCCTGATAGTTAACTAACTGCGCCCCCGCACGGGTACGTCAGGTGCGAGACTAGGCGGTAAAAATGGAAGCCGTCAAATAAAAACATAGTTTTGATTGGGCTTGTGATTATCATTCGCAACTATTCCCCTCCTGATTGCGCAGAAATGGCAAAATAAGCAGGAATGCAAATCATTCGCACCGCAGTGAGCGATGTCTGGCCACGAAAAGGCCTGTTGTCCGCATCTGTGCGCCGCCGGGAAATCCGGGCTAGTCTGGCGCCATGACCGAAACGATTCGGATACTGGGCATTGATCCCGGCCTTCGTCATACCGGATGGGGTATCATTGACGTTTCCGGAACGCGCCTGTCACGCGTTGCGGACGGCACTATCTCTCCGGCTCCGGATCTGGCCCTCGCCGACCGGTTGCTGGCGATCCATTCCGGGCTCGAGGAGATCATTGCCACGCACCGGCCGGTTGAAGCGGCTGCCGAGGAAACCTTCATGGCCAGTAATGCCGCCAGCGCGCTGAAGCTGGGTCATGCGCGGGCTGCCGCCCTGCTGGCTCCAGCGCGTGCGGGCCTGCCGGTGGCGGAATATGCGGCGCGCCTGGTGAAGAAATCCGTCGTTGGGACCGGAGGCGCCGACAAGAACCAGATCGCGGCGATGATCGCCATCCTGTTGCCAGGCTGCAAGGCGAAGGACGATGCCGCCGATGCGCTGGCCGTGGCGATCTGCCATGCCCATCACCGCAAGGCCGCTTCAATGGGGAGTGCCGCATGATCGGAAAGCTGCGCGGACGCGTCGATGCGATCGGCGAAAGCGAGCTGGTGCTGGACGTCAATGGCGTTGGCTATCTGGTCGGCATGGGTGGCCAAGCGCTGGCCCGCCTGCAACAGGGCGAGGAGGTCGAGATCCATATCGAGACCCATGTCCGCGAGGATGCGTTCAAGCTGTGGGGCTTCCTCTCGGAACGCGAGCGCGCCTGGTTTGCCCGCCTCCAGCTGATTCAGGGCGTCGGCGCCAAGGCCGCCCTGGCGGTGCTGGATGCGCTCGGCGTCAACGAGCTGGAAAGCGCCGCGGCGCTGGGTGATGCCTCGGCCTTCGGTCAGGCGAAGGGGGTGGGTCCGAAGCTCGCCGGGCGGCTGGCGCTTGAACTGAAAGACAAGCCACCGCCGGTGGGACGCTCCTTTGCACCGGGCTTCAGCGTGTCGGCCACGGCGGGCATCGCCTCGGCTGATCAAGCAGTTGTGAACAATTCAGGCAATGCTGCCCGCGAAGAAGCCGTGTCGGCCCTGACCAATCTGGGTTATGCCGAGACCGATGCCCGCCGCGCCGCTGCTGCCGCCAGCCGGGCCAACCCGGAGGCGGAAACCGGGGACCTGATACGCCTCGCTCTGAAGGAGCTTGCCAAGTGAAACTGTTTGTATCCGCCCTGATAGCGGCCTGCCTCGCGGCCCCGGCGCTGGCGCAGAATGTCACCATCCGCTTCATCGCCAATGAAGGCGTCCATATTTCGGACGGCGAGACCGGCGTGCTGATCGATGCTCTGACCTGGAATTCCTATGATGGCACCTATGCCCTGCCATCGGACGAGGCCCGCGCCGCCATGATCAATGGCGAGGCGCCCTATGATGATGTCGTGGCGCTGCTGTTCACCCATATTCATGGGGATCACTTTGACCCGGAAGGAGCCGTCGCGATCTCGCAGAACGGCGTCACAATCATGGGGTCGGTCCAGATATTTGACGCCTTCATCGCCGCAGGTGGTGAAGAAGCTGCCATAACATTATTAGAACCCGCCGAAGTCTATTGTGAGGAAGATGGTACTGATTGTCCCACCTATGAAGATCTGGGAAACATCACGTTTTTCCCACCAGGGCTCGAGTTTGAGCGACCTTTTTCGTTAGGGGATCAACAGCGTGTTTTGGAGGAGCAAGAGGCTTTGGCGGCCAATGTAGACGCCCGCCCGATATTCCACCGGAACGGTGTCGATCACTGGAGCTATAGGGTCGAGATCGGCGGTGTTTCCATCCTGCATCTCGGTGATACCCAGCCGCAAATGGCCGATTTCTCGGTCTGGGATGACACGGAATTCGACGTCATTCTCTATCCCTACTGGTTCGCGCAGATGCCGGAGGGCGTCGCCTTCCTGGATTCGCGTCCTGATGCCCGCGCCATCGCTTTCCATATTCCCGCCGCTGCCACGCCGCAGACCATCCGCGCCGGGCTGGGCGATCGCGAACACCTGTTCGGCGAAGGCACGAGCGTGGCGATTGCCACCGAATGACGGACGCGCGCGACATCTCTCCCGAGGCCCGGCCCGAGGATGCCCGCGACAAGGCGTTGCGGCCCTTGTCCTTTGCGGAATTTGTCGGCCAGCCGGCGGCGATCGCCAATCTGAAAGTCTTTGTCGAGGCGGCCAGCCGCCGCGAGGAAGCGCTGGACCATGTCCTCCTGTCCGGCCCGCCGGGCCTTGGCAAGACCACGCTGGCGCAGATCGTGGCGCGCGAGCTGGGCGTCAATTTCCGCGCCACTTCCGGACCGGTCATCGCCAAGGCCGGCGATCTTGCCGCCATCCTTACCAATCTTGAACCGCGCGATGTGCTGTTCATCGACGAGATCCACCGGCTCGCCCCGGCGGTCGAGGAAATCCTCTATCCGGCGATGGAGGATTACTGTCTCGACCTGGTGATCGGCGAGGGCCCGTCCGCGCGGACTGTCCGCATTGATCTGCCGCCCTTCACCCTTGTCGGCGCCACCACGCGCGCCGGCCTTCTGGCAACGCCGCTGCGCGACCGGTTCGGCGTTCCGGTGCGTCTGGAATTCTATGACACGGACGAGCTGGCCGGTATTGTCGCCCGCGCCGGTGGCAAGCTGGGCCTGTCGATGAGCGAGGACGGCGCCCGCGAGATTGCCCGCCGCGCCCGCGGTACGCCGCGCGTCGCCTCTCGCCTTCTGCGGCGGGTGCGCGATTTCGTCGAGGCTGACGGCAAGAATGCCATCGATGCGACATCCGCCGACCTCGCCCTGAAACGGCTGGAGGTGGACGAGATCGGGCTCGACAGTCTCGACCGCCGGTATCTCAATGCGTTGACCGGGCATTTCTCCGGCGGACCGGTCGGGCTGGATACGCTGGCGGCGGCTCTGGCTGAAGCCCGCGATGCGCTGGAAGACGTGGTTGAACCCTTCCTCATCCAGCAGGGCTTTATCCAGCGCACGCCGCGCGGCCGTATTGCTGCGGCCCGCGCCTGGACCCATCTGGGCCTCGACGTGCCCGCCAGCCAGCAGGGCGGATTGTTCGACGGTGGCAGCAAATGACGCCGCTTTGCGGACAGTGGGACGACGACCACATTCACCGCCTGCCGGTGCGGGTCTATTACGAGGACACGGATTTTTCCGGCATCGTCTATCACGCCCGCTATCTGCATTTCTTCGAGCGCGGCCGCACCGAAAGCTTACGCGCGCTGGGCGTTCATCATTCCGAGCTGATTGAAAGCGAAGACCCGGTCGCCTTCGCCGTCCGGCACATGGATATTCACTGGCTGAAACCGGCGCGCGTGGACGAGGCGCTGACGGTGGAAACGCTCTATCGCCCGCATAAAGGCCCGCGCCTGAACATGGAACAGGCGATCCGCCGCGGCGAAGACACCTTGTGTACCGCCACGGTCGAGGCCGTCATCATCGACCCGGCCGGCCGCCCGCGCCGCCCGCCGAAATGGATGATCGAGGTCTGGACGCCCGTGGTCCAGGAAAAGCCTTCCTGAGCACAGACTTTCAAAAATCTGCCGCAATCTGAGTGAAGTTTAACGCGCGTATGACGCGCATTGGCTTGACGTGTGCGCCCGGTTTCGTTTGGAAGCAGGGGATTAACGCTTGTTCGCGTAACCCTTGGCCTCTCGGGCCGGCATGAAAGGACGTTTGATGGAAAACGGGATCATCGAAGTGGCACCCGTCATTCAGGAATTCGGTTTCGCCGATCTTTTCCTGCGCGCTGACTGGGTCGTGAAGGCGGTCATGGGGGTTCTGGCCATCATGTCGGTCGCCTCCTGGGCCATCGCCATCGACAAATGGCTGTCGCTGCGCGCCGCGCGGTCCAAGGCCAAATCCTTTGAGGAGGCCTTCTGGTCGGGCCGCGACCTGGATTCGCTCGCCAATGAATATGGCAAGCGCCCGCGCGATCCGTTCAGCCGCGTCTTTGCGGCTGGCCTGCGCGAATGGAAGGGCCGCAATGCCGGCGAACGCGTGGCCAAGGCGGCCAACGCCGAAAGCTCTCGCGAGCTGTCACGGCTGGAGGGCGGGCTGGGCCTGCTGGCGACGATCTCGTCCTCGGCACCCTTTATCGGTCTGTTCGGCACGGTCTGGGGGATCATGAATTCCTTCCGCGCCATTGCCGCCTCGCAGGACACCAATCTGGCGGTCGTCGCGCCGGGTATCGCCGAAGCCCTGTTTGCCACCGCGCTCGGCCTTCTGGCCGCTGTGCCGGCCGTGATCTTCTTCAACACGCTGTCGTCCAATCTGTCGGGCTATGCCGCCAAGCTGGAGGCCTTCGCCGACGAGCTCTCGGCGCTGGCTGACCGGGGCGAGGGCTAGGCGATGGCCGGCTCCGTCTCATCCGGAGGCCGCCGCGGCCGGTGGAAGCCGCAGGCCGAGATCAATGTGACGCCCTTCGTGGACGTCATGCTGGTGCTGCTGATCGTCTTCATGATCACCGCGCCTTTGCTGACTGTCGGCGTCGAGGTCCAGCTGCCGGAAACCGATGCCCAGAGCATGTCCGCCGACAGCGAACCGCTAACCGTGACCGTCGGCGCCAATGGCGAGATTTTCCTGCAGGAAACCCCGGTAGAGCTGGACCAGCTGGTGCCGCGCCTGCGTGCGATTTCCGGAGCCGGCTATGAAGGCCGGATCTTCATCCGCGGAGACGAGAACGCCAATTATGGCGAGGTCGCGCGGGTCATGGCGCGGATTTCCAGCGCCGGTTACACCAATCTCGGCCTCGTCCACAGCCCGGGCGTCGGCGGACGCGCGGCAGACGAGCAGGAAGAGTAGCGGCTGGCCGGTATGCGCACAGCGATCGTCATCCTTGCATCCCTGTTGCTGCATGCCGGATTTGTTGTCGCCGGCCTCTTCTATTTTCCCCATGCGGTGAACCAGTTCACCACCAGCCAGATCGTGCCGCTGGAATTCATCGATGACATCGCTCCGATGACCAATCTTCCCGAGGAAGAGGAAGAAGAAGAATTCGTCGAGGAAGAAGCACCCGCGCCGGTTCCCGAAGAAGAAGCCGAACCGGAAACACCGCCGGAACCAGAAATCGATCTACAGGCCGCTCCCGAAACCGAGCCCGAGCCGGAAGTCGAGGATACGCCAGTGGAAGTCGCGGCGGAAACGCCCGAGCCGGAAGTCACCCGCCAGCCCGAAACCACACCCCAACCGGCGCGGACACAGAACCGGGATACGCTGGATGATTTGCTCGGCGATCTGGCCAATGTCGTCGACGAGGAGCGCTCCAGCTCACCATCCCGCAATCAGAATCGCGGCGCACAATCCAGTGAGGCGATTGGTGTCACGTTGGCGGATTCCATCCGTAGCCAGGCGCAGCGTTGCTATCGCAGTTCAATCGACGCGCCGGATCCGGAGCGGCTGATTGTGGTCGTTCGGGTCCGTTTAAACCGGGACGGCAGCCTCGACGGGCAACCCGATATTCTGAACCGTCAGGCCATCGATGCCTCCGGTGACCGGTACTGGCGAGTAGCCCGCGACCGGGCCCGTGCCGCGATTGCCGATTGCGCGCCTTATCGCTTGCCTGCCGAACATTATTCCATATGGCGCCGCATAGATGTCACTTTCCGGCAAGAGACTTGATGCTAGTCTGCTGCCTCAATCTCCGGAGTCCTGACCGATCATGACCCAAATTTTCCGCCGCCTTCTCGTCCTGCTCTTTATCGCTGCACCGGTTTCCGCCTTCGCGCAGGAGCCGCTGCAGGTCGACATCACACGGGGCAATCTCGACCCGCTGCCGATCGCCATTCCGGCCTTCATTGATGATGGCAGTGACAATGCGCGCGGCGCCGATATCGCCTCGGTCGTGGCCGCGGACCTGGAAAGTTCCGGCCTGTTTGCAACCGTCGATGAGTCCGCCTTCATCGAGGAGATTCGGGATTTCAATTTGCGCCCGCGCTTCCAGGACTGGCGTCTGATCAATGCCGATGCGCTGCTGATCGGTCAGGTCACGCGCCAGGCTGATGGCCGGCTGCTTGTGGGCTTCCGCCTCTGGGATACGCGCCTGCAGGAACAGCTGATCGGTCTGCAATTCGTCACCGCGCCGGAAAACTGGCGCCGCGTGGCGCACCGTGTCGCGGATGCCGTCTATGAACAGCTGACCGGCGAGACCGGCTATTTCGACACCCGCATCGTCTATGTTTCCGAAAGCATCGGCCCGCGCGGCGAACCGATGCGGCGGTTGGCCTATATGGATCAGGACGGCGCCAATCCGTCCTTCCTGACCGACCGGTCCTACTGGGCCTTGCTGCCGAACTATTCGCCGAGCGCCCAGCAGATCACCTATGTCTCCTTCCTCGACGGGCAGGCCACAACCTATGTCTACGATCTGGAAAGCGGCCGCCAGGAAGCCCTGTTTGCCTCTGGCGGAACCGGTCTTGCGCGGATCGATCCGGACGGTCAGTCCCTGTCGGCTCGCTTCTCGCCGGATGGCGAGCAGCTGGCCGTGTCGATCGAGCTGCAGGCCGGACATGACATCCATCTGTTCGACCTGCGCTCGCGCAGCCTGCGCCGCCTGACCCAGCACCCGGCGGATGATGTCGAGCCCAGCTTTTCACCCGATGGCGAGCGGATCGTGTTTTCTTCCAGCCGCGGTGGTGGCTCACAGCTCTATGTGATCGATGCCGATGGTGGTGGTGATCCGCAGCGGATCTCCTTCGGCGAAGGACGCTATACCGCGCCGGTCTGGTCACCGCGTGGCGATCTGATCGCCTTCGTCAAGCAAAGCGGCGGTCAGTTCTCGCTGGGTGTGCTCGATGCGGACGGTTCGGGTGAGGAACGCATCCTGTTCCGTGGCTATTATGTCGATACGCCGGCCTGGTCGCCGAACGGACGCGTCATCCTGTTCACAAGGGGTGAGCGTGGCCGGGAAGGCACAGAGTATGAAATTTGGAGCATTGACCTGGCCGGATTCAACCTCAGGCGGGCACCGATCACCGGTCAATCGTCCGATCCGGCGTGGTCGCCCTTGATCGAATAGGGTTTTTGGCGTTAGCGTGTTGACCTGCGTGCGGCGGATGCCGCGACTGGCGATCCCGGGCAGCTTTTTTGGTGAACCGGCCCGGATTGTCTCGAAAAAGGCGTAATCGCGCGTACTGGTGGAGGCTCCGGGGGCTGGCAATGGGACCCCGGTGAAGAAGGGAAGTACACCGATGAAATTCAAGTTTGTAATTGTTGCCGCCATGACGGCGATGCTCGCCGCATGTGCGTCGACCCCGCAGGAACCGGTGACCACGACGGAAACGTCGACGCCGCCGCAAACCACGCGGACCGTGGACACGGGCAGTCAGCCGACCGGACCGATCCCGGGCACCACGGACCACTTCGTGGCGACCGCTGGCGACCGTGTCTTCTATGATTTCGATCGCTCGACGCTGACGTCTGCCGGCCGCGAAACGCTGCGCCGTCAGGCGGACTGGCTGAACGCCTATCCGGGCGCCACGATCATGATCGCCGGTAATTGCGACGAACGTGGTACGCGCGAATATAACCTCGCGCTGGGGGCCCGCCGGGCCAATGCGGCACGGGATTATCTGGTCAGCCTGGGCGTCTCGCCCTCGCGCATCCAGACCGTGTCCTACGGCAAGGAGCGTCCGACCTGCCGCGAATCCAGCGAGCGTTGCTGGGCGCTGAACCGGAATGCCATCACCATGATAACCGGTGGTGTAACGGGCTAGATCAGGACGATTGTCCGGAACAACGCCCGCGGATCCAGGTCTGCGGGCGTTTTTCTTTGTTAATCTGGCCGCCGTATTTTTGCCGCCTCAATCGCTTATCCCCCGCCGCATAGGCAAAAGACAGGGATGACCCGACCATGACCCGTATTCTCCTCCCGCTTCTGGCTCTTGTGATGTTTGCTGCACCGGTCGACGCGCAGTCGCGGCGCGAGCTGGCCCGCCGTCTGGACGCGGTTGAAGCCCGCATGGCCGAAATGGACCAGCAGCGCATCTCGCAAATGGATCAGTTGCTGACCCGGATCGGTGATCTCGAATACCAGGTCCAGGAAGCCACGGGCACAATCGAGCGGCTGGAATTCGACAACCGCCGGCTGGGCCAGCGGATCGACGCGCAGGATCGCGAAATCCAGAGCCTGCGCAGCCAGATCGAACAGATGCGCCGCCGTCCGGCCGAGCCGCAATATGATGAAGACGGCAATCTGATCGAGGAAGACGAGGTCACCGATAGCGGGTATTCGCAAACACCAGCTGGGCCCGGGTCCGGTCCGCGTGACCTCACTGGCGGACGTCTGGCCGTGACCGATGAAAACGATCCGTTCGCGAGCGACCGTGCCGCGGCGACCCAGCCGCTGGGTGGCAGCATGGCCTCTGCGGCCGACCGCGCTCCGGTAATGAGCGCTAACCAGGCCTATGGCCAGGCACGCGCCAAGCTTCTGGACGGTGATTTCGACGGCGCCCAGGAGGATTTTTCCAGCTTTATTGCCGATTATCCGGACGATGAGCTGGTGGACGAAGCCTGGTTCTGGCTGGGCGAAACGCATTATGTGCGCGGCGATTATTCCTCCGCCGCAGAAGCCTATATCACCTCGCTGCGCGAAGAGCGGAACGGATCGGTTGCGCCCGACGCGCTGGTCCGCCTCGCATCCTCGCTGGCCGCGCTTGGCCGCAATGACGAAGCCTGCTCGACGCTGGCGCGTTTCTCGCGCGAATTCCCGTCGGCCGGTCCCAATGCCCGTGCCCGCGCCGATCGCGAAGCGCTTCGTGCCGGTTGCCGCTGACCCGCCATTTCCTGATCCCGATGCGATCACGGCCTGCCTGAAAGGGCAGGAGAAGCGAACGCTGGTCCTCGGTTATTCGGGTGGCGGGGATTCCCATGCCCTGCTGCTGATCGCTGATGGCTGGGCCAAGGCGAATGGCGCCACGCTTGTGCCGGTCATTATTGATCATGCGCTGCGGGCCGAAAGCGCCGCTGAAGCCCATCTGGCCGCCGATCGGGCCGAAGCACTGGGCTGGAAATCCCATATCGAGTCCTGGACAGGCGAAAAGCCATCCACCGGTATTCAGGCGGCAGCGCGCTTATTCCGCCTGCAGACATTTGCCGGTGTCGCGCATGAAGCCGGTGCCAGTTCGGTTCTGCTGGGACATACGCTCGATGACCAGACCGAGACGGTCTGGCGGCGCCTGCGGGCCGGCGGGAAGGGCGATTCCCTGGCCGGCATGTCCAGCCTTGATCCCTTTCCCTTGTGGCCTCAGGGCAAGGGGCTGAGCCTTATCCGGTCATTGGTGGGCGCACGCCGCGCGGGCTTGCGCGCCTGGCTCGAAGCGCAAGGCGAAGCCTGGATCGAGGACCCGTCCAATCTCAACCGGGAGTATTCGCGGGTCCGGGATCGCCAGCTGCTGGCCCGGCTGGAACAGCAAGGCTTCGATCCCGCCCGGCTGACCGCACTCGCGCAGCGCTTTGCCGGGCAGGCAGCTTGCGAAGCGGAAGAGGCCGGCCATTGGCTGATGGCACATGCGGAGTTCCTGTCCTGGGGCGGGGTCCGCCTTGAAAACAACCGGCCACCGCTTCGCGCCATGGATGCCATGCGCGCCGCCGTGAGTGGTCAGCCGGGCAGAGACACCAAGGCCGCCCGCCGTCTGTCCGATGCGCTTTCAAGGGGCGAGGCTGCGACCGCGGGCGGGGCGGCGCTGACCCGTGATCGCAGGGGGGCGCTGATGATCCGGGATCCGGGCTTTGTCTCCGGCCGGGCCGATGGCAGCCAGACCGGTGCGATTTCGGTCCGTATCGGGACAGAGACGATCTGGGATGGCAGGTTTTCAGTTACCGGCGAAGGAGTAGAGTTACGGAGTCTTTCCAGCGCATTGCCAGCCGACATCGCCATTGAATTCGGCTCGATTCCATCAGGGCCGGCGCGAGACGGCCTCGCAGCTATCTGGAAAGACAACGAATTTTGCGGACTTTGCGGAACCGATCCGTGCTATGCTGATGCCCGATGGCTGGCGCCTGAGCTGGTCGCGCGCAATCTTTTCGGAGACCGGCCACCGGAGTGGTTCCGGACACAACTGCGCGACCAAACGGCGCAAGGCTCGCATTAGCGCTCATAATGCCCCATATCGGGATAGAAACGGCGTTCAAACGACGGAAGACGAGATGAATTTACGCAATCTGATGATCTGGGCCATCATGATCCTCCTGCTGGTGGCGCTCTTCAATCTGCTGCAGCCGCCGCGCGATGCCGCCGGCAGCAACCAGATTGAGTATTCCCGCTTTATCCAGCTGGTGGAGTCCGATCAGATCAATTCCGTTGTGATTGATGGCGACCAGATTCGCAGCGAAGGCGCGAATCCGGTTCACTCCATTTACCCGGTCGAGGACCAGCAGCTTTACCAGATCCTGCGCGACAATGATGTCGAGTTTGAAGTTGTCCCCGCACCGAGCGGTTTCAACATCTTCGGCTGGCTCCTGAACATTTTCCCCTTCCTCCTGCTGATCGGTGTGTGGATCTACTTCATGCGCCAGATGCAGGGCGGTGGCCGTGGTGGCGCCATGGGCTTTGGCAAGTCGAAGGCGCGCCTCCTGACCGAGAAGCAGGGCCGCGTGACCTTTGACGATGTCGCCGGTATCGACGAGGCCAAGGAAGAGCTTCAGGAAATCGTCGAATTCCTGAAAGACCCGTCAAAATTCCAGCGCCTCGGCGGCAAGATCCCGAAAGGTGCGCTGCTGATCGGCCCGCCGGGAACCGGTAAAACGCTCACCGCGCGCGCTGTCGCCGGTGAAGCCAATGTGCCTTTCTTCACGATCTCCGGTTCGGACTTCGTGGAAATGTTCGTCGGCGTTGGTGCCAGCCGTGTCCGCGACATGTTCGAGCAGGCCAAGAAGAATGCACCCTGCATCATCTTCATTGACGAGATCGATGCCGTGGGCCGCTCGCGCGGTGCCGGCCTCGGTGGCGGCAATGACGAGCGCGAACAGACGCTGAACCAGCTGCTGGTCGAGATGGACGGGTTCGAGGCGAATGAAGGCATCATCCTCATCGCTGCGACCAACCGTCCGGATGTGCTCGACCCGGCGCTTTTGCGCCCTGGCCGCTTCGACCGCCAGGTTGTGGTGCCGAACCCGGATATTATCGGCCGCGAGAAGATCCTGAAGGTCCACATGCGCAATGTGCCGCTATCCGACAATGTCGACGCCAAGGTGATTGCGCGCGGCACGCCGGGTTTCTCCGGTGCGGATCTGGCCAACCTCGTGAACGAGGCCGCTCTGCTCGCCGCGCGCCGCAACAAGCGTCTGGTGTCCATGTCCGAATTCGAGGACGCCAAGGACAAGGTCATGATGGGGCCGGAGCGCCGCTCCATGGTCATGTCCGACAAGGAAAAGGAACTCACCGCCTATCACGAGGCCGGTCACGCCATCGTCGCACTGAACGTGCCGGCAGCCGATCCGGTTCACAAGGCGACGATAATCCCGCGCGGCCGCGCGCTGGGCATGGTCATGCAGCTGCCGGAAAACGACAAGCTGTCCATGACCCACGAGGAAATGACCTCGCGTCTGGCCATCATGATGGGCGGTCGCGTCGCCGAAGAGCTGAAATTCGGCAAGGAAAAAGTGACCTCCGGAGCCGCCTCCGACATCCAGCAGGCCACCCGGCTTGCTCGGGCCATGGTCACGCGCTGGGGCTTTTCCGAAGATCTCGGCCCGGTCGATTATGGTGATGACCAGGGCGAGGTTTTCCTTGGTCAGCAACTGGTACAGTCCAAATCCGTCTCCAGCGAAACCGCTCGCAAGATCGAGGAAGAAGTGAAGGGTCTGGTTCAGGGTGGCATGGACGAAGCCCGCAAGATCCTGACCAAGAAGAAAAAGGAATGGGAGGCTCTGTCCGAAGGCCTGCTCGAGTACGAAACACTCTCCGGAGAGGAAATCACCGAGCTTCTGAAGGGCAATCCGCCGGATCGCGGATCCGATGAGCCACCATCAAAAGACGACATGCCGACGGGATCTGTTCCCGTGACGGACGAGGACGAGGCCGATGACAAAGGCCCCGAAACCTCCGGCGGTCCCGCCCCTCAGGGCGCATAGACAAAAAAGGGCGCCTTCGGGCGCCCTTTTCATATCCGGATATGGCTTGCCCTATTCGACGCTTACACCGGTCCGGTCCGGCAGATCGGCCATGAAGGCCCAGCCGCCGAAGGTTTCCGATACCACTGCGATCAGCTCGTTCTCGCCCTCCCGCAAAGGCAGGCCGACCGTGTCATGCAGTCGGACGCGGCCATAAAAACCGGGATCGCGGGCCTGCCAGCCATTGCCGGCGGCATAAAGCAGCTGGCCGTTAAGGTAGAGCCGGATCCGGTCGCTATAGCCGAAGCGAAGTTCGCGGACACCGGCCGAATCGGCCGTCAGCCGGGTGCGGACCATTGCCGAATTCAGAAGCTGGCTGTGGCTGTTCACGCGCGCCAGATTGGCGGCGCCATTGATATCCACGTCCAGGCTTTGCCATTGATCGTCCGCCGTCGGCAGGGCTTCGGCCTGTGTCACTCCGGCGAAGCGGGATTCCTCGAACGTGCCGGAGACCTCAAAGCGCCGGATCAGTGTCTCTGGCAGATCGGTCGAAAACAGGCCCGCGGGAAGGCCCGGCATGCCTTCAAAGGATTGGACCTCGCCGATAATCTGGTCATCCGGACCCGCCGGACGGATCACCATGTTGGCATAGCGGACCTGCGAGCCGAGGCCGGCGCGCAAGCCGATCGCTCCACTTGCGGCATCCGTCTGCAAGTCCGGCACATGCATCACCGGTTCATTGCTGTCGATGTAGAGGTCCATCCGGTCGCCAATGACGACCAGCTTCACATGCGTCCAGGCCCCGGGCTCGAAATGCACCGCCGCGTTGAAGCGGCCATCAATATACATCTGCCAGCCGGTCACCCCATTGATCACCGGCATGTACTGGACAGCATCAATCTGATCCTGCGCGCCATTGCGCATGTAGAAATCCTCGAAATTACGATCATTCAGCGCCCGGAAGCTGACACCGACAAAGCCGGTGGGCTGGGAAAGCATGTCGAATTCCATGACGAAATCAGCCAGGTCGATATCGTCTGCCCAGATGCGTCCGTCGACCAACATCACCTCGCGGCCCTGATAGGTTTCAATACGGGCCTCGTTTCCAGCCAGGCGCCAGCTCGCTCCGGCAAACTCGATGATCCCGGATTCTGCAGTCTGGGCCATGGCCCCACTCAGCGGCAGCGCCGCGGCCAGCACCAGGGTGGCCATCAGTCTGATTGTCATTTCAAGTCCTCTCGATCGGTCAGATCGGAGCAATCTCGAAACTCAGGCCGCGATTGTATTGGACATTTCGGACTCGGCCCGGCGCTCGGCGTGCAAGCGGGCGGGGCTTTCTGCAGAAAGGGCCCGGGCTTCCCGGATCATGTGGCTCTGATCGGCATAGCCTGCCTCGACCGCAATGCCGGCCCAGTCGGGCCGGGGGACAGTTTCAGCCAGCCTGATGGCGTTCAGATGGCGCAATAGCCGCCCATATTGTTTCGGGGTCATGCCCGTGGCCTGCTCGAAGCGGCGGCGCAACTGCCGGTCGCCAATGCCCAGATGCTTTGCCAGACCCGCGATTGAAACCCGGCCGGCTGATGCCCGGATGCCGGCAGCAGCCCTGTGCTGGAGTTCGTGCTCGAAGCCGGGCCGGATCGTCTGCAAACCATCAGTCAGCGCCCGCGCTACCGCTTCGCTGTGCATCAGCGGCGCCTCGCCCAGCAGGCGTGCGAAATGCTGAACCAGAAGGCGCGGAGCCTCATGGACACCATTGGAAAACTCGCGTGGATCAAGCGCCGCAGCCGCTTGGGCGGCTTCGGGATAGAGCCGCAGACCGATCATGGTCTCCCGTGCCGCTGGCCGGTACCAGCTGGCCCGCGTCAGCCCGCCGGAAATGATCAGATCGCAGCCTGTAGCATCGCCCTGCCGGTCGCGCCGCAGGCGGATCGCCAGCGAGGGCTTGCCATCCGGCAACAAGCGGTGCGCAACGGGATTGTCGCCAGCTTCATAAATCCAGACCGCTTCGCATGACAGGCCCGACTGTCCATCCAGGCGCCATTCACGATACCCGCCCAGGCAGGCATCCGCAGGCATTACGATGGCTCCGGAACTATCCATGCCGCAAAGCTAGCTGGATTTCCGCGCGCAATCCCATCAAGATTTCGCGATGAGTTTTCCACCCTCCCAACACGGACGGCCCATGGTGATGGGCATCGTCAATGTCACACCCGACAGCTTTTCCGACGGCGGCCGGTTTGCTGATGTGGATGCGGCGATCGACCACGCGCTGAAACTGGTGCGCGAGGGCGCAGACATTCTCGACATTGGCGGCGAGTCCACGCGCCCCGGCGCTACGCCGGTCGATGCCGCAACCGAGCTTGAGCGCGTGATCCCGGTGATCCGTGGCATCCGGCGGCATAGCGATGTCGGTATTTCCATCGACACGATGAAGCCGGAGGTCGCGGCAAAAGCCGTTGAGACCGGCGCGACCATCTGGAACGACGTCAATGCGCTTAAAACGCCTGGCGCGGTCGAACTCGCGGCAAAGCTCGGCTGCGGTGTCATCCTCATGCACATGCAGGGTGATCCCCAGACCATGCAGCAGGACCCGGTCTATGAGGATGTTGTCCGCGAGGTCGGCACCGGATTGTCACGGCGCGCGGAAGCGGTGATTTCGGGTGGCGTTTCGCGTGAAAAAATCTGGCTGGATCCCGGTATCGGATTTGGAAAATTGCTGCAGCATAATCTGCAATTGCTGCGCAGCATTTCGGGGCTGTCAAAACTCGGATTTCCTCTTCTGATAGGAGCTTCCCGCAAGCGCTTTATCGGCATGATCGATGAGGATGCGGCGACATCTGACCGGCTTGGTGGATCGCTTTATGCAGCCATTCATGCTGCGCAGCAAAATGCGGCGTGCGTCCGCGTCCATGATGTCCGGGAGACCGTACAGGCCTTCAAGGTCATGGCCGCTATTGCTGCGGCGCGCTGACCCGGCTTTCGTCCAGCGTCAGGATATCGAGGGACAATTCATCCCCCTTCACCAGATTGACGCCGGCGACATGCCCCAGCGTGCGCAGAGCATGGCCTTCAATGGCCGTCATGAACGCCTCCCGCTCGCTGGCATCCACCACGGCAATACCGCAATCACGATAGGCGAGAAGATGGTCCGCCGCCCCGGCGCCATCGGTCAGCGCGGTATGCGTGCCGAGATAGAAGACATTCGAGGGTTCGCGATATCCGGCGGTCGCGGCTGGATAGGCGTCGCAGCCCTGAAGTCCTTCGACAATCGCGTGAACGCGGCTCGACGGCCAGGCGGCTTCCACTGACGGGATCGCAAAGCCGAATGCGAAGAGATAGGTCAGGGCGGCAAGGCCGGTCACAGGCACAATCCGGTCAATATCGGGACGCAAGGCCAACCAGCCAATTGCGATAACCGCGACGATTCCCGTGCCCAGGGCGATATAGGCAAACATCAGCTCGTCATCGCCCAGTTCGATCGCGCCATAGATCGGGATGGCGGCGATCACCAGCCCGGCGATCATGGCAGTCCCGATCCAGGCAAAGTGCAGGGTTTTCGACTTCCAGCCGGTCAGCAATTCACCGATACGCGACAGGCCGATACCCGCCAAAAGCGCCAGCGCCGGAAAGGCTGGCAGCACATAGTGCGGCAACTTGGTCTGGACGAATTCGAAGACGATCCAGGTCGGCAGCGCCCAGACGATCAATAGGCGTACATCCGGAGATTTCCGCCCGGCCCAGCCCGCCAGTATGGCCAGCCCCAGCAGCGCCGAGCCCGGCCAGAATATGGCGGGCGACAACATGGAATGATAAAGGAAGGGCCCGCCATGGCTGTCATCCGCTTCGCCGACCTTGCCGAACAGGGCGTGGCCCACCGATTCCTGCAGGAAGCCCCAATCTGTGGCGATATTGATGGCAATCAGCCAGGGCAGGGCGATAGCGGCCAGTACGGTCAGCCCTTTCAGCCAGTGGAATTTGCCAAGCGCCGACCGCGTCTCCTGGTCCCGGATCAGATCGAAGACAAATATCCCGGCCAGTCCGCCCATCATCACCGCAATTCCGCCGGGCAGGAATTCCAGCCCGAGAAGCTTCAGAACCTCGATCACGACGGCAAGACCGAAAAGGCTGAACAACCAGTTCGCATGGTGTTTGAACGCGAAATAGCCCAGCAGCGTCAGCGCCGAGACCATGGTGATGATCGGCCCCTTGATCATGATCGCCGCACCGCTGGCCGCCCAGAACAGGAGTGGCCAGCCGATGAATTTCAGCCGCTCACCGGCCTCGGCCTTCAGCAACATCATGATCAGCCCGATCTGGGCGAGCACACCGGCCGCCAGCAGCATGCCGTCAGTCTTGGCGGTGCGGGCCTCGACCTGGCTCATCAGGGCGACGGCCAGTAACAGGCCGGCGGTCAGCCCGACCTGGGGCCCGAATAATCGCGCGCCCAGCCAGGCTGTTCCGAAGACGGCGATCAGCATGCCGATCAGGGAGGGCAGGCGGAAGGCCCAGATATCTGCATCCGCTCCGCCGAAGGGCAGGGCGGACAAGACCTGCATCCAGTAGATCCCGGCCGGCTTTACATGCCGTGGATCCTCCTGGAAGCGGATATCGACATAATCGCCGGTCTCCATCATCTGGGTGGCGGCTTGCGCATAGCGCGCTTCGTCCCGGTCCATCACCGGCTGGGAGGACAGGCCCGGCGCCATCGCCAGCAGCGCAATCAGCGCCAGAACGAGCCAGGCCCGGTAGGTCAGGCCCCAACGGGATTCGCCTGAAAACAGCCAGTTCGACAGCGCCTGCATCAGTCGTCACTCCGCGGGGCGAACAATAATTCGCGGGCTGGAATGTGCGTGCGCCGCATCAGCCAGTTCACGCCCATCAGATCGAAGAAACCGGCCACCGCCCGGCCGAGATTGGTATATTTCGTCTCGCCGGAAATCCGCGCCCGGTTCACCACATCCACATAGATCTGGTCAAAGCCCAGATAGCGCGTCAGCGGCGGCAGATAGCGGTGCAGCGAGTCGAAAAAGGGCAGGGCCAGAAACAGATCGCGCGGGATGACTTTCAGACCGCAGGCCGTATCCGGACACTCATCGCGCAGCATGGCGCGGCGGATGCCATTGCCGATTTTCGACGCCCATTTGCGGTTGGCGCCATCAGTGCGGTTGGTCCGGCACCCACAGACAAGCGCGGGTTCATCCAGAGAAGTGAGATCAATCTTCGAAACCATGTCGACAACGGATTGCGGATCGTCCTGACCGTCTCCGTCCATGGTGGCCACCCAGAATGTGTCAGCGGCCAGAAAACCGGTGCGCAGGGCGGCGCTTTTGCCGGCGCGGTCCGGATGCCGGATGGCGATGAGCTGAGGATATTTCGGCTCAAGCGCCGCCAGTTTCTCCCAGCTTGCGTCCGTCGAGCCGTCCTCGACGGCGATGATACGGAAGTCTTCGAAGGCAGAGGAAAACACCTCGACGGCCTCGGCCATCACGGCATCGATATTGCCGGCTTCATTGTGTACCGGAATGACGATGGAGATCTGACCTGCCTGCATGCCCCGCCCGCTCGGATTGTTCACCGTCTGGATAGCGGGTTTCGGGCTGCGGGGATACCGCTAGCTGACAGCTTTTCTAATCATCGAGAGCGTGCTGCTTGTAGAGCGCTTCTAGCCGCGCAACCACCGGGTTGCGGACAATGTCCGGCACCTTGAAGCGGATGGTCTGAACGAAATCCTCATTCTGAACCATGTCCATCAGATGCGGAAACCCGGATTCGCCGTCGCCGCGATGATCAGATATTTCATGGAGTTTCCCCTCGTTTTGGGTCCCTGATGGTCTATTGCAGTTCGTCGCGGCGGGCTTCCAGTTGCGCTATGAGTGCCATGGCACTTTCTTCGAGCTCGCCCAGGTCCTCATACTGGATCATCGAGAAGGTTCGCATGGTCCTCAAGCCGGCAGCAAACTCCGGGTAAGTCTCTATCATCATAACAAAATCTTCGACCGGCACGGTCTGTCCAAGGCCTATTCCAAGCGAGCGTCGCTCGGCGTCGATTCCCGGCATATAGCTCCGCACAAAGCTCTCGAGATCCATGACACTGGTCAGGTGGGTGCGATAAGCTTGGAGGCTCGCGATCAGTTCCGGGGCCCGCATGATGGCGACGTCTCCGGTGGCAATCAGCATGTCCCAGGTTCCTCCGGACTGGTCGATCGTCCGCATCGCGGTCGCCGCCAGCATCAAGAGCTCGTCATCATAACCATCGGGCAGAGCGACGGGTTCCAGGTCGGGGAATGCCGGCGAGTCATGGATGGTCCAGGCCGGTTCCTCGTTCAGCGCCAGCTGGAATATCCGGTTGGTGGCGGCGATGCGAAGCTGGGCAAAGGAAAGGGACTGGCGGATCTCGGCCAGATCGGACTCGACGTCGTCAATCAGCTCGATCACATAGCGCTGCTCACGCTCCCGATCGCTGCGTTCCGCATTCCAGGCCGTGATCTGGAAACCGATCACCACACCGGCGATGACGATGAAAAATTCCAGCGTTACGGCGAACCAGTTCTGTTCGCGGAACGCACGGGTGAGGCGGGCGAGGATCATCGGTTGCCTCCGTATTCGGCCCGCAAGGCCGCCAGCAGCGCTTCGGCGCGGTCACGGGCGTCCAGATAGACGATCTGGTTGTAAATCTGCCAGCTCTCCACATGGGCCAGCGCACTGATCATGCCGGGCCGTTCGCGGATCCGCTCCAGCGCGGCATCGGCATCGGCAGTGGAAAAGGTTTCGAGTTCGACGCCCACAACGCCGTCGGTCACGTAGGCATCAACCCACAGACGTTCCTGTGCAGGGGTCAGAACGCCCGCTCGCTGCGCCATGTAATCGGTCTGCACGTGGGATCGCAGATAGTGCCATTGCGAATAGGATTCGAGGAATTGGTAATAGGCTCCGATCTGGGACCGCAGCGTTTCCGCACGAATTATGGCGACATCGCCCCGCGAAATCATTTCCTCGAATACCACCTCATCAACGGTCGGGACAAAAGTGTATGCCGCGGTGACGATGCCGCGCAGGAAGTCGGTCGGGTCCTCATGCGCGACAGAATTGTCCTCGATGGCCGCCAGGACTTGTCTGGCCTGTTCTGCCCGCAGAATCGCCAGTTCGATGGCGTTGGAGAACTGGGCAATGTCGGTTTCGAGCGCGTCCGCCAATCGCTCGACATAGCGTTGCTCCAGATCTCGTTCGCCGCGTGCCTCGTTCCAGGCCGTGATCTGGAAACCGATGACGACGCCGGCGATGACGATCAGGAATTCGAGCGCGACAGCGAACCAGTTCTGGGTCCGGAACGCGTGAGAGAGGCGGGAGAGGATCATTCGGTGGCTTCCATGGCGGCGTAATCGGCGAGGGCGCCATCCAGCAGTTGTGCAAAATAGTTCAGATTCGACTGGTTCTGATCCGCTTCGATGATCCGCCAGCGCAGCAAGCTGGCAAGATGCGGATCGTCTCGCAGCCGCTCTGCCAGGGCAGAGACTTCTTCGTCAAAACCACCAATCTCGCAGGGAAAGGCCAGAAACACGCTTAGCGCCTCATAATCGCCAATGTCGATGTCGGGGTCCTCGGCGCAATTGGCCACCAGATGCCTGTGCAGGGCTGGAGAAACAATTTGCCGGAAAGCATCGCGGAAGGGTGTTTCGCCCAGCCCGGCCAGAAGGCTGCTTTCTGAGCTGTTGTAATATTCAAGCGCGGCGTCGCGGAACTGGCCCTGAGGGACCAGATTGATCTCGCCGCTGGCGAGCAGTTCCTCATAGGTCGAGCGGATCACTCCGGCCCAGAAATACTGGCTGCCACGGAAGGCCTTGATGACCAATTGCTCATCGCTGAGATCGGTCCGGCCTTGCATGGCATCAAGCGCTTCCTGGGCTTCCAGGGCGACGTCGCGGAAATAGCTGGAAGTGGCCGTAATCCGCCAGCGTTCGGCCTCCAGGTCGACGGCCAGTCTCGCCAGCATCGACTCCGCTCGCGCCTGTTCTGCGCGGGCTTCGTTCCACGCCGTGATCTGGAAGCCGATCACCACACCGGCGATGACAATGACAAACTCTAGCGTCACGGCGAACCAGTTTTGTGTCCGGAAGGCGCGGGTCAGGCGGGCAAGGATCATTCGGTCGGCTCACAGCTTCGATCGGAAAGGGCGGCGATGAGGTTTTCTGTTGCCTGCTGCAGCTGCCGCATCAGGTGACGATCCGTCACACTCATGATCTGGCGGGAGGCAATAATGCTGGCGAGCTCTGAGCGGTGAGCATTGATGGCGTCCGCGAGAGACGCGCCACTCGCTGCCGCATGGACGGCAAACCCGGATTGCGTGGCCGCCACCTGATCCATGGGCAGGATTTCGGAAAAGCGCGCATAGACGACATTGTCCCGGTAATGCAGCGTGTCCTGGCTGGTCCGCATCAGGCGCTGGCGGCTGGATTCCCAGTCCTCGATAATGTCGAGCAGGCAGGCGGGTTCCAGCGCCACGACATTGTCCGCAGCCAGCAATCCTTCCAGCGCGGTTGTTTTCAGCTGGAGGATTTCAACCCGTATGGCAATGAACACAAGAACCGCCAGCTCTTCCTGCGCAAGCTCGTCATCGGTCCCGGCCAGGTAGGCGCTGAATTCGGTCAGGTGATCAATCGACCTGTCCATATGCTCTTCGTAATCCGAGAGCCTTTCCATGTTCTCCAGCATTTCCTGGCGCACGGCTTCAGCCTGTAGCTCGAGACGCCGGATATCGCCTTGCGCATCATTCCACGCCGTGATCTGGAAACCGACGACCACACCGGCGATCACGATGACGAATTCCAGCGCCACAGCAAACCAGTTCTGCGTCCGGAAGGCGCGGGTCAGGCGGGCAAGGATCATTCCGGCACCTCGCAGGGCTGGCCGGTTTCCTGCGCCAGCCGCTCGCAGAGCTCTACCGTCTCGCCTTCGAGCCAATGGATGTATTGCCCGAAAATGGCATGCATTCTGGCCATCTGGACCAGAGCACTCTGACGTCTCGGATCCTCTGCCAACCGGTCCAGATCGACCCGCGCGCGCGTCACCATGGGGTCGTCTGTCGGCTCATGAAAGACGAATTCGTTGAGTGTATCGGTAAACGTGGTCAGCCCGCGGCGGAAACTGCCGTGCTGGTTTTCTATCCAGATGACGGCACCCTGATAGTAGTTCAGCGCGGAGATCAGCTCCTGATTGTCGATCAGGGTCAGATCGCCCGACTGCTCCAGCGCCCGGTAAGAGCCCTCCTGGATGGGGGGAGCCGAGAAATACATCAGCTGGGCGACAGCGCGCTCGAACGTTTCTGCGTCTTCCGGGGCCAATTCACCGCTCATCGCCACACGGACCATGAGGGCCTGTTCAGCCAGGCGTTCTTCGTTCGACTCATTGCGCGCGCGAAGCCCGGAAATGTTCTGCTCTGTCTCCTGCTGCAGGCGCTCCAGTGCCTGGGCGACGCGTGCTTGCCCCTGCCGGGTTTCATTCCATCCCTGGATCTGGAAACCGATCACCACACCGGCGATGACGATCAGGAATTCAACGGCCACCGCGAACCAGTTCTGGGTCCGGAAGGCATGGGAAAGGCGGGCGAGGATCATTCGGTGTTCTCCGGCGGAAGATCGTGACCGGCTTCCAGTTCCAGCACTTCGTCCACCGTGCCATGCAGCGCACTCAGCGCCCCATCGACGCTGAGATTATGCGCATTGTGAGTGGAAAAACCGAATCCGTTTGTAGCGAATGCGTTCCGGAACACCGGGTCGGCCCGCATGCCGTCGAAATCGCATTCAAACTCCGAATACGGCAAACCGATGCCGCCCTGTCGGCTCGCAGCCCTGATTAGGTGTGGGAATTGGTCGTGCAGAACGATGACCATGTCTCGCGACAAGGCGTTCGAGTCCTCCGCCCGGCGGACGACAAGGAGATAGTTTCCGATGGCCGCCCGGACCTCGGGCGACCGGATCGTCTCGAAACCGCCGACCGACAGGAGTTCGTCGAGAACGGCAAGTCGGTCGGTCGGGTTGCTGACAACAAAGGACAGGCCGATAGCGGCGCAGTGTTCCTCTTCTGGTTCGTCATCGGCCCGGCCATTGAGCATGTCCGCGAACTCGACCAATCGCGTATAGAATCCTTCGCGGCGCGACACACTCCTTTCCCGCGTGACCTGAAGCTCTTCGATCTCGGTGTGAAGACGTGCCAGATAGGCAACTTCCCGGTCTCTTTCGCTTTGCATCGCGCTCCAGCCCTGGATCTGGAAACCGATGACCACGCCGGCGATAACGATGACAAACTCCAGCGCAACGGCGAACCAGTTCTGCTCGCGGATGGCGCGCGAGATACGGGCGAGGATCATTCTTCATCCTCTAGAGCCGCATTGATCAGGGCCAATAATTCTTGCGCCTGTTCCTCGCGCTCCAGCGTAATGCTGATCTGCGCCATCGCCAGCTCCAGCCCGGTCCGGATATAGGCCGTCAGTTCGAGGTCGGACCGCGCGGCCTCAAGGACGGTGTCGAGGTCCTGCTCGGAAAACAGCGAAAACCCGTGTCGGTAGAGAATGGTCATGGCCGGCGCCCGGATATCCCGGAAAATGGCCAGATTGTTCTGAAGGTCCTCGTATCCGGTGTAATAGCGCTGGATGGCGGCGCGTAATTCCTGATCCTCGATCAGGCGCAGACTGCCGCCATTGACCAGTGATTCATAGCCCGTGCGCTGCCCGGTCCGGCCGCGGATCAGATTGACGCGCGCCAATAGCGTCGGGTGATCATCCTGTGTGATTTCCGGTAACATGTCCCGGTCAATAGGGAATTCGAACACCAGCATCAGGCGGGGCAGAGGTGTGTCGCTCTCGATCCGGGTCAGCAGGTATTCCGCCGCCGCAAACCGCCAGAGGCTGGCATTCAGCGTGGTCTCGAGCACCGAGATATCGGCCTGGATATCCTCACGAACTTCCGCCAGCTGCTGCGTGATGATCTCGCGCTCCGCGCGGTCGGCATTCCAGGCGGTGACCTGAAAACCGACGACAACACCGGCAATGACGATCACGAATTCCAGAAACACCGCATAGTAATTCTGTTCGCGGACGGCTTTGACGAGATTGGCGAGGATCATGGGGCATTCACCTGTGTTGCGAGGGTATCAATCAAGGCACATCCCCATGAGCAGGATAAAATTATAGAGGCCGACGCCCAGCTGTTGCAGGAGACCGGCCAGGAAAATCAGCTCCAGCCAGCCAACGAGGCCAGCCGCGGCCAGGAAATGTGCCGCGATCGCGGTCAGCCCTGTGACACTCAGCGCCATCTGCATGGGCGTAACGCCGCCCTTGCGCAGGCCGATGATGAAGAAGGGCAGGAAATTCGCGAGATGAAGCAGGCCGAGAACGAGGTTCGACCACCGCCAGACTTCTTCATGCGACCCGATCTCCGTGGCGAGCAGCTCCGGCGCGAAGCTGGCGGCCAGAGCCGTCGCGGGCGGCAGGACCAGCGCATAAAGCTGCAACCGTTCTGCCTGGCTCCAGCTTCCGATTGCGCGGTCACCCAGGGCGACAACGATGCCGGAGAAACCGATCAGGGCGACCGATAGCTGCGCGATTGTGTGAAGCGCGCCGAGATGAGCGATTTCGTTCATGGGGCGGTCTCCGTATCAATTTGTTCAAGCAGCGCCCGGGCTTCGGCTTCCCGCCCCATGGCGATACTAATCTGCCCCCAGGCCAGCTCCCGAGCCGTGCGGATATAGGCCATGAATTCCGGATCGGTGCGGGCCGCTGCCAGAACAGGTGCCAACTCGTGTTCGGAAAACAGCGAAAATCCGTGCCTGTACAGCACGGGCAGCGCCGCCGCGCGAATATCGCGGAAACTGCCCAGATTATTCTGAAGATCGGCATATTCCGCATAATAACTCTGTATCGTTGCGCTTAACTCGCGGTCGCGGTCCGACCGCTCGGTATTCCATGCGGTGATCTGGAAACCGATCACGACGCCGGCGATGACGATGACAAACTCCAGCGCGACAGCGAACCAGTTCTGCTCGCGGAAGGCTTTCGAGAGGCGGGCGAGAATCATGAGGCGTCACCGCAATGCGCCGTCTCGGCGGCCAGCCGTGCCGTCACGGCCTGTGCCCGGTCGGCCAGAAGCTGCTTCCAGTACAGGTTGGTTTCTGCAATCCGTGCCATCGCCTGGGTGGCCAGCATGAACTCACCGCTGGTGACAAGGGCCTCCAGTTCTTCGCCTAGCGGTCCGGTCAGGGTCTCTATCTGCTGTTCCGTCAGGCCAATCGTCTGCACGATCACGCCCGCCGAACTGAACATCGCATCGTTCACGCCTGCCATCTCGAACCGGTGAGCCGATTCGCCATAATCGATGAGCGCTTCGCGGAGACGGCGCGATCGGATGAGGCCCATCTCGCCGCTGGACACCAGCTCGTCATAGGTCGCCGAACCGGCCGGCGGAGCGCGAAGAGTTACCACCCTCTCGCTGTACTCGCCGATCTGCTCCAGCCGGAGCCCCCGCAAGGCGTCGTCCCGTAGCGCCTGCGCCTCCGAAAGCGTAGATTCCGCATCGACGACATGCTGCAACACGTCGGCCTCGATCCGCGCAAACTCCTCATCCAGACGGCACAGGATGACCGCTTCGCGCGCCCTTTCGACGCGGTCAGCGTTCCAGCCATTGATCTGGAAACCGATCACGACGCCAGCGACCACGATCACGAACTCGATGGCCACGGCGAACCAGTTCTGGGTACGAACGGCGCGGGAGATGTTCTGCAGGATCATTCGGCGGCCTCCGCATCCTGCGGCTCGATACCCAGCTCGGCTTCGATGGCGGCGATCATCTCCTCCAGCCGCTCGCTCAGGGGCTCGATGCCCACATAGGTGAAGGACTGGAAGCGGGCGATATTGTCCATGAGCTCGTTGCGGAAACCATTGTCAGCGCGCATCCCCGCCAGGTCGCAATCTATCACCCGGTCGAACCCGTCCCGGTCGTCTGGATCGTCGGACGGTGCCAGATCCATCGGCATCAGGTCCGGATAGGCGCTGGCAAGGCGCACCAGCTGGTTGTTGATGGCATCGCTGTAATTGCGGGCCGAATCGCGGCCAAGCAGATAGGCTGAAATCGACTCACGGACGGCGCGACTGTCGATAATGTCCAGTCGCCCGGTCGCTAGCAAATCTTCCAGCGTAGGCAGGCTATCTGGCGGCAGGGAATAAATGTGCGATCCTGCGATCGCGCGGCATTGCTCAACCGTTAAGGAGTTCTCCGTACCGGTGAACAATTCGCTGCGCAGCTCAACCAGCGCATCGCCCCACCGGCTTCGGAATTCGGTCAGCCCCTGACGCGTTTCCAGAAGTTCCCGGCCCTCGGTGTGCAGACGTTCGAGGATCCGGACCTCGTCTCGCAATTCGTTCTGACGTTCGGCCCAGCCGGTCACCATGAAACCGATCACCACACCCGCCACCACGATGATGAATTCCAGCGCGACGGCGAACCAGTTCTGCTCGCGCACGGCTTTGGAAATGCGGGAAAGGATCATGGCGCTACCTCGTCTGCTTCGATGCCCCGCTGGCGCTTTTCTTCATCCATCGCAGCGAGCATGAGGCCGATATCCTCGATCAGATTGTCGGCACGTCTCTGGAATCCCATGATGAATGTCACCGTATTGGAATAACGGCGCTGAAACCCGGCGTCGCGGCAGACCTCGGTAAACGGGATTGTCAGGCCGAATGTCGCTTCTCCGGTCTCTGGGTCATCAATCAGGCCGAAGGCCGGATGCCGCGTGATGATGTCGCCCCACATCAGGTCGAAATTGATCTGAAGCTGTTCACTGTCCTCGGCGATGTGTCCGGCATAGGTATCCATCGCGGCTTGGAAGTCCGGCGACAGGCGGGATGTCAGATCGACATCGCTGGCCGTGGCCTGGAGGACCGTATCGAGATAGGTCGGAATCCAGTCGCCCGACAAGGACCAGATCACGTCGTGGACGTAGGAAATGCCTTCCTCCGGCAGTTCGCATTGGTGGATCGCATCGAACACGGTTTCGAGATAGGGCGTCGCCTCCTCGATCATCGCACTCTGGCGCTGCGCCAGGGTCAGGTTTGACCGGACTTCGCTTTCCAGCCGGACCAGAACCTGGTTCACCCGCGCTTCCTGTGTCCGGTCGGCATTCCAGGCCGTGACCTGGAAACCGATGACGACACCGGCGATCACGATGATGAATTCCAGCGCGACGGCGAACCAGTTCTGTTCGCGCACGGCCTTGGAGATACGGGCAAGGATCATTCGCCGGTCTCCTCTTCCTCGTGAATGATTCCCAGCTCGGCATCGATGGCAGTGTGGAGGTCGTTGAACGCCTCATCGAGGAAATCGTAGACGAAGCTCTCGGACGACCGGACCATTGCGTAATTGCGCATCAGATGAGCCCGGAATGCGCGAGAGTTCCGCATGGCCTCCAGATCGCAGACCGAGCGGCGGTTCCAGCCATCATCGTCCTCGGGTGCTTCGACCAGCACGAACCAGATCAGGTCCGGAAACAGCTCGGTCAGATCATCAATCTCGACGGCTTGCTGGCGGATCCAGTCCCGCACCGTCGCCTGCTTGGACGCAAAGTCCGTAACGGCCTGGCGCAAGGCGGGATTGTCAATCGAGGCCAGCGCACCGGAATCCACCATCTCGTGAAGCGAGGGAATTTCATCCGGTGCCGCATGCATCTGATTGGAATTGGCGATGGCTGCGCATTGCTGCGGCGTCAGCGTGTCCGCCTCGACATTTCCGGTGATGATGGGACGGGCCTCGATCAGGCCCTGCAGCTGGGTTTCAAGGCGCGGCCGGACCATATCCCGGACCGACATGATAATACGGACTTCGTTCTCGATCCGCGCCAGCGCATCGCGTGCATAGGCGCGCTCGGCCCGGCGTTCCGCCAGTTGCGAAATCTGGAAGGCCAGCAACACCCCCGCCACCACGATGACAAATTCCAGCACAACTGCGAACCAGTTCTGCTCTCGGATGGCGCGGGTAAGGCGGGCAAGGATCATGACAATTCTCCGCAATGCGCCGTTTCCGTTTCCAGCAACCCGGTCACCTCCGCCACCCGCGCTTCGGTCGTCTGCTTCCATTCCAGATTGTACAGGGCGAGGCGTTCCAGCGCCTGCGCCGCCATCAGGAATTCACCGCTGGTGACATGAGCACGCAATTCGTCTGCGAGCGGTTCGGGTAAGTCCCTGATCTCGTCTTCTGTCAGTCCGATCATGCTGACGGCCGAACCGGCAGAAATAATCTGCATGGTCGAAAGTTGGTTGCCGGCGGCATAGAAGCGGTCCGAATGCTCGCCATAATCGATCAGCGCCTCTCGTAGTTCGCGAGAGCGTATCAGGCCCATCTCGCCGCTCGACACTAGCTCGTCATAGGTCGCCGAACCGGCAGGCGGCGCCCGCATCCGTGCTGCAGCCTCGGTATAGTTCGCAATGTCCTCCAGCCGGAATCCGCGCAGCGCGTCCCGGCGGATGCGCTGTGCTTCAGCCATGGAAATCTCGGCATCAATGACATGCTGGCGCACATCCGCTTCGATCCGGCCGAATTCCTCATCCAGCCGGCACAGGATAACGGCCTCCCGCGACCGCTCGACCCGCCCGGCATTCCAGGCCGTGATCTGGAAACCGATCACCACACCGGCGATCACGATGACAAACTCTATGACGACGGCAATCCAGTTCTGCTGGCGCAGGGCGGTGGCAAGGCGGGCCAGGATCATTCGGATGCCTCCTGCGTTTCGTCCAGATAAGCGCGCACAGCCTCATATTGGTCGCGGCCGGCCTCCGCGGTGCCACAGGGAACGCCTTCGGCAGCCGAAAGCGCCTCGCACATGGCGATGGCGTCATTCAGCGCACCGATCCTGAAGAACAGAAATACCCGCTGGTTTCTTGAGGCATCGACCACCGCGCTGACAAATTCGCGGTCAGTGGCCAGGGTGGGGATATCGAATTCATAGCGGCGAAGCGTGCTGCGGGACGGGTCGAACCGGCTGGTAAGGCGCCCTTGCAGGCGTTCCTGCCCTCTGTTGGTCGAAGACCGGAATTGCGTCAGCTGACCGGTGATGAAGGTCAACGTGTCCGCATATTCGGAGACGGCAGCCTGGGCGTCGGAGTTGGAAATACGGCTCATTCCACCGGACGCCAGAAGCTCGTCGAACACGGTGCGCGGCGGCGTAATGGCAGCATAAAAGTAGAGACGTTCGACGCCGCTATAGACAAGGCCCTCGGTGCCCGGCTCGATTTCTCCGGTCTCCAGTGCATACAGGAGTGCCAGCCTCTCCTGGTCGCGGACCATGTTGGATCTGACATCCTCCGCCCAGAACGCCACCACGGCTTCGGATTCCAGCCGCAACCGCGCGAGGGCGCGCTGCTCCTCCGCGCGCTGGTGTGCCGCCGATGCCAGCTCCGTCACCTGGAAGCCGATCACCACACCGGAAATGACGATGACGAATTCGAGGATAACCGCGAACCAGTTCTGTTCGCGGACGGCATGGGCGAGGCGCGAGAGAATCATTCGGCGTCCTCCATATCCATCGCCGCATCGACATGGGCGCGGAAATCCGGGTCGGTATAGTGGATACGATTTTCTGCCCAGGCCCAGGGGGGGCGTGAGCGCGCCATGCGCGCATACCAGACATCCCAGTCGCGCCAGGCGTCATCGGTCAGAATGCCGTCCTGATGATAGAGAAAGCCGGATTCCCAGCTGTCGAAGAAATAATGCTGCAGCGTCAGATAGCGCAGCTCCTCGGCCTCGTTCAGAAGCTCGCGGTCGGTTTCCGCCCGCACGATGATGTCGGCCAGCACATCAGATTCGATGATCGCCAGCATCTGCTGCTGACCCATCTCGACCAGCGAGATGTCCGCCTCCCGGGCCGACAGGGTCTGCGAGGCCCGGAACTGGAAGCCGACAAAGAGCAGGGAGGCGACAATGGCGAAGGCGGCGACAATCTCGGCGATCGCCCCATAGAAATTGATATCGCGCTTCATGAATTGGTCCCCCCATGGGTCAAACCGAGAATTTCATCCAGCCTGCCATGGACCCGGTCGAGCTGATCGCTCCACGGGCGCAAACCGTCACGCACATAGGCATCATAGGCATCAGCATTCCGGCTGATTGCTGTCAGAAACCGGGGATCCGCTCTCATGGCTTCGAGATCGCAGAAGGTCTGGTTCCGGATCTCCCCCATTCCCTCGTCGAAATATCCCCGGGAATACACCAGATCGGGAAATTCAGCGGTGACGTCGTAGGTCACATTGCTCTGGATCGCGATATAGTCCCGAAGCGCGGTCCGCGACTGGCGGTAATTGACCAGCGCCCGCCGCAGATCATCGTCGCGGATAATGTCGATCCGTCCGGCCTCCGCCAGTTCGGTAAACGCCGTCAAATCCGGCACATTGATGTTGAAATACTGCAGCGAACCGATGGTGATGCATTCATTCACGGTCAGGCTGTCACGCCCGTTCCGCCGGAACAGTGTATCCAGCATCGACAATGTCTCATCCAGGCGGGTCAGGCGCCGTTCTCGCAAACGCCCGCTCAGCGTCTCGGCCAGAACCACATCCTCATGCAGATCCACAAGGAAGCGCTCTTCATCGACACGCTCCTGCCGGCCGGCATTCCAGGCCGTGATCTGGAAGCCGATCACCACACCGGCGATGACGATGACGAATTCGATCACCACGGCGACCCAGTTCTGCGCTTTCAGCGCGCTGGCGATACGGGAGAGAATCATTCGATTTCTCCTATCAGGTCCCGCAGCGCCGACAGGGCTTCGGCAGTCTGATCGATCTGGGCCTGATGAATGGTCAGGGCGGCGTACTGGTTGGAAACCCAGAAATGCAGTTCGGCATTCACCTGCTCATGACCAATCAATGTCGTGGCCAGCGCCGATATACGCCCCGGATCTGTCGTTTCCGGTCCGTCGCAATCGATCAGGCGCTGGGTCCGGCCGACAATCGACTGCCAGCAATTCTCCCAGATATAGGTCTGCAGATCGATGGGTATGATTCCACGTACCGTTTCGCGATAGGCGGGCAGCGAATCCGTGATCTCCGAGAAACCGGTACTTGTGTAGTAGGACGCGAGAAGGCCCCGTAATTGGACGCTGCGCACCAGATCAAGATCACCCGTGGCCAGCATTTCCCGGTAGGTTGCATCAACAGGTTCGGCCCCGCCAGCCTGGCTGGCATTGAAATAGGCGAGGATGACGCGCCAGTCGCTCGGCGCCTCCGCCTCTCCCGACGCATAGGACAGGGCCTCCATGCCCAGATCACGCACCTGCTCACGGAAGGCATAAGCGGTTGTAAACCGCATCTCATTGGTCTCGAGATCGCTCAGCAGCCGGTCGAGATAGACCGCCGCGCGCCGGTCCTCATCCTGACGTTCTGCCCAGCCATTGACCTGGAAACCGATCACCACACCCAGGATCACGATGACGAAT
This sequence comes from Hyphobacterium lacteum, assembly GCF_036330345.1. Lineage (NCBI taxonomy): Bacteria > Pseudomonadati > Pseudomonadota > Alphaproteobacteria > Maricaulales > Maricaulaceae > Hyphobacterium > Hyphobacterium lacteum. The sequence continues at coordinate 270,838 of NZ_JAZDRP010000003.1, forward strand.
TCAATCGCGACGGCAAACCAGTTCTGGGCTCTTATGGCCTGGGAGATGCGGGAGAGGATCATGGCGCCTGCCTTTCCTCGATCGCGTCGAGAACGGCCTCGGTAGACTCCTCCAAATTCCGGTTCAGCCACCAGATATATTCGAAATGCAGCGACATGATCGCCAGGTGTCCGGCAAAGGCCGGGTCTTCCGAGAGAGCCTGCCAATCGGTTTCAAATCGCGCCGGAACCGGCTCCATCAGGCCGAAATTCAAGGGAAAGGCCGAGACCATTGCCTCGATCGAAAGCTCGGCGAAAACGGCGCCGGTGCGCGTGTCCTGGATCGAGTCCTGGGTGTTGGCTTCCGCCTCCTTGGTTTCATCGTACAGGCCCCGCCAGTCCCTCAAAGCCCTTTCAACGCCGGAATTGCTGAGAAGCTGCCGGCCATCCATGCTTTCCAGCCGTTCCAGAGCCAATAGCTCCAGTTCAAGCGTGGGATTGGTGAAGGCATGGATCGCGATCCGGTTCAGATGTTCGCCATCGGTCTCCTCTGAATACTCCGAGAGCAGTACGCGCAGTTCCCGGAGCTCGGGATTATAGCGCTCGAGCAAGCCGATATTGGTGCGGATACGCTCCAGGTTTTCTCGCATCTCGGCGGCGACAAGGTCGATCTGGGCCTCGACCCGGGCGGCCTCTGCCCGGCGCTCGCTGAGCAGGGAAATCTGGAAAGCCAGAAGCACCCCGGCCACGACGATGACGAACTCGATCGCGACCGCCAGCCAGTCCTGTCGCCGCAAGGCATTTGATAACCGGGCCAGGATCATTCGAAGGGATCCCCCGGCTGCTCGCACGCCTGTCCGGTCAGCCGGCCTGTCTCCGCGCACAGATCGCGCGCGAGGCTCAGCGTATTGTCCCACCAGCCCTGCATGGCCCGCATCCGGTTATTCGCCGCCAGAAGGTATTGCAGGAATTCCGGATCAGCGGCGGCCGCATTCCAGTCGATCACGAAACGCCGCTCGCGCGTCGTGCCGGGCGCATATTCCAGCCATACATAATCGAATTCGGTGACATCGGCGTCCGTCGCCGTAATTGTCCGAAAATAGTCGATCTGGCCCTGCAGGAAAACAACGCCCGACTGGTACTCGCCGAGCGCGTCGCGAAAGGCTTCATCGCCCAGGTTCGAGAGCATGCCGGAGCTGACGATCTCGGTATAGACGCCCTGGCGGGGTGAGAAAGCCGGCAACAGGCTGACCGCGACCGCGCCGCTGCGGTTTTCATCGGTATCAATGCCGTCCAGATCGCCTGCGATAATCCGCTCGATCACCTCGGTCCGGCTGGTATTGATCTCGTCATAGTTGGCGACCATCCAGGTCAGAATGCCGACGGCGTTCACGACCTCTCCATGCAGGCGGTCGAGGGCAACGGCGCGGTGTGCCGCATCGGACCGCTCATCCGCCCATTGCGTCACCTGAAAACCGATCACCACACCAGCGATGACGATGATGAATTCCAGCGCAACAGCGAACCAGTTCTGGGTCCGGAAAGCATGGGAAAGGCGGGACAGGATCACCGGGTCACTCCCCCACCTTGTGAGGCAGCTTCGAGATCCGCAATGACACGCGTCAGGATAAGCGTATCACCACGCAGATTGGCACGCGTGGATCCGAGTATCGAGAACTGGTAGCGAAGGTCGGCTAGCAATTCCGGATCAGACAACAGGGCTTCCGCTGCGGCCGGGATGTCGTCGCCATCCAGTTCGAGCTGGCATTCGGGCTGGAAGCCGATAACGCTGCCATTGGCATTCCTGACATCGCTGCAACCCGAGCGAATGGCTTCCTGAACCCGGTGCGGTATGGCGCGCCGGACACGTATCCGGTAGGCGGAATTGCCCAACGTGGTTGCGATATCTCCCGTGTGATCCGAGTCGTAATATAGCGCGAGGCTGGCTGTCGGCGCCGCCCGTGGCAAAAGGCCGAGATCGCCGGATGACACGATTTCGTCCCATGTCGCCCGGATTGCGGGGTCGGTCGCAAACTCTGTCGCGCGATAGGCGTTGATCACCAGCATTTCGGGATCAGGCGCTGGGCTGGAGAGCAGTTCGACTGTCAGCTCGCCGCTTTCATCGACCGCATCATAATAGGCGATCAGCGCGTTGCGCATGGCGAGATCGGTTTCGAGGTCAGCAATCAGGCGTTGGACATAGTCCCGGCCACGGGCCTGGTCGGCCAGTGTCTGATTCCAGTTGGACACCTGCATCCCGATGAACACACCGAGGATCACGATGGCCAGGTCCAGTCCGACTGCGAACCAGTTCTGGTCTTTCACGTGTTGGGTGAAGCGGCGCAGGATCATGGCGTCGGCTCCGGGAGGCCGCAATCGAGCGGGCCTGTGTCCTCGCCGATGGCCGCAGCGACCTCGATACGAAGAGCATCAGCTGCCTCGCCCAGATTCTCCAGCCAGACATTGTTGACATGGGTGATACGCAGCGCATGGCCGAGCGCATTGATGAAGGTCTCGTCGTTCGCCAGTGCGTCGAAATCATAGGTGATGGTGTAGACCTCCCCCGGCACGGGCCGCAAACGGAGTTGCACATCCCGAACGAAGCTATCCTGCGCGTCGACGAGGACCTGGATCAGCTCGTCGAGAGAGTTGAACCGGGCTTCGGCTTCCGCGATACGCGCGCGCAGCTCATTATCGGAAATGAGGTTCATCTGTCCGCCATTTACCAGCTCGTTCAGGGTAGCGCGGCTCAGCGAACTGGTCCGAATTCGGGTGGAGGCGATCAGCTCGAAGCCGGTATCGTCGATCGCCTCGGGATCATTGGCCAGAAGCGCATCAAGCGTTCGCCGGGCACGCGTGTGCCATCCGCTGGAGACGTTCGCATTGCGTTGGAGCGCACAGGTCGACTGAACCATGTCTTCATGCAGACGTACCAGATAGGTCAGCTCGTTTTCCCGATTAGCCTGTTCACCCCGCCATTCCGTGATCTGGAAACCGATGACCACACCGGCGATCACGATGACGAATTCGATCGCAACGGCGGCCCAGTTCTGCTGGCGCAGGGCAGTGGCGATGCGGGAGAGAATCATTCGGAAGCCTCCGATGGCTGCGCATCTGCCGGACCCTCATCGTAGAGATAGTCGTCCATGGCCTCGTAAAAGTCGCGGATGGCGTAGAAGCCCTGGTTGACCTCAGCGATCGTCCGGCTCTTGACGTAGATAACGTGTGCCAGTGCGCTGATGACGGCCTCGTCACCGGCCAGCGTATCGAAATCAGCCTCAATGATCGCGCCGATGGCTTCACCACTGTCTTCATCCCATCGCACCCTGATCCGGGCCCTTTGGTAGAGAAGCTCCCGGGCCTCTCGCGTCTCGGTGTTGAAGGACGCCACGCCATTCTCTGCATTGCGAACCTGAGCGATGAGCTGCAGTGCGCTGTCGCGGAGTTCTGTCGAAGAGATCAGGTCAACAACGTCAGGATTGCCAAGCAATTCCAGCGACGCGGCGTCGTTGAGATCAAGAGTTAACATCGCAAGGCCGATCCCGTTCCTGAAGCGCGCCGACTCTTCGGAGTCCAGCTCACCGGCGATGAGGGCATCAAGGGCGAATTCACTGGTCTGCAAGGCGGTCAGCATGCTGACTTCAGCGCGCGGCCCTCCTTCTACGATCGCCGCAAGGTCGATATGCGTGCGCACCAGGAGTTCGCGCAACTCGTCCTGCTCGCGCGCCCGGTCATTGGCTGCCGAAATCTGGAAACCGATCACCACACCAGCGATCACGATGACGAACTCCAGCGCAACGGCGAGCCAGTTCTGGGTCTTGAAGGCACGCGAGAGGTTGTCGAGGATCATGGGCGGTCACCTGTGCCAGGCTCGCCGGCAATCGCCGCTTCGAGATCGGTGAGGACCGCGAGCATCTCTTCATACCGCTCTACAAATGAATTGAGCCGGGAAACGTTATCGACATATTCTGCCTGGAAGGCTCTGTCGCGGCGCATGACGGCCAGATCGCATTGAAGCGTCCAGTCATACCCGTCTCCGGCGCGCCGGGAGACCCGCACAAAGCTGCGGGACTCGGGCGGGCGCTGTGTCTGGCCTTCGGCCAGAGGGGTTCTGACATTCCAGATCGCCTCGGGGTGGCGTGCGGCCAGGCGAAATAGCTCGTTGACCAACTCCGCGTACTGGCGCCGCGCACGATCCCTTAGAATTGCAAATTCCCGCAGGCTGGCGCGGACCCTCTCGCTGGCGATCAGATCGGAGCGGCCCGTGGAGATGGTTTCCTCAAGCACGGGCAATTCATCAGTGGGGGCCGGCAGCCAGTGGGACATCCCGATCACGCGGCATTCGGTGTCAGTCAGCATGCGCTCGGGCGCAGCGTCGAACAAAAGGGGATGGACATCCCTGAGGATTTCGGCGCGCGGCAGATGCTCGGCGAGTTCCGCAGACTGGATATCCAGCAATGTCTGGACCTCCTGATGCAGCCGCTCCAGCAAGCGCGCCTCTGCCCGCCGGTCAGCGCGCTCGCCATTCCACGCCGTGATCTGGAAACCGATCACGACACCAGCAATCACGATCACGAATTCAAGCGCAACAGCGACCCAGTTCTGCTGGCGCAGGGCGGTGGCAATACGGGAGAGGATCATGAGCCGGAACCCTCTTCGCCAGGATCCCTTTCCAGGCGGCGTTCGAGCCATCCATGCAATTCGGTCATTTCGTCGGCAAACCGCTGGCCCGCCCAGACACGGTCCAGCCGGGAATCAACAACCTCGATCATTCCGTTTCGATAGAGGTGGTCTGTGCAAAGCGTGTTGATATCGAAATCGGCGGTGACAAAGCCGTCAACGCCACCATCGAGCAGCCGGTCGACCGTCATGTCATCGCCAAGCTGGGTCCTCAGCGCAACACGATTGGTGACCAGCATGCTTGCCCGTCCCAGCTCGGCGCGGAAGTAGGCGATATAATCTTCGGTTTCGTCGGCGATAGCGAAAGCATCAACAATCGCCGCCTTCAAGCGCCCATCGCGCATCCGGGCCAGCGCGCCTGCAGAAACCATCTCGTTGAAAGTCGACCGAACAACGCTGATGCCTGGCAAGACGGAATGCCCCACCAGCGCGCGCTCGAAGGCCATCCGTCCCGCGTCCGGGAGTGAGCACGTCTCCAGCGCTTGCATATGGACAAGCAGATCGGAAATCTCGTCGCGAGCCTGTGAATCGGTGGCGGCTTCGTCCGCCAGCATCTGCTCGACATCGACGAGGAGGCTTTGCAGGTAGGCGGTTTCGCGGTCACGGTCTGCCTTTTCTGTGCTCCAGTCGGTCACAACAAATGCGACAAGAACACCGGCCACGACGATCACGAATTCAAGCAAAACCGCGAACCAGTTCTGTTCGCGGACAGCTTTGCTAATCCTTTGAAGGATCATCCCCTTTTACCTCCCCATGGGGGACGCTAGCAGGGGTCACAAAAATTACAAAAGGGAAAGATTGGAGATCTTTACCTGGGATCGGTCAGCGCTGAGTCCCGTCCGGCCAATTGCATTCGAAATCCCGGTCGCCGGCCGGGCGGCAATGTGGCGGAAAGCCCGCCTCATACCAGTAATCGACAATGCCGCGTCGCTGCAGCATGGCGCGTGCAGCGTCCGAATTCGCCAGCCCCGGATAGCCCGGCAGCCAGTACCAGCCATTCGAGCCGTCGACCGGAATCCGGTCATAGGCCCGGAAGGCGAGGAAATAGGTGGTGGCGATATAGGCGTCATAATCCGGGTCCCAGCCGGAATCGGCCAGCCGTCGCCGGAACTGTTCAAGCGCGGCTTCACGGTCGTAATCCTCGTCGCTCAGCGCGCGCTGGATTTCCGGCACGATCCAGCGGACATCCAGCGGAATGGTGTCGGCGGTCTCGCGGATCATGAAAGCCAGCAGCAGCGGGTCGTCCCGCCGGGCCAGCAATCCCAGGAAGTCGGGATAGGATTCGACATGCGCCGTACCCATCGCCGGCACAAGGGCGCTGAGCGCATCATCGGGGTCACCGATCAGAAGGATCGTGCCTGCGCGATTGTAAAGACAAACGCCATAGAGGGGTTCGGCGGCCACGCAGGCATCGAAATCGGCCAGTGCCTGCTCGAAGAAGCCGAGATCACGCAAGATCTGTCCACGCCATAACCGGGCGGTCGGATTGTCGGGCTCAATCTCCAGCGCCCGGTTGTAATTGGCCAGAATCCCGCCCCAGTCGCGCGATTGACTGGTCGCTGCGGCCTGCGCGATCGCGGTATAGCCCATTGCATTATTGGGCTGGAGCTCAAGTGCCCGGTTTCCGGCCGCCAAGGCCAGTTCGAAATAATCCCGGTCGGCAAACGCCCAGCCCGGCGCAACACCATAGGCCGCGCCCAGCAATGCCCAGGCCTGGGCAAATTGCGGGTCCAGCTCGACCGCCTGCTCCAGCGCTTCGATCGACAGGGGCAGATTGGTGTAATTCCGGTTCAGGAAGAATTCCCGCCCGCGAAGATAGGCGCCATAGGCATCGACATCACTCGTCGCGCGTTCGGCGGTCGGTGCGGCGATCTCCACGCCCATCTGCTCGGCCAGTGCACGGCTGATCGCAGCAGCGATATCATCCTGGACGGCAAACAGGTTTTCTGCGTTCAGCTCGCGGTCGAACGTATCCGACCAGAGGTGCTGGTCGGTTTCGGCATCAATCAGCTGGGCGGTAATCCGGATCGTGCTGCCGGACGTTCGGATCGAGCCTTCCAGCACATGACGCACGCCCAGCGCCGCGGCGATATCCGGAATAGACAGATTGCTGTCGCTGCGGAACATGAAGGCGGAGGTCCGCGAAGTCACATCCAGCGCTTCGATCTGGGCCAGCACGTTGAGGATTTCCTCGGAGATGCCATCAGCGAAATAGGTCTGGTCTCCACCAGCGGACAAATCGGCAAAGGGCAGGACCGCGATCGTGTTCGCCTCGGCGGCAGCGGAAGCTGCGGGCAGGGTTCCGGCCATCGGGACGGTTTCCGGCCGCGTCGTCTGCTGCCAGACAATGGCGGCAATGAGAAGGACAATCCCGGCTCCGATGGCATAATCCAGCTTCTGGCCGGTCTGACCGGAAATACTCTCGCTGGCATCGACCGCAGCGGTCAGTTTTACGCCCTCGGGGGTCACCTCGAACGCCCAGGCGAGGATCAGCGCGATCGGGAAGGCGATACCGAGGAGGACGATCACCAGCGTATCGGTCCACACCGGCAAGCCCAGCGGTTCGGCAATCACGGCAATGACCTGCAGGATCAGCCAGCCCACCACCAGATAGGCCACGGCCACGCGGAAAACATTCCGCCGGCGAAGTTCGGCAAGGAAATGGTTCATCCGTCTGCCTCCGCGTCATACCAACCGCATTCGAAATCATCCTCGCCCACGGGCTGGCATTGCGGCGGGAAACCATGCTCGCGCCAGAAATCGGGAAGGCCGGCGGCCTCTATGGCCCCGTGGCGCGCCTCAGCAAAACCTTCACTCATCTCGGGCCGGAACCGGTTAGGCTGGAACGGGTTCCACCGGAGATCGAAACTCTGGACCGGGAACGTCGTTTCGTCGAACTCGAAGGTCGGTGCCCGATAGCCCTCCAGCGACCCGTTCTCGCGGAAATAGGCGGCCCGCAGCATCCGCTCCAGCTCGGCATTGGTGGTGCTGAAATCGCCGTTAAAATGGTAATTCGCCTCAAGATATTCTAGGTTCCCGCGGCTTTCCGAGAGGTAGGCCAGGTAATAGAGCGCGGTCGCGTTGTCTCTTACAGCAAAATACACCGGCACCATGATCTGCATGTAGGATTTCTGACCTGTCAGGATGCTGGCTTCAAAGAGCTCGATGGCCACGTCCGTATTGCCCCGGTAGAGCTCGGCAAAGGCGAGGAAACGGCGGCAGATCTCGTAGTCCGGGTCGCGGTCCAGGCAAGCCTCGAAATCGGTGACCGCCCGATCGAAGAAACCGGCGTCCAGCCAGGTCGAGCCCCGGAAATACCACGCATTGGCACTCGTAGGGTCGCGCTCGATGGCTGCATTGGACTGGTTGAGTGCTTCCGTCCACTCGAGGCGCCGGCGGGCCACGTTGCTGCGAACCGAATAGGGCAGGCTAAGATTGGCATCCAGAGCGGTAGCGCGGTCAGCGGCCACAAGCGCCAGCGCATCGAAATCCCGATTGGCCTCGCCGCCACCAATCCAGCTGTCGGCAATGCCATAGATGGCGGCCAATCCGGCCCATCCGCGGGCAAAGTCCGGGTCGGCGTCAACGGCCTGTTCGAAATAGGCGATTCCGTCAGGAATATTGTCGAAACTCCGCCGATGAAAGATCGCCTGACCGCGCAGATAGAGCTCGTAGGCATCGAGATTTTCCGTGTCGGTACTGACTGACACTTCAGGCGGGTCCATGCCGAGGGTTTCGCTGAGCGCATGCACGATCTCGGTCGCAATCTCGTCCTGGATGGCGAAGATGTTTTCGGCTGAGAGGGGACGGTCAAACGTGTCCGACCAGAGATGCTGGTCGGTTTCTGAATCGATCAGCTGCGCAGTAATCCGAAGGGTACTGCCCGCCTTGCGCACCGAGCCTTCGAGAATGTGCCGGACATTCAGCTCCTGTGCGATGGCCGGAATGCCGAACTCGTCGCCGCGGAACTGGAAGGCCGAGGTTCGCGAAGCGACATGCAGCCCGTTGACCCGCGTCAGAACGTTCAGGATTTCCTCGGCGATGCCGTCGCCGAAATAGGCCTGGTCGCCCTCTGGCGAGAGATCGACGAAAGGCAGCACGGCAATGGAGGCGTCCAGAACCGGCATGCTTGATCCGGCATTCGCCTCTGCCAGCAAGCCGTCCGGCCCGGCCGCGCTGTCCCGCGTCGCGATCTGGAAACCGGCCACACCCAGCACGATGACCAGCAATCCGATCAACACGAAATCCGTGGTCCCGAGCGGCCGGAAACCGGTTTTCTCGTCCGCTGCCGACGTCTTTTTCAGGCCTTCGGGTGTCAGCTCGAACGCCCAGGCGATGAAGAGGACGATGGGAAAGCCGGTGATCAGCAAGACAAGCGCGAATCCGTCGGTCCATGACGGCAGACCCGCCGAGGTCTCGATCGCTCCCACGACCTGCAACACCAGCCAGCCGACCACCAGATAGGCGGCGGCGACGCGGAATACATTCCGCCGACGAAGCTCTGCGAGAAGGTCAGTCATGCCGTGTCCTCAATCGCATTCGAAATCGTCCTCGCCGACGGGGCGGCACTGCGGGGGAAACCCCCGGGTCTGCCACAGATCCAGAACGCCCGTATTGCGGATCTCGTTGTGGAAGGATTCACTGTCCCTGGCCCGCGCAAATTCCGGCTGCCATAAATTGACCGTCGCCAGTAGCGGTTCGCCGCGATGCAAGATCGGGATCAAAAGCGCCTGCAGAAGATTATCGTCAGCTGTTCCGACGGTCTCGGCATGTTGCCAGGCATGTGCGCCCAGTGCCGTGTGATCGGCCTCCGGGTTCATGAACGCATCGTAGATGTCTCCGACCCGGGGATATTGCGGCAGGACCGCTGGCTGATTGACCGCAAACTTGAAGGCGACTTCCTCGCCGAGGTCAGCAAGCAGCCGGAAATTCGTCCAGCTCGTTGTCATCACGCCGTGATTGATCGAGTAGAGATAGGCCTCCCTTGCCTCCTCGATGCGGCCCATGGCGGTCAGCGTGTCGAAGACATTCTCGGCACAGGGCGCATATCTCGGCTCGAAGGTAACGCATTGCCGGAAATCGGCGAGGGCGTCTTCAAGATAGCCCAGCCGCAAATAGGTGATGCCGCGCCAGTTCAGGGCCGAGCCGTCACGGGGATTGATCGTCAGCGCCCGGTCGAACTCTGCCAGGATTTCCGAAAAATCCGCTTCTGCATGTCCCTGGAATGTGAAGTTTGTCAGAGCCTGGGCGCGCACCGCGATGGCGGTGGCGTTGTCCGGGTCGATCGCCAGCGCTTCGTCGGCCAATTGCCGCGTCTGCTCAAACATTTCTTCGGGGGTCCCGGCCGGATAACCGTATTCGATCAAAAGCAGGCTGACCCCGGATCGGATGGCCATGGCCTGGGCGAAATCCGGATCCTGCGCGATGGCCCTGTCCAGCAATTCGGTCACGCGGTCCAGCTGGATCCGGCTCTGATAAAGCGCTCGCGCTTCCACAAAGAGGTCATAGGCACCCACATCGTCGGTCAACGCCTCGGCTTCCACGTGCTCCGGCGCCACGCCCAGAATATTGCTCAGCTCGACGACGATGGCATTGGCGATCTCATCCTGTATGGCAAAGACATTCTCTGCCGTCAGCGGGCGATCATAGGTTTCCGACCAGAGATGCGTGTCGGTCTGGGCATCGATCAGCTGGGCGGTGATACGGAACGTGTTGCCGGAACGCCGGACCGACCCTTCCAGAACGTGGCGGACATTCAGCTCCTCGGCGATCTCGGGAATACCCAGATCCTGGCCCTTGAACTGGAAAGCCGACGTGCGCGACGTGACATCCAGCGCATCGACGCGGACCAGGACATTCAGGATTTCCTCGGAAATCCCGTCTGAGAAATATTCCTGGTCGCCCAGCGGGGACAGATCCGCGAAAGGCAGGACTGCGATCGAGTTACGGTTTGGAGCCGGTGCGGTTTCTGCTTCAGCGACCGGGCCGGGTTGGACCGGTGTCGGCGACTCGCTCGCGACAAAAGCCTGCATGCTGGCAATGACAACGACAACCGCGACCGCCGCCATCAGCACATAGTCGCTGGGGCCCAGCGGACGGAACTGGCCGTCACCGGCACCGTCCGCCGTTTTCTTCAACCCCTCCGGCGTCAGTTCGAACGCCCAGGCGATGAAAATCACCACGGGGAAACCGGCGATCAGGATGATCAGGGCGAGGCTGTCTGCCCATCCGGGCAGGCCGGCGGCGCCGCCAATCGTGGCCACCACCTGCATGACGATCCAGCCCGCCACCAGATAGGCAGCCGCAACCCGGAAGACCTGACGGCGGCGAAGCTCTGCGAGCAAATTCATTCAGCGGCCTCGAACCGGCATTCGAAATCATCTTCACCGACGGCCCGGCATTGCGTCGGGAAGCCGTGCGCCTGCCATAATTCCAACAGGCCGTCGCGCCGCACCTGTTCGCGCCAGATTGGATCGGACAGGACGTCGGAGTCGATGATGTAAAAGGTGTTCAGATCCAGACGGTTGGGGTCTTCCCAGGTCTCCTGCATGCCTTCGAGCATGACCTCGGTGTCATTGAGGATCAGCCCGGCTTCTGCTTTCGCAAATCCCTCCAGCTCGGGCAAAATGGCGCGGATGGCGAGGGGCCCCTGTGCCCAGGCCTCTACCAGCAGCAAGCGCTGGCGCAGCCAGGGGCGGTCGGGATCCAGGCTCTGCGCTGCCTCAGCCAGCAAGGCCGCTGCCTCCGCCTGCCGGCCCTCTTGCGCATATTGATAGAAGGCATTGTTGATCGGAAATATCAGGGTCGGTGAGAGTTCCATTGCGGCCAGGAATTGTTCCAGGTCGGCCTCCGGATCCACATCGGGTAGATAACTGTAAGCCCAGCCCAGCGTGTTGCGATAGATCGCCACCATCGGGTCGATATCGACCGCGTGCTCGGAGAGATCGCGGGCGCGCTCCGCATAGCCCCAATCCGCAAAATATTGGGCGACGATATCCAGAACGGCCGGGTCGTTGGGCGATAATTCCAGCGCCCGCTCGAATGACGCCATGGCGTCAATGTGATTGAACGCTTCGGCCTGGAAAGTGCCGAGCCGGGCCCAGGCTTCACCCTGGGAGGCATCCAGCTCGATGGCACGCTCGGCCACTGCGCGGCCGGCGCGATCCAGCTCTGAGATCTGTTGTGGACTGAGCGTGAAATAGGCATTCCAGACACCCAGCACGCTGGACAGTGCCGTCCATGCCGGCGCGTAGTCGGGGTCGCGGGCCAGCGTCTCCGTCAACAGCATTCGGGCCCGGTCGAGGTTTTCCTGGCCTCGGTCGAAGTAAAGCTGCCGCGCCTGCAGATAGGCATCGTAGGCGGCAATATTGTCGGTTCGGTTGACGCGCAAGCTGTCAGCTTCCAGGCCCAGCGAGACCGCCAGCTGTTCAGAAACCGCAGAGGCAATCTCGTCCTGAATATCGAAAATATCCGCAAGCTCGCGGTCATAGGTTTCCGACCAGAGGTGGAAGCCGTCTTCGGACCGGATCAGCTGAGCGGTGATGCGCAGACGCGTCCCACTCCGCCTCACACTGCCTTCCAGCACATGTGAGACGTCCAGCGCCTCGCCGATCACCCGCAAGTCCTGGTCCTGCCCGCGGAAGGCGAAACTGGAGGTCCGCCCCGCTACCTGCAGGTCCGGAATTCGCACCAGCACATTGAGGATTTCCTCGGAAATGCCGTCGGCGAAGTAGGCCTGGTCGCCTTCCGCGCTCATGTCGACGAACGGCAGAACGGCCACCGACAGTAATCCGTTGGCCTCGTTCGCTGTCGGCCTGTCGGCGGCGGTCTCGGCCGGGCCGGACGGCGCCAGCTGTTGCCACATGATGGCAGCGATCAACAGCACAATGCCCGCGCCAATGGCATAGTCGAGCCGCTGACCGGTCTTGCCGGAAATACTCTCGCCTTCGGGAACGGCAGCCGTGAGCTTCACGCCCTCGGGCGTCACTTCGAACGCCCAGGCCAGGATCAGCGCAATCGGAAAGGCGATGCCCAGGAGGACAATCACCAGCGTGTCGGTCCAGCCCGGCAGTCCCAGCGGTTCCGCGATCACGGCAATGACCTGCAGGATCAGCCAGCCGACCACCAGATAGGCCACGGCCACGCGGAAAACATTCCGCCGACGTAACTCTGAGAGTATGGAATTCATTCCCGGTTCTTCCCCTGCAACGCGTCTAGCACACGTCGCAGGAGAAAACGAATGCTGTTTTAAACGGTTTAGAACCTAGCGGTCCGTGCGCGCCAGTTCCGCGGCAAACCAGTCCCGCGCCTCGCGGCCTTCCAGCGTTTCCAGGGTGTCCAGAAGGTCGGGCGTCGTATCGATTCCCTCTACCATGTAACGGGTCATGAAAGCCGCAAAAGCCGGCCGGCCGAGATAGGTCTCCAGATGCCAGAGCGCGACCGGCCCGGCCCGGTAGCTGACCAGATCAGGACCGCGCTCCGTGGCACCTTCCACCCAGACGGGCGGCAAATCCCGGCCCTGCACCTGGCCGAGATAGCGCTGCATCCGTGCCAGAAAGGCGTCCTCGCCGAAGCGTTCGCGTAACGCCATATTGCCGGCATATTCGGCGAAGCTTTCATTCAGCCAGTTCTCGACCGTCATGAAATCCGCACCAAAGCTCCAATGGTGTGACAACTCATGGCAGACGAATTGAGTCATCGGTCCGGCTTCGGTTTCGGAGATATCGGTCAGGGTGATGTAGCTGCGCCGGTTATACGCACTGCCCGCCCTCTCATGGATCACCAGATGCGCCTGCGGCAGCGGATCTTCCGCGCCGTAAAGCCCGTTCAGATAATCAAAACAGAAGGCTGCCGCCGCGTTGAGTTCGGTAAGACCCGCATCTGTTTCGCGCAGATCATAGAGGGTGTAGCCCTCCTCGGCGCGGATCCGGAAATCCGGAGCCATGGTGAAGGCAATATCCAGCGACGGCTCGCGGTTCACGATCCGTGCGCCGGTTGGCAATTGAGTCACCTGGCCATTGGCAACAGCCGGCCAGGGTGCGCCGACATCCACCCTCAGGTCAGCCGTCAGAAACCCCCGGAAAGAAGCCTCCACCGGCAGCCAGAAACTGTCGATCGTCAATTCGACCCGTTCCGGCGAGACGGCGTTGATGTCATTGGTCAGCATGTCCATCGGCAGGCCGCCATCATAGCTGAGGGTGATTTCGCGGGCATCGCCGGCCAGCGCAATGACCACGGCCTGGAATGGGCCCTGCTGCGCCAGCTGGAATCCGGTGGAATCGCCACCGACCGCGATGTTTCCGAACGTGGGCGCCAGCAGGAAGGTGACGCTATCCGGCGCCTCGCCGAGCAGGCCGATGCGCCATTCCGCGCCGACTTCTCCGGCTTCCGTATCGACCGTCAGCTGGCCCTCATAGTGATAGACGGGTGTGTCGAATTGCGCGCTGGCAGTGGCGAGGGCGGAGCCCGCAATCCAGAGCAAGATTATTCCGGCAAAGCGCATGGTTTTCTCCCCTTGTTGGAAGAATGATGCGCGAGCCGCCGGGATCGGATGCGAATCCGGTCCCGGCGTTGATTACGCTGCGGCCAGAGCGGCCAGCCGCGCATACAGCCCGTCGCCTTGTGCGGCCAGCTCGTCATGCGTGCCCTGTTCGACGATCCTGCCCTGATCGAAGACCAGGATGCGGTCAGCATTCCGGATCGTCGACAGGCGGTGGGCGATGACGATGGTCGTCCGGCCTTTCGTCGCACTTTCCAGCGCTGCCTGGACGTCCCGCTCCGTCTCGTTGTCGAGGCTGGAAGTGGCTTCGTCAAAGATCAGGACCGGAGTGTCCGCCAGGATGGCCCGTGCAATGGCGACCCGCTGACGTTCACCGCCGGACAGCTTCACCCCGCGCTCGCCGACCAGCGTGTCATAGCCCTGCGGCAGACGCGCGATGAAATCATGCGCATTGGCCCGCCGGGCGGCCGCCTCGATGGCCTCGCGAGAGGCGCCGGGCTGACCATAGGCAATGTTCTCCGCAATCGAGCGGTGGAACAGGGCCGGGTCCTGCGGCACCAGGGCGATCGCCTGGCGCAGGCTGGCCTGTGCCACGTCGCGGACATCCTGCCCGTCGAGCCGCACCGCGCCGTCCTGTACGTCATAGAGACGCTGGACCAGCTTCACGAAGGTCGACTTGCCCGATCCGGTGGGGCCCACAAGGGCGACCTGCTCGCCCGGCGCGATGCGCAGCGAGAAATCGTCATAGAGGCGACCGGCCTGGTTTTCATAGGCAAACCCGACATGGTCGAAGACGATCTCGCCGTCACCCGGCCGGAAATCCGGCGCGCCATCGGCATCGGCGATTTGCGCCTCCAGCTCGTCATAGCCGGCAATGTCCTGGATCTCGTCGAGACCGCGCTGGACATTCTGCACCTCTTCACCGAAGCGGCGCATATAGCCGGCCATCATCAGGAAGGCCGTGATTGCAAAGACGACATCACCCGGACTGGCACGATCGGCCAGCCACATATTGACCAGCAGACCGGTCAGCCCGGCCTGCAGGCTCAATATGGCGATGATCTGGATCAGCCAGGTGTTGACGAAGCGCAGCCAGGTCTTCTTGGTCTCCGCCCGCCAGCGCCAGGCGAGCGAGGAAAACCGGTCATCTTCCCGCGTCTCGGCACCGAAGCTCTTCACCGTGGCGATGCCGCCAATCGTATCGGCGACGGCGCCGCCCAGCTCGGAATCCACCGCATTCGAGCGGATGTTCTGCGGGCGGATATAGCTGTTGGCGGCCCACACCGTTGCCGCAACAAACAACGTCGTGACCGTCAGCGAGAAGGCGCCGACCACCCACCACTGGGTCATCATGTAGATGCCGAGCCCGTACATGACGGCTATCGAGGGGATCAGGCCGAACCAGGTCGTCGCAGTGATGGTGTCATAGGCCCACATGCCGCGTGTCACCTTGCGCACGACCGAGCCGGCAAAGGTGTTGGCATGCCAGTCCAGCGAGAAGCGCTGGACCTTGGCAAAGGCGTCCGAGACCATCTCCGCCATGTTGGCCGAGGAAAAGCGGATCTCGAACCGCACTGCGATCTGGCGGAAAGTGTTCACCAGAACAGCCAGGCCGATAAACACTGCATAGGCCGGCCAGTGGCCGCCATTTCCGGTGTTCAGCGCGTCGATCAGACTGCCGGCCGCGATAGGGATGAACACGTCCGCAATCGTCGCCAGCAGGGTGAACCCCACCAACGCGGCGAAAAACAGCGGCCGCCGCCGCCACTGCCGGAACAGGAAGCGCACAACGGAAAGATTGGACAAAACGCTCGGAGCGTTGGAACGGGTCTGGGTCATCGGACTTACGGACAGTTTTCGTCCGCCTCATGGGGATTCACATTATAGAGGAAAATCGGGCCGGATCGCGGAGGTCGCCAGCGGGCCGCCTTGCGAGTCAAGGAGGCTGGGCCGGGATAAAGGCGATCGATCAGCCGCCTCTAAAGTCGAATCTTGTGCATGGGTCCGAAACGCGCTCCTATGAATTCAGGGAGCGGGCTGATACACGCGCAAACCGCACAGGGCCAGACAAATGTCGGGCCGGATATCGCCTTTAGGGCGAATGCGCGGCATCAATGTCACACACAGCGTGTGGTAACCGGGGGCAGAATGACCGAACAGAAGGGCCGCGTTCTGATCATCGCCGGGTCCGACAGCGGAGGCGGCGCCGGCATACAGGCCGACATCAAGACCGTGACCGCACTGGGCGGGTATGCGGCCACCGCGGTGACGGCCATTACGGTTCAGAACACGCTGGGCGTGACCGGCGTCCATCCGATCCCTGATGATACAGTGATCGCGCAGGCAAGGGCCGTACTCGACGATGTCGGGGCGGATGTCATCAAGACCGGCATGCTGGGCAGCGCCGCCCTGGTCGAGGCCGTTGCCGGCCTGTTGAACGAATATCCTGACATTCCCGTGGTCATCGATCCCGTCATGGTCGCCACCTCCGGCGATGCACTGGTGGCGGATGAGGCCGTGGAGGCGATCCGGTCCGAGCTTCTGCCCCTCGCGGCACTCGTTACGCCGAATGCGCCGGAAGCAGAAAAGCTGACAGGGCTGCCGGTCACCAATGCGCAGGAGCAGGCCGAGGCCGGCAAGGCGCTGGTTGCGGCGGGCGCCGCGGCAGCTCTGGTCAAGGGCGGGCATATCGGCTCAGACGTGATCAGCGATGTTCTGGTAACGGCCGACATGACCATGCTGTTCGAAAGCGAGCGGCAGGATACCACCAGCACGCATGGCACGGGTTGCACGCTGGCCTCAGGGATCGCTGCCGGTCTGGCACAGGGTCTGGCCTTGCCCGATGCCGTCGAGCGCGCGGGACGCTATCTCGCCGAAGCCATCCGCCGCGCGCCCGGTTTCGGCGGCGGCCATGGCCCGGTCGACCATGCCTGGGTGATCAGGCGCTAGTGCGCCGCGCCAGCGCGATCCCGGACAGGATCACGACCAGACCCAGATAGGCGTTCCAGCCGATCTGTTCGCCAAAGGCGAGGCCGGTGAACAGGGCCACGATGGGCACCAGATAATTCACAGTCGACATGAAGCCGGCACCCGCCCGCGCGATCAGCCCGACATAAAGCACGGTGGCCAGTGCGGTCGGGACCACGCTCAGCCAGATCATCGCGCCCCAGCCGCCGATTGTGGCCGGCAGATCATTGCTGGCCAGAAGCCAGAGACCGAAGGGCGCGCCAAGAATGGACGAGCAGATCAGCGCGCCCGAAGCCAGCACGACCGGGTCGGTCTTCGGCGTGCGCCGGGTGAGAATGACATTGATCGCGTAGGAAAACGCTGCGCCCAGAACGGCCAGCTGCGCCAGGAAGGTCGGTCCGCCGAGATCGGCCAGCGCGGCCGGGCCGACGAGAATGACCGCGCCGGCAAAACCGATAAGAAAGCCCCCGAGCTTCCAGCGCGTCATCTTTTCATGCGCAAAAAAGTGCGCCAGCGCGGCCGTCGACAGCGGCATCAGAGTCAGGAGGATGCCCGTCAGGGCAGACGAAAGCTGGGTCTGCGCCAGCGGGGTCAGGAAGAAGGGCAAGGCGTTTCCGAAAAAACCCAGCAGGCCGAAACTGATCCATCTTTTGTCCGACAGTGGCGGCAGGCGGTGACCGGTCGCATGGGCATAGGCCGTCACCAGTAACGCTGCGATCGTCAGCCGCGTGAAGGACAGTGCTGCAGGCGGCAGAATGGTCAGGCTCATCTCGATGAAGATGAAGGCCGTCCCCCAGATCGAGGCCAGGAACAGGAGAAGCGCCCAGTCGCGCCAGGTCGGGTGCTGGGCTTCGCTCATCCCAGCTCGGCCTTCATCGCGCGGGCAAAACGATCGATATCGGATTCGTTATTGTAGAGATGCGGCGTCACCCGCAGCCGGTCACCGCGTTGCGAGACGGAAACGCCATAATCGGCCAACCGGGCCGCCAGGTCTTTCGGCGCATGATCCGGCAGGGCGAGGCAGAGATAATGTCCCGCCCGGTCCGGCGTGTTGCAGAACGCTCCGATGGACCGGACCGATTCCTCGATCGCGGATGTCCGTTCGGCCAGCTGTCCGGCGAGTTCATCCATACCCAGCCCGTTCAGCCAGCGCAGCGATTCGGTCGCTGCCGGCACCAGCTGGAAACCCGAGCGCTCGCCCATGTCGAACCGCCGCGCACCGCCCGCATAGCCATCGGCATAATCCACCAGCCGGGCGAAATCCTCGGCACCCTCGCGCACGATCCAGCCTTCTTCCAGCGGCCGCCCGGACTGATGCTCTGGCGCAATGTAGAGATAGCCCATCGTGTAGGGGCCCAGCAGCCATTTGTATCCGGCGGCTACGGCGAAATCCGGACGGATTTCGTCCAGCGCGAAAGGCGAGGTGCCCAGTGATTGCGTCAGGTCCAGCACCAGCCGGCCGCCGGTCTTGTCGAGTTCTGCCCGGATCGCGGGCAGGTCGAGGCGCCCGCCATCGGCCCAGTGCACTTCCGGGATCGCGACAATCGCGGTCTGCGGTCCCAGCCCCTCCATCACGGCCTCGGTCCAGCTCTGATTGGCCGAGCGCGTGACGGTACGGACCTGGCCGCATTCTGCTTCGGCCTTTTCGCGCCAGACATAGACATTGGACGGAAACTGTTCGGCCAGCGTCAGGATTTCCTGTCCGGCCTCGAGCTTCAGATTGGCCGCCGCCGTAGCCAGCCCGTAGCTGGCCGCCGGCACCAGGGCGACATCACCAACCGACGCCGAAAACAGTTTTGCGGCTTGCGCGCGCAAAGCCTCCGGCTGATCGAAGAAATAATCCTGCACGCCCGGCTCCCAGGGCCGCTGGCGCTGGTCATAGGCGGACTTGCCGGCATCCGCCGCGCGCCTCGGCATCGGGCCCATATAGGCGCAGTTGAGATAGGTGATGCCGTCGGGAAAATCGAAAAGGATGCGGAAGTCGGTCTGGGTCATTCGCGTGATTTGGACCGGGGCAGGCTGGTCGTCAATTCACCTCTGCGGCATTGCTGAAACAGTTTGCGAATTGACCGCCGCGCACGGGCGGGGCTAGTCCGGAACAAACGCGCCGGAGCCTGTCCATGACCGAGATCGCCAAGCCACACCTTCGTCCCGCTGATCCGCGCTTTTCCTGCGGTCCGACCAAGAAACATCCCGGCTGGTCGCCGGAAAAGCTGGCCACCGCCCTCGTTGGCCGAAGCCACCGCACACCGGCCGCGGTCCAGCGCATGGTCGAGGCCTATGAACGCACAGCCGCCCTGCTGGAATGCCCGGCGGATTATAAAATCGCCATGGTGCCCGGATCGGATACCGGCGCGATGGAAGCCGCAATGTGGTCGCTGCTCGGGCCGCGCGGCGTGGATGTGTTTGCCTGGGACGCCTTTGGCGGCCGCTGGGCCAAGGATGCGGAAGGCCAGCTGAAGCTGGAGGATCTGCGCACCTTCATCGCCAGCGGCGGCGAGACGCCCGACTTCAGCCAGGCGAAACCGGATCGCGATCTGGTTTTCACCTGGAATGCCACGGCGGCGGGCGCGCGTATTCCGGATACCGACTGGATCAGCGACCAACGCGAAGGCCTGACCATTGTTGACGCCACCTCGGCAGCCTTTGCCATGGAACTCGACTGGTCAAAGATCGATGTCCTGACCTATTCCTGGCAGAAATCGCTGGGCGGCGAGGCCCAGCACGGCATGATCGTGCTCGGCCCGCGCGCCATCCAGCGCCTGGCCGAACACACACCGTCCTGGCCGGTGCCGCGCATTCTCCAGCTGCACAATGCCGACGGCACGGGCGTCATCGAGGAAATCTTCTCCGGCAAGACGCTGAACACGCCCTCGCTTCTGTGCTTCGAGGATTATCTGCTGTCGCTGAAATGGGCAGCGAAGGAGGGCGGACTGCCGGCGCTTCTGGCGCGTGTCGACCGCAATTTCGCGGCGCTGTCGGAATGGGTCGGCAAGACCGGCTGGATCGATTTCCTGTGCACGGACGCGGCCAGGCGCTCGCCGGTCTCGGTGACGCTGAAATTCGTCGAGCCGGAAATCGCCGGACTCGATCAGGACCGGCAATGGCAGCTGACGCGCAAGATGTGCGCCCTTCTCGAGCGCGAGAATGCCGCGCTGGACGTCAATCCACACCCGTCTGCGCCGGCCGGTCTGCGGATCTGGTGCGGGCCGACCATGGAGGCCGACGACATTGCCGCGCTGGGCCCGTGGCTCGACTGGGCCTATCAGAGTGCGAAATCGGAATTCTAGGCTTTGCGCTGACGACCGGCGCACAGTAGGCTTTGCGACATACGCTTCGTTTCAGCGCGATTGAGGGGATGCATCATGAAATCGAGTGTGCTTGCGGTTGCTGCCGCTGTCTTGCTGTCAGGGCCGGTACTGGCCGACGATCATGACTGGGAATTCCGGCTTGGCGTCACCGCGCATGACCTGTCCGACCATGTCGAGGACGGTCCCAACATCACCGTGGGTCTGGTCGGTCCGGAGATCGAGGCCTTCAGCCTGATCTGGACGCCACGCCCCTATCTCTATGGATCGTTCAACACCAACAGCCTGACGAATTTCGGCGGTGCGGGCCTCGAATGGGACTTCCCGCTTTCGGAGAACATCTCCTTCCAGCCGGCCTTTGGCCTGTCCTACAATGATGGTGTGCGAGATATCGACCGCAATGCGCCGCCGAATGATCCCAATCGAATCCGGTTGGCGACGACGCGCTCGCTGATGGGCGAACACATTCTCTTCCACACCACCTTCGCGTTGAACCTGGAAGTTTCCGAGAATGTCACCGTGGCGGCCTATTACGAGCATATCTCGCACGGCCAGATTCTCGGCTCCGGCCGCAACCAGGCGCTGGACAATGCCGGTATCCGCTTCGGCTATCGCTGGGGTGGCGGGCGTTACTAGGCCGGCATCAGTCTTGTCGTCCTGAAATGAAGAGCGCCGCCGATCCGGGGGTGGATCGGCGGCGCAACGCTTTCCGGGAGGACAGACAAAGGGACCGGGAGTCCTACTCCCCGGAAGGCGTGTTCGGATCGTTTTCCTGGCGCACATAGCGGCCGGTAAACCAGTCATTCCAGCGGTCATGTTCCGGATCGTACTGGGTGAAATGCTGGGTCACGCTACCGTCGTCATTCGGTGTCCAGAGCCCGCGGAACGGGAAGCGCGTACCATTCTGGTGGTAGTAGATTTCGCCTTCGAGGAACATCGCACCGTCCTCGTTCAGTCCGCCGGTATAATCGATATAGGCCCCCGAACTCATCCACACCTGCCGCCATTGACCGATCAGCGGGTCGTAGAAATTCATCGAGAAGCCGGACGTGCCGCCGGCACCTGACCAGTGCTCCTCGATCAGGCAGTCACCCTGTGACAGGCGAATCGAATTGTGGCCGGCAAGCTGGCCGTTCGGCGCATAGACATTCCATTCGCCAATCCAGAAATCAAAATCGGAACGATGATCCATGGTCTCACATGATGGTGGGGATGAGGCGTCCTGCGCAGCCGCCGGCAGACCGGTCAAACCGGCCACAAGCAGGCTGGCGGCAACGAGCTGTTTCATGCGTGGTCCCTCTTCCGCGATGAACACTTTCCGAACCCAGACTAGGCTGATAGACCGCGCTTGGCGTCTCACATTCCTGTGAGCCCCTACAATCCGTGTGGAGACTTGAAGAATGGCCAATGTGACCGTGATCGGCGCGCAATGGGGTGATGAAGGCAAGGGCAAGATTGTCGACTGGCTTTCGCACCGCGCAGACGTGGTGGCGCGTTTCCAGGGCGGACATAATGCCGGTCACACGCTGGTGGTTGGCAATACCACTTACAAGCTCTCGCTTTTCCCGTCGGGCGTGGTGCGCGGAAAGCTCTCGGTCATCGGCAATGGCGTTGTCGTGGATCCCTGGGCCTTCCGCGACGAGAAGAAACGCCTGGAAGACCAGGGTGTCGAACTCACCCCCGATCTGGTCAAGGTCTCCGAAACTGCCAGCCTGATCCTGCCGGTCCACCGCGAACTCGACGCCCTGCGCGAGAACCGCGATGACGGCATGGCCATCGGCACCACCCGCCGCGGCATTGGCCCGGCCTATGAAGACAAGGTCGGCCGGCGGTCGATCCGGGTCTGTGACCTGGCGGATCCGGACGGGCTGGAAGCCAAGGTTAAAGACCTGCTCCATCACCATAATTCCATCCGCCGCGGCCTCGGCCAGCCGGAAGCCAGCGCCGCAGATCTGGTCCGCGAGCTGAAAGAGATTGCGCCGGTTATCCTGCCCTATATGGCGCCGGTCTGGCGGGTTCTGGATGAGGCCATCCGCGCCGACCAGAAAGTCCTGTTCGAAGGGGCGCAGGGTGCCATGCTGGATGTTGATCACGGCACCTATCCTTATGTCACCTCGTCCAACACGGTGGCGGGCCAGGCAGCCGCAGGTACGGGCGTTGGCCCGAAAAGCGCCGGATACGGTCTCGGGATCGTCAAGGCCTACACCACGCGTGTCGGCGAAGGCCCGTTCCCGACCGAGCTGAAAGACGAGATTGGCAGAAAACTTGGCGAGCGCGGACATGAATTCGGTGTGGTCACCGGACGCCAGCGCCGTTGCGGCTGGTTTGATGCGGTTCTGGTCCGTCAGGCGGTGACGCTGGGAGGTATCGACGGTGTGGTGCTCACCAAGCTGGATGTGCTGGACGGTTTCGACGAGCTGAAAATATGTGTCGCCTACGAGATTGACGGCGAGCGCTATGACCGCCTGCCGCCGGAACGCGCGCTGCAGGCAAAGGCAAAACCGGTCTATGAGACAATCGAAGGCTGGTCCGATTCCACCTTCGGCGCCCGCGAATGGGGTCAGTTGCCGGCCGCCGCGGTGAAATATGTCCGCCGCGTCGAGGAGCTGATCGGTGTGCCCGTGGCGATGCTGTCGACCAGCCCGGAACGCGAGGATGTCATCCTCGTCACCGACCCGTTCCGGGGCTGAAGCCTTTCTATTCCATGGTCAAGAACCGGCTTCCCTGCTAGGCTGATCGCCAACAGGGGAGATTGCCCATGAGCGACAATGGCAAGAAGAACCGCCGCTTGTTCCTGAAATCGGCTGCCGCCATGGGGCTGGCAGGAGTCGGTGCAAAAGCGGCTGCCCAGGATATTCAGCGCATGCCGCGGCCAACCATTCGCGACCGTGTGGTGACACCGGTTCGCGGCACTGTCTCGCAGAATCGCAATCTCGGAATGGTGGGGCTCCGGCAGGGCATGACGGGCCTCAGCATAGAGGCAGAATCGCTGTTGCGGAATGACAGCCTGATCCCGGACAGTGAAGTGGAAGGCACGGTTTCCCTGGTCCGCGAAATGGTGGCCGGTCTTGATTCCAATTTCTCGGGGATGGTCCGCATTGATCTGGCCTTCGGCGTCAACGGTGATCCGCGGCTGTTCAATTGCGGCAACAATACCTGCGGAGGGCATACATGTGGCAGCCATACCTGCGGCACGAATAATTGCGGTTCACAAACCTGCGGCACCAATACCTGTTCTTCGAATGTCAGCATAACCAACGGGAATCTGAGCGAAATTCCGCGTTCCAGCCGTCGGCAATGGCAGGTCATGCAGCAGATGCATCGGGAAATGGATAACCGCTATATCGAACTCAATGTCATACAGGTCGAGTAGGCGGGATCGCGGCGGCCATGCCTGACGGACAGGCCTCCCGGGTTGGCGGTGATCAGCTGGTAGCTTCGCAATTCAATTGCTTTGTTCCGTCGGCCTTCGACAGCATCGTGCTGATGTACAATGCCGCCAGTGGCGCTTTTGCGGCCGTCAGCGTGGAAGAATTCGAAGATATCGCCGCACTGATGGCGGATCCGGGTTCGGCACCGGCCGAGGAGGTCAGCAAGCTCACCGGGGCCGGGTTTCTGGTACCGGCGTCACGGGATGAACGGGCGGATGTGCGATCAGCCTATTTCGAGGGCCGGGCGGCTGAAACCGGGCTGAACCTCACCATTGCCCCGACCGTCAGCTGCAATTTTGCCTGCTCCTATTGCTTTGAAGAACACCCCAAACGGCATTTCTCGGATGAGGATTTTCAGGCCGTCACCGCTTATGTCCGGGAAAATCTCGATGCCGGCGCCCCGCTCAGTGTGACCTGGTTCGGCGGGGAGCCGCTGGCGGCCTTCCGGCAGTTGAAGGCGCTGGACACGGCCTTGCAGGCCATCGCTGACGGGCGCGGATCAACCTACACCCAGTTCATGATCACCAACGGCTCGCTTTTGACAGAGGAGCGGATTGCCTATTTTGCTTCGCGGCCCGGCTTCACCGGGGCACAGGTCACAATCGACGGCCCGGCGGACATCCATGATGCCCGCCGTTTTACCAGTGCTGGTAAACCCAGTTTCGAAAAGATCATGCGGAATCTCAAAGCCATTGCTGGCCGGATGGCGATCAGCCTGCGCATCAATCTCGACCGGCAGAATGTCGACCGGATCCCCGAGCTGATCGATCTTATCATCGGGGAAGGAATTGCGGATTGGGTCAGCCCGTATTTCGGTCATGTTGTCGATTACACGGATGAATGCGGCGATCTCGCCAGCACCATGCTGACGCGCGAGGAATTCGCTGCCGCCGAGATCCGGCTTTTCAATCTGATGATCCGCAAGGGATTGCGGCCCGGGCTCGACCTGCCGCGCCCGCAGGCCGGCAGTCTGTGCGTGGGCGATGCGCCTGGCGGAGCGGTGATATCACCGGGCGGGCTGGTCTTCCGCTGCTGGAATGAGACCGCGTTGCCCGAAGGGGAAGCCTATGCCCGGATCGACGATCGGGGCGGGCTGGTGCGCAACGGCGTGAAGGAGGAGCGCGAGCGCTTCTGGAAGGCGTATGACCCTTTCACCCACGCCGAATGTGCCGATTGCACGGTCCAGCCCCTGTGCCGCGGCGGGTGCCCGTGGGAAGCGGACAAGCGCCCAACGGATGGTCCCGGCCATTGCACGCCGCTGCGCTATAACCTGCCGGACCTGCTGCGGCTGATCCATTTGCGCGACAGCATCGATGCGATCGAGCCGGGCGGGGAGCGGCCGCTTCCGCGCCAGACGGTCTAGGCGAGTTCCGCAGCTATCTCCCGGATCGCGGCCCAGCCGGACTCGACATGGTGTTGCTGTGTGTAGGTCTGGCCGATCACGAAGCGGATCACCACGCGGCCATCGAGCAATGTCTTTGTCAGGTAGAGCCGGCCGCTATCATTCATCGCCTGCACCAGGCGCGTGTTGAGCGCGTCCAGCGCGGCGTCATCCAGCCCGCCGGGATTATAGCGGAACACATTCAGCCCGAAGCGCCGCGGCGCCATGATCTCGAAATCCGGTGTGGCTGAAATCTCCGTTTCCAGCCATTTGGCCATGTCGATATGAGCGCGGACCATACCGCGCAGCCTGTCCGCGCCATAGCTGCGGATCACGAACCACAGCTTCAGCGCTCTGAAGCGCCGGCCCAGCGAAACCGTCCAGTCCCGGTATTCCGGCATCTGTTCGCCATCCGGCGATTGCAGATAGGCCGGCGAGATCGCCAGCGCGCTGATCAGCTCTGACGGATCGCGCATGAAAAAGGCCGAACAGTCGAAATTCGTGAACAGCCATTTGTGCGGGTTGAAGACATAGGAATCGGCCAGTTCGATACCGTCCATCCAGTGACGTTCTTCCGGCAGGATCATGGCCGACCCGGCCCAGGCTGCATCGATGTGAAAGAAGATGTTCTCGCGCCGGCAGACCTCGCCGATCGCCCGGATCGGATCGACCGAGCCCAGCCCGGTCGCGCCAAGGCAGGCGATGACACAGGCGGGCATGCGCCCGGCCTCCCGGTCTTCGCGTATGGCAGCCTCCAGCGCCGTCACATCCATCGCAAACGCGCCATCGGTCGGCATCTTGCGGACATTGTCCGAGCCGATCCCGGCGATCCGCGCCGCTTTTTCGACCGAGGAATGCGCTTCCGATGAGGCATAGACAATGGGCGTGGTTTCTCCCGCCAGCCCCTTGCGCGCAACGCGGCCCTCTGTGGCGCGTTCGAGCCCGGCGATCAGCGCACACAGATTGGCCGTCGAGGCGGAATCCTGGATCGTGCCGGCCCAGTTTTCCGGCAGGCCACTCATCTCGCGCAACCATTCCATCATCCGGGTTTCCAGCTCATTGGCCGCCGGAGAGGTTTCCCAGAGCATGCACTGGGCGGCCAGTGTCGCTGTCAGCATCTCCGCCAGTACCGAGGGCGGGCTCGAATTACCATTGAAATAGGCAAAGAAATTCGGGTGCTGCCAATGGGTGATGCCGGGCATCACTTTCTGTTCGAAATCGTTGAAGATTGCGGACATGTCTTCACCGGCATCCGGCGGCGAGGCCGGCAATTGCGCCAGCAGATCGCCGGGACGCGATTGCGAGCGGACAGGGCGGTCCTCCACTGTTTCCAGATAATCCGTCATCCAGTCGGAAAAACGGTGCGCATGGGCGCGGAAATCCTCGAAATCCATATCAGCTATTCCTGAAACCTGATCCCGTGAAACTGGGCGATGTGCCCGGGAACAGCAATCAGCGCGTGACAGTAGCCTGTAAAACGAGTGCGCCCGCACGGCGGGGCACGCTAGTTCGGGGCCGTTTCCACGACCGCCCGCACGGCTTGCACGGGCGCCGCGGGAATGTAAGTGTGCGTTCATCCAGGGGGTGTCCTGAGCACGAGGCGCAGGGCTGAGATCTTACCCTTAACAACCGGATCCGGGTCATGCCGGCGGCGGGATGGAAGAGGCGCGATGACGCGGGAAGACTTCGACGAATTTTGCGGCGGCCTGCCTCACACCACGCATGTGGTGCAATGGGGCGCGGTTTCGGTCTGGAAGATCGGCGGCAAGATGTTCGCGCTCGGCGATCGGGAAGAAAAGCTGGACGCATTCTGCATCTCCTTCAAGACCACGGAAATGTCGTTCGAGATCTTGCGCGAACAGCCCGGCTGCCGCCCGGCGCCCTATCTCGCTTCGCGCGGCGCGCCCTGGATCCAGCAACTGACAGATGAAACCCTCAACGATATCGACCTGCAGGCCTATATCACCCAGAGCTACAAGATCGTCGGGTCCGGCCTGCCGAAGAAGACGCAAAGAGACCTTGGCTTCCTGCCAGAGAAAGACAGCGAATGAACAAGCCCACCAGCCAGAACGCGTTCGAGACCCCCCAGGTGACCACCGGCCCGCTGCCGGGGTCGCGCCGGGTCTACACCTCGCCGGCAACGGCGCTGCACCTGAAAGTGCCGCATCGCGAGATCGATCTGCACCCGACCGCCAACGAGCCGCCCGTGCGCGTCTATGACACGTCCGGCCCCTATTCCGATCCGGATGCTGTGATCAATGTCGAGACCGGTCTGCCGCGCTGGCGCACCGCGCTGATCGAACAGCGCGGCGGCGTGGAAAGCTATGAGGGCCGCGAACCCACCCCGCTGGATAATGGCGGCGCGACGGGCAAATACCTGGCGCGGGAGTTTCCCGTGCGCCATCGCCCGCTGCGCGGCAATGGGACGGGTCCCGTTACCCAGTTCGAATTCGCCCGCGCCGGCATCATCACGGACGAGATGATCTACGCCGCCGAGCGCGAGAATCTGGGCCGCCGGCAGGCCCTGGAACAGGCCGCCGCCAACATCGCCGATGGCGAGAGCTTTGGCGCCGCCATCCCCGAGCATGTCACGCCGGAATTCGTGCGCGACGAGATCGCCCGTGGCCGGGCCATCATCCCGGCCAATATCAATCACCCGGAGCTGGAGCCGATGGTGATCGGCCGCAATTTCCTGGTGAAGATCAATGCCAATATCGGCAATTCCGCCGTCGCTTCCTCGGTCGAGGAAGAGGTGGAGAAAATGGTCTGGGCCATCCGCTGGGGCGGTGACACGGTGATGGACCTTTCCACCGGCAAGAACATCCACAACACGCGCGAATGGATCCTGCGCAACAGCCCCGTGCCCATCGGTACCGTGCCCATCTATCAGGCGCTGGAGAAAGTCGGCGGCATTGCCGAGGATCTCACCTTCGACATTTTCGCCGACACGCTGATCGAACAGGCCGAGCAGGGGGTGGATTACTTCACCATCCATGCCGGCGTGCGCCTGCCTTACGTGCCGCTGACCGCTAACCGGGTCACCGGCATCGTTTCGCGCGGCGGGTCCATCATGGCGAAATGGTGCCTTGCCCATCACAAGGAGAGCTTCCTTTACGAGCGCTTCGAGGAAATCTGCGAGATCATGCGCGCCTATGATGTCTCCTTCTCGCTGGGCGATGGCTTGCGCCCGGGCTCGACGGCAGATGCCAATGACCGCGCCCAGTTTGCCGAGCTCGAGACCCTCGGCGAGCTCACCAGGGTGGCCTGGGATCATGGCTGCCAGGTGATGATCGAAGGCCCGGGCCATGTCGCCATGCACAAGATCAAGGCGAACATGGACAAGCAGCTGGAAACCTGCGGCGAGGCGCCGTTTTACACACTCGGCCCGCTCACCACGGATATCGCGCCGGGCTATGACCACATCACCTCGGGGATAGGCGCGGCGATGATCGGCTGGTTCGGCTGTGCCATGCTCTGCTATGTCACGCCGAAGGAACATCTCGGCCTGCCCGACCGCGATGATGTGAAAGTGGGCGTGGTGACCTACAAGATCGCCGCCCATGCGGCCGATCTCGCCAAGGGCCATCCGGCGGCCAAGCTGCGCGATGATGCGTTGTCGCGCGCGCGCTTCGAATTCCGCTGGGAAGACCAGTTCAATCTGGGGCTCGATCCGGAAACCGCGCGCGATTTCCACGACCAGACCCTGCCGAAAGAGGCCCACAAGGTGGCGCATTTCTGCTCCATGTGCGGACCGAAATTCTGCTCGATGAAGATCACCCAGGAGATCCGGGACGAGTTCGGGTCTGCCAGGGCACCGAATTCGGTCGACGAGGCCGAAGCTGGCATGGCGGAAAAGGCCCGCGAATTTAACGCGAAGGGCGGGGAGATTTATCTGGAAACGAAGGACTAGGCTTTTATTCGTCATCCCCGCGAAAGCAGGGACCCAGTTGCGCCATCGAAACCGGCACACGCTGCGCCAACCAGCTGCTAGCTTCGCCTCCGCACAGATTGCGCGCATGAATTTGTCTCTTTACCGTGGCTCTGGGTCCCAAAGCCCGTTCCCGCGAAAGCGGGAATCGCAGGGATGACGACCATCAGGCGACTGCGGCTTCCCGCACCTTCTCCCCCATCACGCCATTGGCACGGATGGCTTTGAGGCATTCGAAACTGCCCGCGCGGAAGGCGCGGCAGGCTTCCGGGCGCTGATCATAGACACCGCAGATCGCCTGGCCGGTCTCCAGTTTCAGATGCGTGCAATGCCCGCAGGAAAAGTCGACGAAGGTGCGTCCGTCTTCCGCCTGAAACAGCGAGTCCGGTGGCAGGGCGCGGCCGGTATCTTCCGGCAACAGGACGAGATAGCGCGGATTGCGGCTGAAGCAGCACGCTCCGCAGGCAACGCAATCATACGCCGCATCGGACATGGGTGACACGCATCCACCGCCCGGACAGGACCTCTCCTGTCGGCCGGCGGCGGACGGGCAGATAGGGCCGGGCGCGGATTTCCGCAAGCGGAATTCGCGCAAGGGTGCTACACCCTTTGCACAAAGCCCGGGGGAGGCTGCATGTCCGATCAATCCGCCCATGCCGGCGGCTGCTTCTGCGGTGCCATCCGCTACAGGCTGACCGAAAGTCCGATGTTCGTACACGGCTGTCATTGCCGCGATTGCCAGGTGCAGACCGGCGGGCCGTTTGCCGTCAATGCGCTGATCGAGCGGTCCTGCGTCGAGCTGGTCTCGGGCAAGCCGGTCCGGGTGGAACTGCCGACCGACAGCGGCCAGCCGCACGACATCTACCGCTGTCCGGAGTGTCAGACAGCCGTGTGGAGCGATTATGGCCGCCGCGAAGTCCTCGTCTTCATCCGTGCCATGACGCTGGACGCGCCGGAAGCCTGCCCGCCGGATGTGCATATCTTCACGCGGTCGAAAATGCCGTTCATTGATCTGCCGAACGGCGCGAAGGCCTTCGAGGTGTTCTACGACATGCAAGCCGAATGGCCGGCGGCGTCACTGGCGCGCTACGACGCGCTCAAGACCCGCCGGCTCGGCGTCTGACGCGGCTGACCGCGGCGCGCTCAGCGCTTGTTGCGCAAATGCTCCAGCCCGCCGACCTGACCCGTTTTCTGGGACGGCTGAGAGGCATTGTGTTTCTTCTTGATATTCTTTTCCGCTTTCGGCTTTTTCGCCTCGCGGTTCGACCTGGATTGGCCCTTGGCCATGGGATGAACCCTTTCGCGGAGGGCCAAACGCCCCCCAATTCATGCCGGCATGAGGACGGCACCGGATGATCCTATCATGCGCCGCGGCCCGCGTATGCGGCTTTATCCGCGCGATGCCTTGCCGTGCGATAATGCGCGGAAAACCGCGCTTTTTGCCTGCGGCATACGGCTCATAGTCGTAGTAGTTGTAGTAGTCGTAGTAGTAGGAGACAAAACCGTCTCCGATAAAAAAATAGGCGGGTTTCCGGGCTTCAATCCGGACAATGCGCGCGCTAGCGTGCCGGAACCACTGCCGAGGACTGTTCGATGCGTTTTTTGCTTCTGCCGCTTATTCTTCTTCTGACCGGGCCGGCTTTTGCCGAGGGCGGTCATGCACAGCCCTTCTCCAGCGAGGCCGATGCCCGCGCCGAGGTCGAGGCGGCGATCGCCCGGGCAGAAGAGAACGGCACGCGGGCACTGCTCGTTTTCGGCGCAAACTGGTGCCATGACAGTATCGGGCTCTCCGATCATTTTGCGCAGGACGACATGCAGGAGATTCTCTTCGAAAACTTCGAACTGGTCCTCGTGGATGTCGGCTGGCGTGACCGGAATCTTGATATTGCAAGGGATTATGGCGCCTGGACCATCTATGGCACGCCGACCGTCCTGATTGTCGATCCTGAGCTGGGCCTCATCAATGCCGACACAATGCACACCTGGCACTGGGCCTATTCGCGCCCGCATGACGATGTTGTCCGTTATTTCCGGCAGATGGCCTTTGTCCGCCCCGGCGGCGGCGTGGTCGAAAATACCCGCACCTATGCCGGGCTGGAGAGTGAAATCGCCGCCTGGGAAGCCCGGGAAGGCGCGCGCCTGACCCGCGCCTATGCAACATTGCAGGAATGGCAGGCCAGTCTGGCCTGGGCATTCGAGGCGGCCGGAAATGACGAGGAAGCCACACGGCTGGTTGAACTTTACCATTCGGTCGAGGCCGATATCGACCATCACCGTGGCCGTATGCGCGAGGACCGCAACGCGCTTTATTCGCAAGCGCGCGAACTTGTCCGCGACGCCATTCTGGACCAGTCCGGCGCGCTGACGCCGGAGGCCGCAACGGCGCTGGATGCGGCTTCTCCCGAGCTCCATCTCGACTTCCCCGATTATGGCCCCGTGCTCTTTCCCTGGGAAGATGAGGGATGGTCGCTATGATCCGCTGGCTGATCACGCTGGTTCTGGCGGTCCTGACAGGCTTCGGTTCCGCCGTATGGCTGGGCGGCTGGACGCCGCTGGACCCGCCGGGCCTGTTCCGCTCGATCGAGATCAACGACTGGACCAGCGATCCAGCCATCGGTTCGGAAACCGCCGATCCCTATACCCGTGCTTATGTTGCCCGCCGGGGCCTGCTCGGCCTGCGCCGCGAGGAAGCCACCTATTACATCCGCGCTGTCGACGATGGGGGTGCGCCGCTGCGGGAAGATTGCGCCTATGTGATCGAGGGTGAGGTGCCCGATGTGCGCTGGTGGTCGGTGACACTCTATGCCGGCGATTATTTCCTCGCGCAGAATGGCGATGATGCGCATTCAATCGATGCCTCACGGGCTACCATTGGCGAGGACGGACGCTGGCGCGCCACCATTCAGGACACGGATCCGCAAGATGGCTCGGTCTGGATTTCCAGCCGCAATGCCGGGAATTTTGACCTGCTGCTGCGGCTCTACAATGCCAGCGAAGCCGTGCTGGAAACGCCGGAAACGGCCTTGACGGTGCCCGATGTCATCCGGCTGGGCTGCCGTGGGGAGGGCGCATCATGATCCGCCATATCCTCGCTTTCATCCTGCTGGCCGCGGGCGTTCATGCCGCCACCATCTGGTATCTGCCGCGGCTGGCCATGAATACGGCGATGTCGCGGCTGGAAGCGCAGGGTGCCGGTCTGAACACCTTTATCCATGTGCCACCGACCGACGAGACCAGCCGCCGGGTCGTGCGTCCGTCGCCTGACCTGCTCTACTCGGTCTGCCTGCTTGATCTGTCTGAAGGGCCGGTGCAGATCCATGTCGCCGGCTGGGGAGATTATGTCTCGCTCTCCCTGTTTGCCGGCAATACCGACAATGTTTTCGCGGTGAATGAATCCAGTGGCGAAGGCGATATTGCGGTGTCTGTAACCAATGGTGATGGCGCCGATGTTGATCTCGGCAGTGAGCGCGGTATTGCCATTGTCCGCCGCCTCGCACCGGACGCCGGCCGGATTGCTGCGGCCGACGCCGCACGCCGGTCTGGTGATCTCTGCGAACCTGAGTAGAAGCGATTGCCTGTCCCCCGAAATCGAGTGCCGAATAATGAAAATTCCCTATGCCGAAATCCATGCCTTCATTGATGGTGATACGCCGTTTACCGGAAATCCGGCCGGTGTCTGCCTGCTGAAGAAATATCCGTCCGACGAGATTCTCCAGGGTATCGCCCTGTCCAACAATCTGTCCGAGACGGCCTTTCTTGTGGAGGCCGGAACGGATCGCTGGCAGCTGCGCTGGTTCACCCCTTCGGTCGAGGTCGATCTGTGCGGGCATGCCACATTCGCATCGGGCGCTTTTCTGTTCGAGCGGGGCCTGGTCGATGGCGGTACCGCTGTGTTCGAGACGCGCTCCGGCGAGCTGAAAGTCAGCCGCGAGTCAGACGGAAGCTATGCCATGGACCTGCCAAAGGTGGACTTTTCGCCGGCCGAGCCCGATCCCATCGTGGTCGAGGCTCTGGGCGCGGGCGATCCGGTTGAGTGTCTCGACGTCAACCGCGTCCATGGTGCTGCCTATCAGATGATGGTGTTCGAGGATGAAGCCACGATCGCCGGTCTCAATCCTGATGAATCGCTGCTCACCAGCGCCTTCACCAATGTCATTGCAACGGCCAGGGGCAAATCGGCAGATTTCGTCTCGCGTTTTTTCGCACCGGCATCCGGCGTGGCAGAAGACCCGGTGACCGGTTCGGCGCACTGTACGCTCGCACCTTACTGGTCCCGAAAACTCGAACGCCCCCGGCTGTCAGCCCGTCAGATCGGGCCACGGCCAGGGGCGCTGGAGGTAGAGCCTTCAGGCGATCGCGTCAGCCTGTTCGGGCGCGCTGCCTGTTATCTCGAGGGGGAGATCAGGCTCTAGTACGGATGACGGCGGCCACGCGGACCATGTCCGCGGCCCCGGCCACGATACGGTCTGTCGTATCCGCCATGACGGCCATAGTGGATGACCACATCAATCGGGATCTGGCGGCCATGCCGTCCAATCCGGAAGAACTCGCCATAACGGTTGGTATAGACAATACCCGGCGTGCCCCGACGGGCGCCTGAGCCACGATAGGCACCATTGCGGCGCTCATAACGGCTGGCGACATAATTCCAGGACCGTGGCGGGCAATCGATGACGCGCCGGTCCCGCCGGTCTTCGCGGCGGTCCCAGCGGCCTTCATTGTACCGGCTGTCGCGGCGGTCTTCCCGCAGGTCCGGGCAGGACGCAGCATTCAGGTGCCAGGTGCCGGCATTGGCGGCCGGCGCAGCAAGAGCAGCAAGCGAGAGAAAACCCGCAGCGGAAATCAGTTTGGCAAAGTTTTTCATCTTCTAGCCTCGTGATGCGACGTCCCTTTCGCTTCGTCGGGTCTAGCGAATTGAAGCTGTATGACAGTTGAACGGCAGGTTCAGAAAAACGCAGGGGGTAGGTTTGCGCCGATGCGCCGGAGGCTTTGCCATGGACCCCTCAGGGGTCCGCCGCTAGGCTGCCAGTGCGAGGGACAGGGAATCGCCGGGGGAAGGTATGCGTATTCTAGCCAGTCTTGTTGCCGCCATCATGATGTCCTGGTCCGGGTTCGCCCAGGAGCGGGAAGAACGCCTCTCACTGGATGAGATTGAGAGCTGGATGCGCATCATCCAGGTCAAACCCGGCATGACCGGTGTCCCGCAAGGTCCGCAGGTGCCGGCCGAATTCCGCGGCGATGACAGCTGCCGCTGGGCCAATGACAATGAATGTGATGATCCGCGCTACGGGACCGGTGCCTGCCAGATCAATACCGACTATTCCGATTGCTGGCGCATTCTGTCGGGTGCCGAGGATGACAGCTGCCGCTGGGCCAATGACAATGAATGCGATGAGCCGGGTCTGGGAACGGGGGCCTGTGTTCAGGGAACAGATGCCACCGATTGCGGTGACCTGGTTTCACTTCGTTTCCAGCGTGACAGCTGTGAAACGGCGTTCGACGGGGTTTGCCAGGAGGCTGGGCAGGGTGGTGACGGCAGCTGTGCCCCGCGAACCGACCGGTCTGACTGTATCGGCCGCGAACGGCCGCTGACCATTTTTGATCACTATTTCGGATATGATGACCGCGTTTTCATGGACACGTCCGTCTTTCCCTGGGTCGTGGTGGGCCAGATCACGATGGATAGCGGCGGCGCCTGTACGGCCACGCTGATCGGTCCGGACGTTCTGGTGACCGCCGGTCACTGCATTGCCGGACAGAATGGCGTGAATTTCAGTGGCCGGTTCGAAACCGGTTATGATCTGCGCGGCGGGCCACGCACCGCCCGCATCATTGACTACTTCATGTCACCGCAATGGGATTATCAGCGCTATCGCACGACCGACGATATCGATGGCACTGACTGGGCTTTACTGCGGATCGATACTCCGCTCGGTGATGAACTTGGATTTGTGGGAATCCGCGCCCTTGTGACCGAGGAAGGCGAACAGGCCGCTCTGCGCGCTGATATCTACCAGGCTGGCTACAGCCATGACACGGGCGATCATCTGTCCGGCAATATCGCCTGTCAAATGGTGACCATCTATCCGGATAATACGATGGCGCACGAATGCGATACCACACGTGGCGATAGCGGATCCCCTTTCATGGTCCGCGAAGGCAACGAGTATTTCATTGTCGCGACGGATTCCAATTTCCGCCGCAATCCCAACGGGCCCTATTTCTATATCGCCGCACGTGCGGATGAATGGGTGCCCTATTATGAGGATTTCGTCTCCGGACAGCTGGGTCAGACTCGTCGACCGGCTGGAAGTGACGGCGTCAAGCCGGGCGGTGTGATCACCAATCCCTTTGCGCCTGCTCCGGTGAAATGATGACGACATCCCGTTCTGACAAGGTCCTGCTCGGGGCCGCTGCCGTACTCGCCTTCGGTTATCTGATGACAGGATTTGGCCTGCCGATCGGCTATCCAGCCATTGTGGGGCTGAAATCCTCCGGCATTCTGCTGCTGGCAGTCTACGCCCTCCGGTCGCGATCCATTCTGCTCGGACTGGCCTTGGTGGCGTCGGCCATCGGCGATGCCATGCTGGCCTTGCAACCGGCCCAGATGACGCTGGGCATGGCGGCATTTGGAATCGCCCACATCCTTTATGGCTGGCTGTTTTTCCAGATTATCCGGTCAGACGGTTTCCGCGGACCGCTGGGCGTTGTGCTCGCCTGTGTGCTCGGCGCCTTCGGTGGCGCCATGCTGGTCACGCTATTGCCGGGCATGGGCGAACTGACCGTGCCGGCCAGCATTTACAATGTGATTATCATGTTGATGGCCATCCTGGCGGCTGTCTCGAAAGCCCGCTGGCTGGCAGTCGCCGGCGCCATCCTGTTCGTGGCGTCTGACAGCCTGATCGCCATGGATCTGTTCATGGGCCAGAATCCGGCCTGGCGCGGCCCGACCGTCTGGGTCACCTATGTCGCTGCGCAGTTCTGCCTCGCGATCGGCCTGTTACGGAGGGCCTAGAACTCCCGGACGATCGAGATATCGAATCGGGAATCACCTTCCTCGAAACCGGGCAGGGGCTCAAACTCGTGGCGATAGCGCCAGGAGGCTTCCACCGCCCAGGCCTCGCTAAGCGCGGTGATGAAGGCGAATTTCTGTTCGGCGCGGGAGGATTCCGCGATCAACAATGTTGTTTCCGAAGCGAACCGGCTGGTCTCGGTGATCTGCCATTCATAGTCCGAGCCCAGATCAAGCGCCAACTGGCTCTCCGCCGATCCGGCCATGGGCGAGACATACCGCACACCGGGGCCGGCGCGTAGCACCCAGTCCATGTTTTCCGGCATGTCCGGGCGGTAGGCGGCGCCGGCGCTTATGAACGCCGTGAAATCATAACTGGACAGCTGGTCCTGATCGTATTCGCCACCCAGGAAGAGGCTCCAGTGTTCGCCCAGCTGCCGTTCGCCTCTCGCATCCAGCGATAATTGATCGCGGGACGTGGCCCCACCGGATTCCGAATAGGCATAATCAAGCCCGGCTTCAAAACCCCACTCGGCCAGATCGCGTTCGATTTCGAAGCCGAGGGAATAATCCTGTTGATCCGAATTGCCTGAGTCGACACGCAGACCGGCCGACAGTCGGCCCGACCAACCCGCCCAGGGACGTGTCAGGGCGAACCCGTCGTCCACCTCCGTCTCGGCGAGAACGGTTTCAGTTTCTGCCTCGACTTCCGGCGCAGGAAGCCTGGCCAGCTGGTCGACACCGATGTCCGCCGCGATGAACCGGTTTTCAGCCAGGGTCAGGCGTTCAGGCGCCAGCTCGGCCAGCGCGTCGAGCACAGCGGGAGCGCCGCCGGGCGCGACGCGGGCGACAAGATCCACGGTCTCGGCAAAGCCCTCATCGCTCTGGGTAGCAGCCGCTTCTGCAAGCAGCCGGCGATAATCGTCCGACAGGGATTGTCCGAAGGCCGGGCTGGAAGACAGGATAATGACGGCTAAGGCCAGAACGCGCAGATACATTGTCTCACTCCAATAATGGAGTCAGACCTAGATTGACCCTGCCGGCAAGTCGAGCCGCGCTCAGGCCTCTTCGGGGATAAGTCCCTGTTCGGCGGCAGCTTTTTTCATCGCCTGTTGCAGTTTTTCAAAAGCCCTGACCTCGATCTGGCGAATCCGCTCGCGGCTGACTCCGTAGACTTCAGCCAGTTCTTCCAGCGTCTTGGGTTCGTCGGTCAGCTTGCGTTCCTGGATGATATGCTGTTCGCGCTCGTTCAGGTCCTGCATGGCATTCTGGAGCAGCGTCATGCGCTGATCGAACTCGTCGGATTCCGCGAGCTCCTCTTCCTGGTTGCCGGCGTCCTCGTCTTCCAGCCAGTCCTGCCATTCGCTGTCACCCTCAGAGGCTTTCAGCGGCGCGTTCAGTGACGCGTCCGGACCGGACAGGCGGCGATTCATCGAGATGACGTCGTCATCCGTGACGCCCAGCTTGGTGGCAATCTCCTCAACCTGTTCAGGGCGCAGATCGCCTTCATCAAGCGCCTGCATCTTGGATTTCATGCGGCGCAGATTGAAGAAAAGCTTCTTCTGGGCGGCTGTGGTGCCCATCTTCACCAGAGACCAGGACCGCAGAATGTATTCCTGAATAGAGGCGCGGATCCACCACATGGCATAGGTGGCCAGACGGAAACCCTTATCCGGGTCGAACTTCTTGACCGCCTGCATCAGGCCGACATTGCCCTCGGAGATAACCTCGGCAATCGGCAGGCCATAGCCGCGATAGCCCATGGCGATCTTCGCCACGAGGCGCAGATGTGACGTCACGAGTTTCTCGGCAGCGCCGGTATCCTCGTGTTCACGCCAGCGCTTGGCCAGCATGAATTCCTCGTCCTTTTCGAGCATGGGGAATTTCCGGATCTCTGTGAGATACCGGTTCAGTCCGCCCTCGGGCGACAGTGACAGGGTCATCGCATTCGCCATTTACGTCCCCTTGTACTCCTTGGCTCGGGTCTAGTTAGGAAGTGACCAGGTGAAATGCTAGAGCATCACGGCCAAGTGATGGCAGAGGGATCATCACCGCTTGTTTCCCAGTCTTTCGGTGCAATCAAAACCGGTGCACAATAAACCATGGCTCGTAAAGCCCGCCAGATCCGGAATGCGGCAGCCTCCCGCGAAGCGTTGATGGAGGCTGGCGCGCGCCTGTTTGCCCGGAAAGGGTTTGCCGCGACATCGCTGGACGCCATTGCCGAGGACACCGGGCTGAACAAGGCCATGGTGGCCTATTATTTTGGCTCCAAGACCGGTTTGTATCAGGCTATCCTCGACCAGGGCGTGAGCCGGGTTCTCGAGCGCGTCGATGTGGAGGCACTGGAAGCAAGGCCGCCGGACCTGCGCCTGCCAGCCTTTGCCCGTGCCCTGGCAAGAGGTTTCGAAGCCGCCCCCTATCTGCCAGGCATGCTGGTTCAGGACTATCTGTCCGGCGAACAGCAGATGCGGCCGGAAGCCGCCGCCAGCCTGGCCCGCAATTTCGAGGTAACCCGCGCCATCATTGAACGCGGCACGATGGCAGGCGTTTTCCGGGCCGTGGACCCACACCAGGTGCATCTGGTCCTGATCGGAGCGCTGGTTTTCTTCCGGATCACAAAACCGTTCCGGGATAAAATGCAGTCGGCAGGGCGCCTGCCTTATTCGAACCCGGATCCGGAAGATTTTGCTGAATTTATTGGTGAAATGATCGCCCGCGGTTTGAAGAGCGATAGCACGCCAGAACCTCATTAGATGCAACTCGATCTGCATTCGGATGCAGGTTTGAAATTTATTTTTCTATTTGAAAATAAGCACTTGCAATCCATCTAAGTTTGTAACTAAACACATGGTTAGTTGGCGCTTGGGGGCGCTAGAAACCTGAAAGGAGGACCAGCCATGGTCTCCACGAAACACATTCTGACCGCTGCCGTGCTCGGCAGCATTCTGTCCACGGGCGCTCTGGCGCAATCAGTGGATACGCAATCCATCCTAGAACGATATGCAGCCGATTATGTCGTCAATGACGTGACCTTTACCGCGGACGAGGAGTTCGGTGTCGAGGTCAATGGCGAGATGTGGACGGTCACGCTGACCCATGCCGATCGCAGCTACAGCGTAACGGCGGGTACACCTTCCACACCCACCTTCTACTATACGGCCACCGGCGATATCCTCGAACGGATCGATCGCGGCGAAATCAGTGCCTACACGTCCATGGCCAAGGCCTTCTCGACGGACGTCACGCCGATGGACATTGAGCTGATGGATGGTGCGGACTTCGATCCGTCGATTCTGACTCACGTCTTCCATTTCTGGACGCGCGGCTTTCCGGAAGTTGTGAATTACGATCAGCAGGACCTCCGCTTCGTTCATGGTGGCAATGCCGGCATCATTTACTATCAGCCGGGCTTCCGCTCGGGCTTCGGGGCGGTCTCGCCAGGCCAGCATGTCAATGAAGATCCGCGCAGCCGTACGAATCCTTTCCCGACGCTGATCATTTGCGTGGAAGGCCAGATGACGGCGCGGATCAATGGCCAGGACACGGAATTTTCCGAAGGTCAGTTCATGATCATCCCGGCCGAGGTTAGCCACGAATTCCTCAACCCGTATGACGAGGATGCGCACTTCTTCCTCTTCATGTTCGGCGAGGGCGCCTAGAGCGTCTCG
Source organism: Hyphobacterium lacteum (assembly GCF_036330345.1). Lineage (NCBI taxonomy): Bacteria > Pseudomonadati > Pseudomonadota > Alphaproteobacteria > Maricaulales > Maricaulaceae > Hyphobacterium > Hyphobacterium lacteum. The sequence goes on from NZ_JAZDRP010000003.1 coordinate 310,690, forward strand.
AGGAACTTTTCCAGACGCTGCATGTCCTTGGGAAGAGGCGCTTCGAAATGGAGCGCCTCTTTCGTTATCGGGTGGATGAAGCCCAGCTCATAGGCATGCAGGGCTTGCCGCCGGAAATCCTTGAAGGCCCGGCCATCATCCAGCTCTTTCAGCTTCTGCGAGCGCCCGCGGCCATAGACCGGATCACCCAGAAGCGGTGCCGAAATATGCGCCATGTGCACGCGGATCTGGTGCGTGCGGCCAGTCTCGAGCCGACATTCCACCTTGGCCGCCAGGGCTCGGCCCAGCATGGCTCCGCCTTCGCGGCCATAGCTGGCCAAAGTGCGGTAATTCGTGATCGCCAGCTTGCCGGCCAGGCTGTGCGGATCATTCACCACGGCCATTTTCTTGCGGTCGGTATCCGAGCGTGCAATCCGCGTCTCGATGCGGCCCGCGCGCGGTTCGGGCGATGAGCGCGTAAAGGCGATATAGGCGCGCTTCACCGAGTGTTCAGCGAATTGCTCGGCCAGCCCGTTATGGGTGAGATCATCCTTGGCCGCGACCAGCAGGCCGGACGTGTCCTTGTCGAGCCGGTGCACAATGCCCGGCCGCTCCACCCCGCCAATCCCCGACAGGGAGCCCGCACAATGGTGCAGCAGGGCATGGACCAGCGTTCCGGACCAGTTGCCCGCGGCCGGGTGAACTGCCATGGCGTGCGGCTTGTTGACGATGATCAGGTGATCATCCTCATAAACCACATCCAGCGGAATATCCTCGGGCGTCGGATCTGCGGCGACAGGGGCCGGCACGGTCAGCACATATTCCGCGCCCAGGATTGTCTTGTGCGCCGGATTGCTCATCACCTCGCCATTGCAGGTGAGGTTCTCTTCCTCGATCAGGGCTTTCAGGCGCGAGCGCGAATACTCGTCGATCTCGTCCGCCAGCCAGCGGTCGAGCCGAAGGCCCTTCTGTTCGGCAATGAGGGTGATGGGAGCGGTCATGCCAGCGGGTTAGCCGAACTTGTCCGCCCCGTCACGTGCCGGACGCCGGGCAATTGACTTTTGTGAGCGACAGGCTGCGAAATACGGTTATCGGGGAAGCCGGGGGATTGGCCATGACGAAGTTCAAGGGACAAATCGAGACGATTGCCGCGATTGCACAAATCGTGGCGTCGGCGGGCGTCATCCTGTCGGTCATCTATCTCGCGACCGAGGTCCGTGCGACGACGACGGCGCTCAATGCGCAAACCCACTTCAACGCGCTCACCTTGTTCAACGATCACCTGATGTCGATCGTCGAGGACGAGCAGCTCGCTGACATCATGCATCGTGGCGATACCGATCCCGATTTGCTCTCTGAAACCGAATGGCGCCGATATTCAGAACTGATGCTGGTCGCCATGAATACTTGGGAATACGCCTACTACCTTCATGAGCAGAACGCTGTTCCCGATCAGCTCTGGGAAGGCGGAGACGCCGCTTACCGCGATCTCGCCGCGAATTCACGCGGCGCGCAGCGGTTCTGGCGCGAAAGCCGTGGCTTTTTCGCGGAACCGTTCGGCAGCTATGCCAATCAGTTTTTCCCGGAAGACAGGACGGACGAATAGCCGCCGGACGGACCGGCGGCTTCGTCAGTTGCAGTCTGATTAGGCCCGCTCGACCAGGCGCATAAAGCGGCCACGCAGCTCGTCGTCGGACTTGAACTCGCCGGCGAACGTCGTGGTGATGGTCGAGACATTCGGATGATGCACACCGCGCGTCGTCATGCACTGGTGCTTGGCGTCGATGAGAACCGCCACGCCACGCGCATCCATCGCTTCCATGATGATGTCGGCGATCTGTGCCGTCATGGTTTCCTGGGTCTGCATGCGCTTGGAGAAGATTTCCACCACACGGGCGATCTTGGAAATACCGACCACATTCTTGCGCGGCAGATAGGCGACATGTGCCACGCCCATGATCGGGGCGAGGTGGTGTTCGCAATGGCTCTCGACGTCGATATTGGTGAGCATCACCATGTCGTCATAGCCCTGCACATCCTCGAAGGTGCGCGAGAGTTCCTTGGCAGGATCAGCCTCATAGCCCGAGAACCATTCCTCATAGGCTTTGACCACGCGCTTGGGCGTGTCGAGCAGGCCTTCGCGGTTCGGATTATCACCGGCCCAGGCAATCAGCGTGCGCACGGCCTCTTCGGCCTGCTCGCGGCTGGGGCGGGTTTGAGCCAGCGTTTCAGGGCGCAGCTCGGCGGGTGTCTTGGCGTCCATGTCGTCCATGATCCTTCCGTTGTCGGGTCCCGGATACATACGCATCCGGTGTAGTGCCGGTTTCCGGACCGAAGTACTGGACGCTGGATTTAAGCAGCCGCCCGATGTTCTTCCGGTTTCGCAACTCTTGCGAGACCGCTATGTAGTGCGTGAATTCGCGCCGTCCATAGGGATGGAACAAGTTTATACCCATTGTGGGGAAAACGATAGGACAGTTTGTCATGGGCAGTTTGCATTTTCACGATACGCTGACGGGCCGGAAACGGGAATTCATTCCCGGTGATCCCAAGCGGGTGACGATGTATGTCTGTGGCCCGACAGTCTATTCCTACGCCCATATCGGAAATGCGCGGCCCGCCGTCGTGTTCGACGTTCTGTATCACTTGTTGAAGCGTACCTATGGCGAAGACCATGTCGTCTATGCGCGCAACATCACCGATGTCGAGGACAAGATCATTGCCGCGATGAAGGCGACCGGCGCGTCGATGAAGGAGATCACCGGCAAGTATGCCGATATCTACAATGCCGATATGGGAGCGGTGGGTGCGGCGCCACCAACGATCGAGCCGTATGCCACGGACCATATCGGTGACATCATCGCGATGATCGAGAAACTGGCCGCAGACGGCCATGCCTATGCGGCTGAAGGCCATGTCCTGTTTTCGGTCAGGAGCTATGCCGATTATGGCAAGCTCTCCAAGCGCGACATGGACGACATGATCGCCGGCGCCCGCGTGGAAGTGGCGCCCTACAAGAAAGACCCGGCAGATTTCGTCCTCTGGAAACCGGCCAAAGATGACGAGCCGGGCTGGGACAGCCCATGGGGGCGCGGCCGTCCGGGCTGGCATATCGAATGCTCGGCCATGTGCGAGAAGCATCTCGGCGAGACGATCGACATTCATGGCGGCGGAAACGACCTCACCTTCCCCCACCATGAAAACGAGATTGCCCAGTCGGTTTGCGCACATGGGGGCACGCCGATGGCCCGTTACTGGCTGCATAATGGCATGCTGGCCATGACGGATGAAAAGATGTCCAAATCGCTGGGCAATGTGAAACTGGTCCACGAACTGATCGAGCACTGGCCCGGCGAAGTGTTGCGTTATGCCCTGCTGACCGCCCACTATCGCGCGCCGCTCGACTGGACCGATGCCTTGCTGGAGCGTTCCCAGAAATCGCTTGACCGGCTTTATGGTGTTCTGCGCCGGATCAAGGCCGAACCAGGCGACGTGCCGGAAACGGTGGAAGCCGCCCTCGCTGATGATCTCAACACACCCAAGGCGCTGGCCGCGCTGTTCGCGCTTGCGGGTGAGGCCAACCGGGCCGAGGACGAAGCTGAACAGATGGCCGCTGCTGCGGCTCTTCTGGCGGGGGGGCAGGCGCTGGGCCTGCTCAATGGCTCGCCGGATGCCTGGTTCGGGATCGACAGCCTGTCCGAGGCCGAGCGCGCAGAGATCGACCAGCTGATTGCGGACCGGACCACCGCGCGGAAGGCCAGGGATTTCGCCAAGGCGGATGCCCTGCGTGACGAGCTCATCGCCCGCAAGATCAAGGTCGAGGACGGTCCGGAAGGGTCAACCTGGCGGATGGGATAGGGCGTGGTTCGAGGCCCGGCTACGCCGGGCACCTCACCATGAGGCGGTTTGGTGGGATTGCTTTTCACTCACCTCATCCTGAGGTGCGAGCGCATGAGAGTCTCGAAGGAGGATTCCAGATCACAGCGCCTAGCACTTCCGCCACAATTCGCTTATATCCTCCGCCGTCATGAACGACGCGCTCTATTCCAGCGAGATCCTGCGTCTCGCGGCGGAGATTCCGCATATCGGCCGGCTCGACCGTGCCGATGGATGTGCGCGCCGTGTGTCCCGCCTTTGCGGCTCGTCTGTTGAAGTCGAAGTCCGGCTGGAGGGGGATCGCATCGCCGATATCGGTCTGGAAGTGAAGGCCTGTGCGCTTGGACAGGCCTCGGCCTCCGTGCTGGGCGCCAACGCCATCGGTGCTTCGGTTCGCGAGATCGAAGAGGCGCGCGATGCGCTCGGCGCCATGCTGAAAGGCGCGCCCGCACTGCAAGGCCGGTTTGCGGGCCTGTCGGCGTTGGAAAGCGCCCGCGATTACCCGGCGCGCCATGCCTCTATCCGGTTGGCTTTCGAGGCCGCCGCCGAGGCCTGCGCCAATGCGCTGAACACCACCACCCTGACCACCGCAACCGGCTAGGGCCGGTGGCGTCTGCCATGCCAGCAGACATTGCCCGCCGGTCCGGAATTCCCAAGCAAGACAATCTTTTATAGACAACCGGTTGGAAGCACCCGGTGATCAGGACCAAACCGATGAACGAAGCCTCGTTCAGACCCTTCAGCGCGATATTGATCGCGGCCGTGCGCGTCTATCAATGGACGCTCTCGCCGGTTTTCTATGCGCTGGGCGTGCGTTGCCGCCATGAGCCGACCTGTTCGGAATATGGCGCTGATTGCGTACGCAAGCAGGGCGCCTGGAGAGGCATCTGGCTGACGCTGGGACGCATCGCGCGATGCCGCCCCGGAGGCAGTCACGGCTATGATCCTGCACCGGAGAAACTGAAAGATGTGCCTTGGTGGGCGCTTCACCGCTTTCGCCTTCCGCGTGAAGCGGCTAGGAACCCATCAAACAGCCGGTCCGAACAACAGGACGAAGACAAATGATCAACGTAACGCTGCCTGATGGCGCAGTCCGGGAACTTCCCGAGGGCGCAAGCCCCATGGACCTCGCCGAGGGCATTTCAAAATCCCTCGCCAAGAAATCGATCATCGCAAGGGTCGATGGCCAGGAATGGGATCTCACGCGCCCGCTGGAGGGCGATTCAAAGGTCGAGCTCATCACGCGCGATATGCCTGAAGCGCTGGAAGTGATCCGCCATGATGCGGCGCACATCCTTGCCCAGGCCGTGCAGGAGCTGTTCCCGGGAACGCAGGTCACGATTGGACCGGCTATCGAGGACGGTTTTTATTACGACTTTGCCCGCGACGAGCCGTTTTCGACGGAGGATTTCGACGCGATCGAGAAACGCATGGCCGAGATCGTCGATCGCGACCTGCCTTTCGTGCGCGAGGTCTGGGACCGCAATGACGCCATCGCGCATTTCGAGAAGATCGGCGAAGCCTACAAGGCCGAGCTGATCCGCGACCTGCCCGAGAACGAGGCCATCACGATCTACCGCCAGGGCGACTGGATCGATCTCTGCCGCGGACCGCACCTGCCGTCCACGGGCAAGATCGGCAAGGCCTTCAAGCTGATGAAGGTTGCCGGGGCCTATTGGCGTGGCGATCACCGCAACGCCATGCTGCAGCGCATCTACGGCACGGCCTGGGCGGACGATAAACAGCTGAAAGAGCATCTCCTGCGCATCGAGGAGGCGGAAAAGCGCGACCACCGCAAGGTCGGCCGGGCTATGGATCTGTTCCACATGCAGGAAGAGGCCCGCGGCCAGGTTTTCTGGCACGACAAGGGGTGGACGCTCTACCGCACGCTGGAATCCTATATGCGCCGCCGTCTCGAGGAGGCCGGTTATGAAGAGGTCAAGACGCCGACGCTGATTGACCGCAAGCTGTGGGAAGAATCCGGACACTGGGACAAGTTCCGCGAGAACATGTTCACGGCCCAGACGGAGGATGGCGAAGTCCTGGCGCTCAAGCCGATGAACTGTCCGGCGCACGTCCAGATCTTCCGCTCCGGTCAGAAATCATACCGCGATTTGCCGCTGCGCATGGCCGAATTCGGCTCCTGTGCCCGTTATGAACCCTCGGGCGCATTGCACGGCCTGATGCGGGTGCGCGGTTTTGTTCAGGACGATGCGCATATTTTCTGTCTGGAGAACCAGATCGAGAGCGAGACGGCAGCCTTCATCGAGTTGCTGAACTCGGTCTACGAGGATCTCGGTTTCACGGACTTCATCGTGAAATTTTCGGATCGGCCGGAAACGCGGGCGGGATCGGACGAGACGTGGGACAAGGCGGAAAAGGCCCTGAAGGACGCTACGGAAGCGGCCGGTGTCGAGATGATCCTCAATCCGGGCGAAGGCGCCTTCTATGGTCCGAAGCTGGAATTTGTCCTGCGTGATGCGATCGGCCGTGACTGGCAATGCGGCACGTTGCAGGTCGACTTCGTCCTGCCCGACCGGCTCGATGCCGAGTTCGTCGGCGAGGATAATGACCGGCACCGTCCGGTCATGCTCCACCGTGCCATTCTCGGCTCGTTCGAGCGCTTCATCGGCATTCTCATCGAGAACTATGCCGGCAAGTTTCCGCTCTGGCTGGCGCCATTGCAGGTCGTGGTCGCAACGATCACGTCTGACGCCGATGGCTATGCAGAAGAGGTTGCCGGGACGCTGCGCAAGGCCGGTCTCCGGGTGAAGACGGACCTGCGCAACGAGAAAATCAACTACAAGGTCCGTGAGCACTCGGTGGGCAAGGTGCCGGTGATTGCGGTTGTCGGCATGAAGGAAGCAGAAAACCGCAAGGTCGCTTTGCGCTTCCTGGGTGAAGGCAACAAGCAGCAGGAAATCATCGGCCTCGACGAAGCCGCGGACATGCTGATAGCGGAAGCCATGCCTCCTGATCTGAAGCGGGGCTAAAGACAGAATGACGGCTGCCCTTTCCGATAAGGACTATGTCCGGGCCGGAATAGCGGCGGTCGTCATCCTGTTTTTCACCGGGGCCGCGGCGGGCGCGGGCGGTTTGCCTCTGCCGCCCTTTGTCGCGCTGGGCGGGATCATCGCCTTTCCCTGGAAAGACGTTCTGAAGCTGCACAAGGACCCGCCATGGGAGGCCATGCTGGGAGCCTTGTTCATTGCCTGGGCAGCGCTGAGCTGGACCTGGTCGCCCTATGATAATCCGGAACAGGCGATCAAGCTTCTCGTAGGCGTGCCGCTCTACGCAGCCTTCGCTTTCGCCATTTTCCGGCTGGAAGGCAAATGGCGGGCACGAGCCGAAGCGGCCTTCCTCTTCATGGCCTTTTTTGGTGCGCTCTACCTGTTCGCCGAATTCGTGAATGGCGGCGCGTTGACCATGTCCTACAAGCTGGATGTCGAAGGTCTGGAGGCCGGTGACCCGGTCGCCCGTTTCGAGGTCGACCGGAGCCTGGGCCACGGGGTCTTGCTGATTGTCCTGTTCGCTGGACCCGCCGCGGCCCTGGCCTGGCGGGAAGGCGGGCCTTTGATCGGATTGCTGCTTTTGGCCCTTACCGGCGTGACGACATTCGGTTTCCATATACAGGTCAATATATTGGCGTTTTTCGCTGCGCTCGGTGCCGCCATTGTCGCCTATTACTCGCCCAGAGGCGCGCTCTCCGGCATTTTCGGCCTGATCGCCGGAGCGTTCGTCGTAACGCCATTGATATTACCGTCCCTGGCTTCCCTGCTGCCCGACAGCATCATGGCCTATCTGCCCTTTTCGTGGGAAACGCGGATAGCGATCTGGGAGTTTGCCGGCGAACAGATTGTGCAACGCCCCTGGCTCGGCTGGGGTCTGGATGCGTCCCGTTCGATCGACTCCGTTGAGGTCATGCGCGGACTGGAACATCAGCTTCTGCCGCTTCATCCGCACAATGCACCGATACAGGTCTGGCTGGAGACCGGTGCTTTCGGGTCCATTCTTCTGGCCTTCACCCTGGTGATGCTGGGCGGACGTATCGCGGGCGCGCGCTATCTCTCGCGACTGCAGGCCGCGGCGATTTCCTGGGTCGCCATGTCCTATTTCTGCTTCATCTTCTTCAGCTATGGAGCCTGGCAGGAGTGGCATATGGCGGCGCTGGCCGTGGCCATCGCCGGAACCAGCTTCCTGTCAGCCCGGCCAAGGCCCGCATGACCGCCGTTTCCATCTCTGCTGTCATGGTCAGCTGGCGAACCGGGCCGGCACTGCTGGATGCGATCGAGGCTGTTCTCGCCGATACAGCCATCACCGAGCTGATTCTGATCGATCATGAAAACCCCGCTGATCTGCGCCGGCAGGTGGAGACACTCGCAGCCGGGAACAGCCGCCTGAAGATTGTCCGGACGGATGAAAATCTCGGCTTTGGCCGGGGCTGCAATCTCGGCGCCGCTAAGGCCAGTGGCGACCAGTTGCTCTTCCTCAACCCCGATACCCGGATCGAGGCAGGGACCGCCTCACGGCTAGCCGATGTGCTTTCGGGTCAGCCGGTCACCGCGCTGGCCGGTGCCCGCATTCTGGGGTCCGGCGGGGCTGAGCAAAGCGGTTCGCGGCGGCGGGAACTGACGCTTTGGCGGGCGCTGGCCACCTTTACAGGCCTGTCGCGGTTGGGTCTGGCACAATCGTTCGGAATGGAATCCGAACCGGTCCCCGCTGAACCGCAGGAAGTCGCGGCGGTTTCCGGCGCTGCTTTCATGATGTCGCGGCAGGGCTTCGAGACGCTGGGCGGTTTCGATGAAACCTATTTCCTGCATGTCGAGGATATCGATCTTTGCCGCCGGGCGGGCCCAGTGTTTTTTGTTCCGGATGCCATCGTCCATCATATTGGCGGCACCAGCGAGGCCAGCCCGCTCGCGGTTGAATGGCATAAGGCGAAAAGCTTTTTCCGGTATTTCTGGAAATTCGGCAGTTTGCCGGGGCGCTTGGCCCTGTTGCTGGCGGCGCCACTGATGTTTGCGGCGATTCTGCTGCGCGGTCTGTGGCGGCAGATCACGCGCTAGGACGGAAATCCCCCGGCCTTTGACAGCATCGATTCCACCGGGTGCTTGAGCCCCTCGCTTTCCAGCCATTTCGCGGTCTCGATCAACTTGTCCAGATCCAGACCGGTGTCGAACCCGCCGCGCTCCAGCATATAGACCACGTCCTCTGTCGCCACATTGCCCGTCGCCGCTGGTGCAAACGGGCAGCCGCCAATGCCACCGACCGAGGCGTCGATGACATCGACGCCCGCTTCTACAGCCGCAAAGACATTTGCGAGGGCTGTATTGCGGGTGTTGTGGAAATGCATACGCAGGCGGGCATCCGGTGCCGCATCGCGCACAGCATCGATCCGCTGGCGGACGTCCCAGGGATTGGCGACGCCGATCGTGTCGCCCAGAGCAATTTCCATGGCGCCAGCATTTGCCGCCCGTCCGGCCAGCATGGCAACGGTGTCGACCGGTACCTCGCCGTCGAACGGATCGCCGAAGGCGACCGAAATGGTGACGGATACCGGGACCTTGTCGTCATGCGCCAGCACAGCAATGCGGTCGAACAGATCGGCCGTCTCCTCAGGCGTGGCGTTCTGGTTGCGCTTGCCGAAACCTTCGGACGCGACCATGACAAAATTCACCTCGTCGCAGCCGCTATCCAGCGCTCGGCGCATTCCGCGTTCGTTAAGCGCCAGGCCGATGTATCTGACGCCGTCCACGCGGGGTACGCGGGCCATGACGTCATCGGAATCGGCCATGGCCGGCACCAGTTTGGGGTGTACGAAGCTGGCTGCTTCCATGCGCTTAACGCCTGCTGCGATGAGGCGTTCGACGAACTCGATCTTCAGCTCCGTCGGCATCAGCACCGGATCGTTCTGAAGTCCGTCTCGTGGCCCGACTTCAACAATTTCGATCGAACGGGTCATGGTTTTACTATCCTTGCTCGCAATTGTGCAGACGCACGATCAAGACCGTCTCTTCGCCGCGCGAATAATTATAGCCCGGCACTTCGCGGCGCTCGCAAACCCCCGTCTCGATCTGTTCCAGGGTCGCCATGTCATCGCCGGACCGTGCCGTATCCTCAATCGATACGAAGGCACCGCTTTGCGCGATAACGGCATCACCCATTTCGTCGAACGCGACCAGCCGCGTTTCCGTCCCCAGAGCAAACACCAGGCTGGGTTCATTGTAGGATGAAATCACACTCACCGCATCCCGCCCGGATTGACCGGTCATGTCCGCCACGGTTTGTGCTGCCCGTTCGGACAGGTTCAGATCCTGGGCCAGAGGCACGGCCACCATCCGCATCTGAACATGCCAGGACAGGCCTGCGAATATGGCCAGCATGAGAGCGGCGGTTCCTTGCTTGCGCATGATGGCGATGATCACAGCCAGAATTGCCATCACACAGATGGCAGCCGCAATGCCGGCGAGGACCGGCGATCCGCCATAAACGATTGAGGCGGCCAGGATCAGGGCGATCAGGACCACACTGCCCAGAAGGCCCAACGTTATCGAGGTCAGGCGTGTCCACAGAGGCGTGGCGGAAAAGGCCTGCCATCCCAGTCCTGCGATCAGGGCCAGCGCGGCATAAACCGGCAATGGATAATGCGGCAGCTTGGTCGGCATCAGTTCAAACACGATCCAGCTGGGAATGATCCAGGCCAGAAGAAAGCGGATGGCCTTCGCCTGATCGCTATTTGTGTCTCTCAGGCCGGGTAAGGCGGCCCGGAACCCGGGGACAAGGAAGAAGATGAACGGGAAGGACAAAACAGACAGCGTCAGGAGGTGATAGCCGGGCATCCCGCCATGGGTTTCCAGTCCTGATGTCAGCCGGGGCGCAAGATCAACGCCGATCGCTTCGCGCAGGAATTCACCATCTGTCGCCAGTTGTACGGCGATCAGCCAGGGTAAAACGATCAGCGCTGCCAGAATCGGGCCCGGCCAGAACAATAGTGGTCTCAGCCAGCCAGGTTTCCGTTCCCAAACCAGCAAAGCCAGTATGGCGAGGCCTGCCACCATGGGCGTGACGGGCCCTTTCACAAGGACGCCCAATCCCAACATGACCCAGAAAACCAGCGCGTCCCTGCGGCCGCCGCCATGGCGCAATGCCAGCAAGGCCGCCATCGCCAGCGTCGTTGCACCTGACAACATCGCATCGGTTTTTGCGATACCGCCTTCAGATGCCAGAAGAATGGAAACCGCAAACAGGCTGGCCGCTGCAAAGGCCGCCTCCCGGCTCATGAAACGCGTCCCGGCCCAGAAACAGCCCAGTGCCGCCATTATGGCCCCCAGGACAGACGGAAGACGATAGGCCCAGACCGGCCGCTCCGCGTCGCTGGTCAGCAATCCGGCGGTAACCGCCTGCAACCAGTATATGCCGACCGGCTTCTTGTTCCGCGCCTCGTCCTGGAACCTGATCTCGACGAAATCGCCGGTCTCCAGCATCTGGGTTGTGGCTTGCACATAACGGGATTCATCGCGGTCCAGCGGCTGAATGGTGAAAACGCCGGTCAGAGCGGCCAGCGCTGCCAAAGCGCCGATAATCCACCATGCCCTTTGTCCGGAAATCAGATCCGCCATTGCGTGTATCCGCTGCCGGGTGGAGAAACGCCTCGCACCTCACTGGAAATCAGGTATGTAACGGGTCGGGGCCGGTCCGCAAGCTGGGCGCCGCCGAAACAGGGCTTTTGATGACTGACACGCCTGACATCTCTGTCGTTGTGCCTGCGCACAATGAAGCTGGCAATGTTACCGGCCTTGCCGAAGAAATCGCGGTAGCGCTCAAAGGCTATAGCTACGAGATGATCTTCGTCGATGACTGTTCGACCGACGCGACGCTCTACGAGCTTATTGCCGCCAAGGCGCGGTTTCCCGAGTTACGGGTCATTTCTCACCGGAAGAATGCCGGTCAGTCACGCTCGGTTCGCACGGGCATAATGGCTGCGCGCGGCCGGATTATCGGGACCATGGATGGTGATGGCCAGAATCCGCCTGCTGATTTGCCGCTTCTGATCGATACGCTGACGCGCGGCGATGCGCCGGCAAATCTCGCCGTAGTGGGCGGACGCCGTGCCAAACGGCAGGATTCAGCCTGGAAAAAGCTGGCTTCCCGGGTTGGTAATGGTGTTCGCAAGGCACTGCTTCGTGATGATGCCGATGATACGGGATGCGGACTTAAAGCCTTCTATCGCAAGGAATATCTCGAGCTTCCTTTTTTCGATCACCAGCACCGTTTCCTCTACGCCTTGTTCAAACGCGAGGGTTATGTTGCGGAGTTTCGCGATGTGGGCCACAGGCCACGGGGCGCGGGAAAATCGAAATATACGAACTTCGGTCGGCTTTTCGCCTCATTGTCAGACATGCTAGGGATAATGTGGCTGAACTCGCGGGCGCGGAATCCCGAGGGATCAGACGAGCATTAAAAGGAGTGTGTCATGGCCAACGGTGGTGATCAGGGGTTCTTCCTCGGGATGACGGCCAGCCGACGCGCGCGCGAACGCCGTGCGTCTGGCGGAAATGGTCAGCAAAGAGGGGGTGGAACCTTGTTCAATATCTTTCCGAAAATGGTGATCCCGGTCATCATCTATGCAGTCGTGGCCTTTATGGCTGGCCCGGGGGCCATGACGTCCGAACTGTTCAGCGTGCGTATGGTGTCCGGTGCAGACTGGGTGCTGACGACGGGTGATCTTCTGCTGATCCTCGGTCTTCTGGTCTTCTTCATCGAAATGGTGAAGGCCGCCGGTTCCGGTACAGCGACGATCCTCAATCATGGCCTGTCGATGCTGGTCTTTGTCATCGCGCTGGCCCTGTTTCTTCTGATGGAACAGTTCGCCACATCGACCTTCTTCATTCTGATGGTGATGGCGTTGATCGACACGCTGGCCGGCTTCGTTGTCACGATTGTGGCCGCTCGCCGCGACCTGGCGGTCGCCGACTAGGCCAGAAGGAACAGCAGCCCACTGGCGATCAGCACATCCAGCGAGATCGCCAGACGGCTCTGTATTTTCAGAGCCTTGATCATGCACGCCGCTCCCAGGCCGGGGGCGGCGTTTGCATATGCGCCGGGCGCGCATAGGCATGATGGAAACGTGCGCGTTCGGACGCGTCGGCTTTCAGCCCCCGGCGACGGGGCTGGGCGGAAAGCTCGTAGGCGGCTGCCGCGGTAATCAGCGTCTCGTTGGTGTGGCGCGTCTCTGTCGGGACAACAGAGAGAGACGGGAGATCCTGCCGCGGCGGCCGGTCCTGCGAATCCGGGGACGAGCTGACCGGCGCAACACGGGAGGCATTGCGGGTCGGGACATAGGTCAGAAGGCCACGGATCGGTGTCATGACCACCTATCCGCAAGCCCGATGCCAGAGTTTAAGGCCTGATTAACCCTGTTTCAGGCGCAAAACAGGCCAATCCGGCGCCTCCGGGGCACCGCCGTTAAGATTTGCGTAACGAATTGGAACAGTCAGTTGCCGGACATCTTGTCGATCTTGGCACGCATGGCATCCAGTTCCGCGCGCATGGCTTTCAGCTCGTCGCTTTCCTCGTGACTGGCTGAAGCGTCCTCATCACCGGAGGCGGCACCGCCACCGATGTAAGGATTGAACATCTGCACTGCCTGACCAAACATTTCCATATTGCGGCGGGTTTGTTCCTGGAAGGCATCCATCATGGCCTGCGGCGAATGCATGGAGCCAGCGAACCGTTCGCGCATGGCCTCCTGCTGCTGAGCGAAGGCCTCCATCGTTGCCTGCAGATAACTCGGCACGACCGATTGCAGGCTGTCGTCATAATACTGGATCAGCTGACGCAGGAAGGGCAGGGGCAACAGGTTCTCACCGCGCGCCTCTTCTTCGAAGATGATCTGGCTGAGAACGCTGTGAGTCAGGTCCTCGCCGGATTTTGCATCAACGACCGTAAAGTCAGCCCCTTCCTTCACCAGCTTGCGAACATAATCGAGCGTCACATACTGGCTTGTGGACGTGTCATAGAGCCGCCGGTTCGCATACTTCTTGATGACGATCGCGTCGGAAGCATTATCTTTCTTGCCCATGACCGGCGTACTCCTTTTAAAGCACCAAATGCACTGCTATACGCCCCTTGGGTGAACGGGCCGGGGCAGGCGCGGGGATAATTGCGTCCCTTGACGAATGCTGCAAGCGCGTTTCGCAAGCGCAGGATAACACAGCCTGAAATGAAAGGGTGGCGAAATGGGACGCAGAGCTTTGGTTACGGGTGGCACGCGCGGCATAGGCGCGGCGATTTCCGTCAAGTTGAAAGAGGCCGGCTATGATGTAGCCGCCAATTATGCAGGCAATGACGCAGCAGCACAGGCGTTCAGCAATGACACCGGCATACCGGTCTTCAAATGGGATGTGGGCGATTACGACGCTTGCGCCGCGGGTCTGGCAGAGGTGGCCGAAGCCCAGGGCGGATCTCTTGAAGTTCTGATCAATAATGCCGGCATCACCCGTGATGGCATGTTTCACAAGATGACGCCCGAGCAGTGGAATGATGTGATCCGCGTCGATCTCACATCTCTGTTCAACATGACCCGCCCGGTCATCGACGGTATGCGGGAGGCCGGATTTGGCCGCGTGGTGAACATCTCTTCCATCAACGGCCAGAAGGGTCAGATGGGTCAGGTCAATTATTCCGCCGCCAAAGCGGGCGTCATCGGTTTCACCAAGGCGCTGGCTCAGGAAACCGCGCGCAAGGGCATCACCGTCAATTGTGTGGCGCCTGGCTATATCGATACCGACATGGTCGCTGCGGTGCCGGAAAATGTCCTGCAGAGCATTATTGGCGGCATTCCCGTCAACCGTCTTGGCAAGGCTGAAGAGATTGGTGCGGCGGTCGTCTATCTTTGTAGCGACGATGCCGGATTTGTCACCGGAGCGACACTGGCAGCCAATGGCGGTCAATACGTCTCCGGTTAATCCGGGCGCCCTAATTTCGCCCTTCTAGGCGGGCAATGAGGGGCCGATGATATCGCGCCGTTTTCTCCTAGCGGCCATGCTTTCGGGTGTGGCCTCGGGCATCCCTGCTGCATGGGCCGGGGTGGACAATCCGTTGCGTCAACGCCGCTCCCGCCGGGAAGAAGTGCCCGATGTCGCGGAATTCCATCGCCAGGACGGGCGACGGGGATTTGTACTCGACCGCACAGATGACATCTGGCTCCTGCAGCCCCTGGATGAGGAAGAGGTGCTGGCCCTGTTCCCGCAGCGTGCGCCGAATGGCGGCACCAGCTTCAACACTGACTGGGGCGATGAAATTGTCCGTATATCGTCGATCGGCGCGGTGACCTATTATCCCGACGACCAGCCCAATGGCGTGATCGCCGAAATGTGGGAGCCGGCACGGTCGATACAGCTGCCCGATGCCAGTGTAGACGATTTGCGGGAGGCATCGGCCCAATCTGCCCTGCAATTGGCGAGCATTATGGGCCGGCCGGTACAGGTCGAGTATGGTGCAGCCCCCCGCGAAGGCCTCGGACTTATGGTCGACGCCATGCGCCTTGCCGTTACCGGTATTGAACGCGCCCGGACTATGGGCGCCGAACTGGATTTCCTGCAAAGGCTGAAGATCGCGCCCGGCGAGATGGCAGAGCTCGGCATTGTCGATGATCTTTTCACGGTGCGCGTCAATCTGCAGGCCGGGTTTGCCGGACGCCCGTCCTCAACCCGGATATCACGCTATCTGACGGCTTACGAAACACCGTCCTGAGGCGCCCAGCCCGGCGGTGCCAGTTCGAATCCGTCAAAGTCGAAGCCCGGTGCCACCGTGCAGCCGACCAGCGTCCACTCGCCCAGACTCCGGGCACTTTGCCATGCATGAGCCGGCACGACAGCCTGGGGGCGATGGCCGGCCTTAAGTTCGGCGCCCAGCGTGTGAGATGTGCTTTCCCCGTCTTCGTGAATATCCAGCCGCAACGGCGCGCCGGCATACCAGTGCCAGACCTCGGCTGCATCGACCCGGTGCCAGTGCGACAGCTGCCCTTCGGTCAGCAGGAAATAGATGGCGGTCGAATGCGCCCGGCCTTCGGCTTCATCGCGGAAAACTTCCCGGAACCAGCCGCCTTCCGGGTGCGGCTCCAGATCCAGTTCGCGGATGATGTCGTCTGCGGTCAAAATTGATCCTTCCGGCGGCGCACTTCTGCAAACACCTCGACCGGATCGGCGCCCGCCATCCCGACGGCGGCAGCCAGAGCCGGATCATCCGGACGCAGGAAAGGATTGGCCGCTTTCTCTTTTCCGATCGTTGTTGGCACTGTCGGTCGGCCGCGGCTGCGCCGTTCGGCGACATCGCTGGCGTAAGCCTTGAGGTCCGGATTGCCGGAATCGACGCTCAGGGCAAAGGCAGCATTCGCCTCGGTATATTCATGGGCGCAATAGATGACGGTGTTGTCCGGCCAGGCCCGCAGTTTTGACAGGCTGGTCCACATATCGGATGGCGACCCTTCAAACAGGCGCCCGCAGCCCAGCGCGAACAGCGTATCGCCGACAAAGGCAAGCCTGTCTTTTGCAAAATGATAGACCACATGCCCCATCGTGTGGCCGGGCGTGTAGACTATATCTGCGGTATGTGTACCGAGTTGCAGCCGGTCGCCGTCCGTGACCCATTGATCGGCCGCATCGATCCGCTGACGGTCATACTCCGGCGCAATGACCCTGGCGCCCGTGGCCGCTTTCAGAGCGGCATTGCCGCCAGCATGGTCAAAGTGATGATGCGTGTTCCAGATCTGGGTGATGAACCAGCCGGCATCTGCCGCGGCCGCCAGGTAGGCGTCGGCGTCCGGTGTATCGATGGCCGCGGTCTCGCCGCTTGCCGGGTCATGCACAAGGAAACCGTAATTATCGGACAGGCAGGGAAATTGCCTGATCTCAAGCTCGCTCATCAATCCGTACCTTTGTCCCAACGCGCTGTTAGCCTATGACAGACAGACTGGCATGGCTGAGCTCTGATTGGAAACCGCTTCAATGCGCACGGATGCGCTACAGATCGAACAATTCTATCGCACCGAACAGGGCCGCGCGGCCCGCGCCATGATGGTGCGGCGCCTGCGGGCGCTATGGACCGGCCTGGATGGGCTGGACGTGTTGTCGATCGGCTATGGCCCGCCGCTTCTTGAGTCGATCGAAGGCCAACCGCGCCGGCGCATCGCGTTCATGCCGGCCGAGCAGGGCGCGGTACGGTGGCCCGGCGATGCTCCGTCCCGAACCGTGCTGGGCGAAGAAAGCCATCTTCCGTTCCAGGATGCCATGTTTGACCGTGTTATCCTTGTGCATGCCCTGGAAGAATCCCAATCGCCCGCACATTTGCTGCGCGAGCTTTGGCGGATCACAGCGCCTCAGGGCCGGATCGTGTTGATTGCACCCAACCGGGCCGGTCTCTGGGCACGTGTCGAAACCACGCCTTTTGGCCATGGGCGCCCGTTTTCGCGGGGCCAGCTCTCGCAACTGCTCGGTGATGCCGCGTTCACGCCCACTGCGTGGTCCCGGGCTCTGCATGCTCCGCCCTGGGCCTGGGCCTGCAAGGATGATCGCGCTTTGGGATGGGAGACATTTGGCGAGAAACTGATGCCGCATCTCGGTGGTCTGATTCTGGCCGAAGCGGTGAAAAACACCGGTGCTTTGACGCCGCGCAGAGTCAGGCCTGTACGCGTTCGGCTCCCGGGTCTTGAAGGTAGCCCCACCCCCGCGCTATCTCCTCGCCGGACCCGTCAGGAGGACTCGTGACATGACGCTTCAACCCCGCCCCGGCATTCTTGATATCAAACCGTACAAGCCGGGCGCTGCTGATGCGCCGGGTATCGCCAATCCGGTCAAGCTCTCATCGAATGAAAACCCGATGGGATGTTCGCCGCTGGCCCGTTCGGCTTTCGAGGCGTCCTCGAAAAATCTGAACCTCTATCCGGATGGCGGCGCGACGCGGCTTCGGGCGGCGATTGGCAAGGCCTATAATCTTGATCCCGCCCGCATTGTCTGCGGGACAGGCTCGGATGAATTGCTTCAGCTGCTCGGCCGCGCCTATCTGGCGCCCGGCGACAAGGTGGTCCAGTCGCAATATGGCTTCCTCGTCTACCGGCTTGTTGCCATGCAGTCGGGCGCTGAACTTGTCAGTGCGCCGGAAACAAATTTCACGACTGACGTGGATGCGGTTTTGCAGGTCGCAGGTGAGGATGCGCGGATTGTCTTCATTGCCAATCCGAACAATCCCACGGGGACCTATATTTCCCACGACGAGATCCGCCGTCTGCGCGAGGGTTTGCCGGAAAACACGCTGCTGGTCGTCGATGAGGCCTATGCCGAATATGTCGACAGACCGGATTACGAAACGGCTTTCGACCTTGCGCGGGAATACGACAATGTTGTCGTCACTCGTACCTTCTCCAAGATTCACGGTCTTGCCGCGCTGCGCCTCGGCTGGGCCTATGCCGACGGCTCCATCATCGACGTTCTCAATCGGGTCCGTGGACCATTCAATGTGAATCTGCCGGCGATCGAAGCGGGCATCGCCGCGATTGAGGATACCGATTTCCAGCAACGTTCGGCCGAGCACAATCGGCAGGGCCTGGCCTACATGCACCAGCAACTGGGTGGACTCGGACTGGATGTGACGCCGAGCGTTGGAAATTTTGTTCTGGTGCACTTCCCTGAAACGAAGGGGAAGACGGCTGCGGAAGCCGATGCCTTCCTCACACGGAAAGGGCTGATTGTGCGGCCGGTTGCGCCCTATGGTCTGCCGAATTCGCTACGGATCACGATCGGGCTGGATGCGGATAATCACAAGATTGTCGAGGCATTGACCGAGTTCATGGCCTAGCGGAGAACCGGGCCGACTTCGCCGAGGCGGACCGGACCGAAGAAAACACCGCCATTCCGGAACGAAAGCGGGATTGATGTTCCGGTATCGGAACGCGGCGCAGACTGCGCGACCAGACGCAATGCGCCGGCGCTTTCCTCTGAAACCGATCCGGATTCAACGATGGCATCCACCACAGCTTCAGGATCCAGAAGGTTGAGGCTCAGCCGCCCCGACGGGCGTAACTGGGAATCCAGTGTCATTTGACCCTCGGCCGCCATATCGAGCCGGCCCCAGTCAATCTCGAAGCCCCGAAGTGTGGATTGTCCGGAAGCCTGTGCCCAGACGGCCAGATCAGCGGAACGCGCCAGTTCAGGCCATTCGGTCAGGATGAAATCCGCCCGCAAAACCGTAACCGAAGTCCCAAATGAATTGACCAGAATGGGGTCGACCGAGCCGGGGGCCAGTTCGACATTGTCCAGCTGGACCTGAACCAGCATTTCGCCCGTGTCACGCGTGGCCGCCGACAGGCCGATATTCCCCGCAGAAGTTATGGCCGGCCGGGCATCGCCAATGCCCGCAATGCTTAGTCCTTCGATACTGACCCCGATCCGGTTGGTCACATTGGCTTCGCCGGCAATGCTGAAACGCGCCGAGCGCGCCGTAAACGCCATGCCATCGCCATTCTGTTCCAGACTGAATTGCTCACCGAGAGAGACGACCCAATGGGAGAAGTCATAGGGCAAGGCGTTCGCCTCGAAACTGTCCAGCGCCAGAATCCATCCTCCCTCCGTTTCCGGAGCGCGGATTACGACATCATTCGATGCCACGGAAAACCGGTAGGGATAGCCGCCGATCCGGATATCTGCGTGTTCGATCTGGTAGCCGGCCGCCAGCTGTTCGGCTTGCCAGTTTTCGACATAGGCTTCGATTTCGCTGCGGGCATAAACCCAATAGGCCGAATACAGCGCAAACACGACCAGGACGGCCAGAATGGGGAACGCAAAACGCTTGGGCATGACGCTTCCTGACAGGGGCGGGCCTCAGGCCCGGTTGGCGCGCAGCGCGCGCGTTCCGTCCTGAATACGCGATTGAAGCGTTTTCATGAAGTCATCACGTGACAATCCCGGTGCGATTGGCTCAAGGAACTGGATAACCGCTTTACCCGGACGACGGATAATCCCGCGCCCGGACCAGTAATCACCGCTAT
Source organism: Hyphobacterium lacteum (assembly GCF_036330345.1). NCBI lineage: Bacteria > Pseudomonadati > Pseudomonadota > Alphaproteobacteria > Maricaulales > Maricaulaceae > Hyphobacterium > Hyphobacterium lacteum. The sequence continues at coordinate 330,587 of NZ_JAZDRP010000003.1, forward strand.
CCAGTGCCACCGGCACGCAAGGCACTTCCATGGCATTGTAGAGACCGGCGACCCCGGGCTTGAGATCATCAAACTGCCCGGGCTTCATGCGTGTGCCTTCCGGGAAAATAAGGATCTGACGGCCTTCGGCGGCGCGATCGCGGGCGTCGCGCAGCATCTTGCGGAGGGCTTTCGCCGCAGCGCCCCGATCAACGACAATATTGCCCAGCTTCATGGCAAACCAGCCAAATACAGGCAGCCAGGCGAGCTCCTTTTTCAGGATGATCGCAGGATCCTCGAGGATTTGCCAGAAGGCCTGGGTTTCCATCATGCTCTCATGGCGAGAGGCAATCAGTGCGCCGCCTTCGGGCAGGTTTTCCTGCCCGCGCACTTCATAGGTCTGGCCACAAATATACTTCAGACCGCCAAAAATCAGTCCCAGCCAGAACCGGAAAACGGCCCGCGACCAGCTGCGCGGGAAAAGCAGAAGCCAGATAACGGCAAAACCGATGATCATCATCGTGCCGTACATCCAAATCACGAACAGTAGTGAGCGAAGGATTGTCAGCGGGCCGGCAGGTTTCATTCTTGATTATCCGATAGAGAACCGCGCGCCAGTTCGCGCACGAAAACCGCAGAAAATTTCAGATATTCCAGCGCCCAGCGGCGGGCCGCTGTCGCGTTTTCCCAGGGACGCGGCGAAGCGACCGGATAGGCGATCAGCTCGCGCTCCGGCATCAGCGCCCGCAATTCCAGGATAGAGCGGGGAATATGGTAGTCGGACGTCACAATGATCAGCCGGTCAAAACCGTGCTCTTCGGCCCAGGCAACAGCCTCGCGCGCATTGCCGACCGTGTCGGTGGCCTCCCGGCCCAGATCGATACAGCAATCAAAGAGGTCCCGGTCTATACTCGCGGAATTCCGCAGGGCCTCTCCGGAAACCGATGGATTGACGCCGGAAACGAGCAGGCGGTCACCCGCCCCGTCTTCCAACAATTGCACCGCCCGCTGAAGCCGGCCTTCGCCTCCGGTCAGGACGATGATCCCGTCCGCCCTTAATCCCGCGGGCGTTTCCAGCGCCGACACGTGCCCGGCATATCCGGCAAACCCGGCCATCAATCCGAACACGATGAGGAAGGCTAACCCCCTCAGCCATTGCCCGTTATTTGCCCGCTCACGCGCCATGGATTTCCGCTCTCCTCGTCCTACCAACGCTTGCGCAATTCTTCCTCCACCGCCAGTCGCGCAGACAGTGCAGCCACGAGGCCAGCGATGAGAGGGGCAGCCAGAAGGGCGGCAATCTCGAAAGGCGCAAAAATCAGCTCTGGCAGGAAGTACAGCGCATCGGCATTGCTGCCGCCCACTGCTACCAGAATCGCGATCAGTGCGGCAAACCCTGCACCGGCAAGGCCGGCTTTCAGGCCGAGGCTGAAAAAGCGCCGTTCAAACAGGCCGGCGATATAGCCGTCGGTTGCTCCGACAATGTGCAATGCATCGGCCACGTCCTGCCGCGCGGCCAGAGAGGCCCGGGCCGCAAAGGCGATAACCGCAGCGGCGGCTCCCAGAATCAATGCCAGCAATCCGAGCGCCAATAATCGTGCCAGCTGGCTGGCGCGGGCAACGGCACTGGCCCAGCGGCCATGATCATCGACATCAGCCATAATGCCGGCATTGTCGAGCGCAGATGCAATCGCGGCCGTGTCGACAAGTTCCGGTTCGGCCAGCTGCACATCAATCAGCAGAGGCACCGGCAGGTCAGCCGGAAGGCCGGAGGTCCCGAACCAGGGTTCCAGCAGCGCCTCCGAAGCTGCCCGGTCGCGCGGCGTGGCACTGGCAATCCCCGGCAAGTCCTGGATCAGCTCTGCAGCCAGCCGGGCATCATCCTCGGCGCTGCGGCCGTCGACCGGCCGGACCTGAACGGTCAACGAGCCTTCCAGATCCGACATCCAGCGCTCGCTCGATGTCCAGGCGCCGCGTGCGCCCAACGCAGCCAGGCAGGCCAGGAAAACCAGGATCGCCGCGACCGCGAACAGCGGCCGGTCCCGCCCTGAATCCGGTGGCAGGAGCGGCGAATTCCCGCCCGGCGGCGGTTGCGGTATATCTGGTGTTTCGTCACTCATGCAGCCCGCTCCCGATAGGTCAGGCGGCCATCGGCCAGCGACATGACCGGGGCATCCAGTGCACGCACCAGTGTCAGATCGTGGGTAGCAATGAGAACGGTGGTGCCTAGACGATTCAGTTCGACGAACAGCCTCAACAGCCGCCGCGCCATATCCGGGTCAACATTGCCGGTCGGCTCGTCCGCAATCAGCAATTCCGGCTGGTTGACGACAGCCCGTGCGATGGCCACCCGCTGCTGCTCGCCGCCAGACAATGTCGCAGGCAGCGAATCCATGTGGTGGGCCAGCCCGACCCAGTTCACCAGTTCGGCGACATCCTCTGCATAATCGGACCGTTTCTGGCCGGCGACCCGCAAGGGCAGGGCAATATTCTCGAAGACGCTGAGATGGTTCAGCATCCGGAAATCCTGGAACACAACACCGACGCGGCGGCGCAGATCCGGCAATTCCTTGCGGTGAAGGGCGGCCGTGTCGTGTCCGAAATGCTCGATGACGCCGCGCGAGGCCTTGTGAGCCATGTGGATGAGGCGCAGCAACGAGGTTTTCCCCGCACCAGAGGGCCCGGTCAGGAAGGTGAAACTGCCCCGATCCAGCTGAAAGGACACGTCCTTCAGGATTTCCGGGCCGCGCCCATAACGCATGCCAACAGACTCGAAGCGGACAATCACTTCGGATTCACTTTGTGGAAAGGGGTTCACGCCAGTTTCTGTCAAAGGAATTCCTGCAGCTTCGGCTGCCTTGTGAGGTGAATCGGTAGCCCATGATACTGAGCTGTCCGAGTTGTGAAACGCGTTATCGCGCAAATCCGTCGGCCATTGGCATGAATGGACGGCGCGTGAAATGTGCTGCCTGTGGTCATATCTGGACTGCACGCAACGAGGAAGAGCCGGTTCTCGAGCCGATTGACCCGATCCCGCCAAAGCCCGAGCCCGAACCGGTTGCCGAAGAGCCCGTCCGCAAGGCGCCGCACCGCGCTTTCCGCGAACGCGCTGAACAGCGCCGCCAGGAACAGATCCGCAAGGCGGCCGCGGGCGCCTGGGGTGGTCTCGCGGTGGCGATTGCTGGCGTTTTCGCCGTTGGGTTTCTGTTCCGCGCCGATATCGTCAGTGCCTGGCCGCAAGCTTCCAGTGCCTACGCCGCCGTTGGCATCGAAGCCAATGCCTATGGCGTGATGATCGAATCCCTGGAAATCGAGCGCGGCGAGGAACATGGCATCCCTACCGTGGTCCTGACTGGCGAAATCCGCAATATCGACCGTCAGGCCCGGATGGCGCCTGCGCTTCAGGGCCGTCTGCTGTCGCAAAGCGGGCAACCGGTCCTCGAATGGACGGTTGTGGTTGATGGTGACATCATGGCACCCGGCGAACGCCGTGCCTTCCGCTCGGTTGTGACTGATCCACCCGAAAATGCCAGCGAAGCCGAAGTCTCGCTGGCCGGGCTCGATGTGAGTTATGAGCGCGGCGAACCGGCGTTGGATGAGTCGCACGAGGAAATCGCTGCTACCAGCGACGCACATCACTAGGCGTCAGGATCCGAACCGGTCCAGCAGGCGCTCGATATAATCCAGCTCATCCTGATCCAGACCCTGTTCGGCGGCACGCTCACGTAATTCCTCGAGAATTTCTCGCGCTCGCAGCCGCTCGGCCTCGTCGGGAATTTCAACACCCGCGCCATCAGAGAAGCCGCCGGAATCACGCGGGCGGCCCAGCGGGTCGGTCTCGCCCTCATTGCCGGCCTGTTGCGCATCCTGCGCTCGCTCCAGAAGATTCTGCGCGAGTTGTTCCGCACCATCACGCAGCGACTGAAGCGCTTGCTCCTGCTGCCCGACCGCGCCCTGTGCATCGCCGTTTTCCAGCGCTTCCTGGGCCCGGCGCATGGCCTCGGCCGCATCGCCAAAGCTTTCCCCGCTTTCACCTGGCAACGCCTGAGCGAGCGATTCCAGCCGGCTGGCGAGATCACCTTGCGCATCGGCCAGCGCCCGCGTGCCCGGCGTATTGGCGCCCGGCTGCGAATTCTGGTTCGGGCTGGTGCCCATCTGTGAACCTTCCTGCCCGCCGGGCTGTCCCGGTTGACCGGGTTGCCCCTGGCCCTGCTGGCCGCCTTCAGCCTGGTCGAAGGTTTCATCCTGCAACTGGCGCTGTTCGCCGATCACATCGCCCAGCTCCTCCAGCGCTTCGCGCATGGCTTCACTGATAGCATCGGACTGTTCGCTATCGCCTTCACCAGTTTGCAGGGTGAGTTCCAGATTGCGCAGCATTTCGCCGAGAGACTGCAGGGCTTCGCGCGCATTGGCGGTATCGCCGAGCTCGGCAGCATCGCGCAGCGCATCCAGCAATTCCTGAAGTCCCTGCGTATTCAATTGACCGCCCTGGCCCTGACCTTCAGCGACCCGGCCTTCTTCGGCGGCTTCGCGGGCGAGCGCCGCCAGATAATTGTCCATGGCTTGCTGATAGGCCTCAAACAGCGGTGCCAGTTCGGTTTCATCAGCGCCGCGGGCGAGCGCTTCCATCAGCGCCCGTTCGGCGGCACGCAGTGCGCGTTCGGCATCGGCCAGCGATCCCAGCTCTGCGCGCAGCGCGATCTGCCAGAGATTATCTTCGATCGGTCCGATCTCGTCGAAAGAACGAGCCCGGCGCAATCGGTGCAATTCGTTGCGCAGGCCCAGATAGACCATGCGGTCTTCAAAGAAGTATTCCGGCGCATCGGTCATCGCATCCAGCGCCAGTGCAACACGCTGCAAGTCATCAGATGCCCGCTCGATCCGCCGCTCCGGTTCCTCGCCCTGGAAGGGCGGCAGAGCCTGCACGTCATCCATGTAAAGCGGCTCACGTTCGGGCAGCGGGGCATAGTCATGCGACGAGGCAATCACGATGCGGCGTTGCTCCGACACTGCCCGCGCCAGCGGATCAAGGAAAACCCGTTCCGGCAGGGTGAGCGCGATGCTCGGAGAACGACCGGTATTTCCTCCACCATCTTGCGCTGCTATCCGCAGATCGACGCGCGACCCCGCAAGCTCATGTTGTGCCGTTGAGACGGTCGCTACGAAGCCTGACTCGCCCCGGGTCAAATCGTTGGGATCAATCTCGATCGAGAACCATTCAGCGTCGGTATCGCCTTCCGGACGGAATTCGACCTGAAAGCCCGTCGCCCCGTAATCGTCGTCGACTTCGAATTCGAGGATGAGCTCGCCTTCGACATTCGCATCCGGCGCGGCGGCGATCCGAATGTCCGGTGGTGTGTCGGCAATGGCGGTGATCCGGTAGGCAGCGCGTTCGCGGCCGGCGCGGAGCGTCACCACAGCATCAGCTCCGATCGTCATATGGCTTTGCCAGACGCCATCTCCGATCTGACGGTTTTCGGCGCGATCGCGGCCATTGCGGACATTCGGTGCCCGTCGGACGCCGGCGGTACGCACAACCAGTTCCGAGCCGGCAGGCGTCCGGGCCTCGGTCTGTCCGTCCTGAAAGAAGATCGGCGCCAGGCCTGTGTAGGCCGGCGGGTTCAGCCAGATGTCGACCTGGGCGGTTTCCACGCCACGATACACCGGCGCAAATCCGAAGCTTTCAAAAAGGCGTCCGCGGGCCAGATCACCGGCGACAATCCAGCCGGCCGCAATCAGCACTATGACCGCGCCGCGCAATCCCCAGCTGTCAGCCTTGGCCCAGGCCGCGTGCGGACGCCGCGCGTGCGCGCCTTTCAGGCGCTCGGCCATGCGTTTCTGGTGAGCCGCCCATACGGCATCGTCTTCGGGCGTTGAGCGGGCAGGCCGGTCAATCAGCGCTTCGTGCGGGCGGGCGGAAATTCCCGAATCGTCCTCGACCCGGCGCGCCGCGTCCTCACCGTCAGGCCATTCAATTGTGCGCAGCCGTTTCCAGCCCAGCCAGAATGAGAAGCCAACGGCCGCCAGATAGGCAATGGCTCGCCAGGGGTCGCCCAGCTGGTCCCACAGTCCGAATATCGAGACAGACGCGTAAAGGCCCATGAGAAGCGCGGCCGGCCAGAGAACCGGAGCCAGCGTCTCCCAGTACAGCGCAAGACGCGCCTGGATCAGGGGCCAGACTTTCATGACAAGGAAACTAGCATCTCACGGTCAAACGCCTAGCAGCGCCTGCATTACATCTTGGTGAGCTAGGAGGCGTCCTGTGCCTGCTCCGGTCCGCCCCACGCCGGTGGCGGACGCTCGAGATCGCCCCGCAACCCGCAGCCTGCCACGGTCAGGCCACCAATGATGACGATCAGGGTCACGAGCTTTTTCATTGGGCCTGCCTTTCCTTCAGCCGCTCTTGCCAGAGCTTTACCTGTTCTTTTACGCGGACCGGTGAGGTTCCGCCATAGCTGGTCCGGCTTTCCATTGAAGCCCGCGCGGAAAGGACGGAGAAGACCTTGTCGGTCAGGCCCGGCTCTACCGATTGCATGTCCGTCAGGGTGAGGTTTGCGAGCGGCACATCCTTGCCTTCGGCGAGTTTCACCAGACTGCCAGCGATATGGTGGGCTTCACGGAAGGGTTTGCCCAGTTCGCGCACGACGAAGTCGGCCAGATCGGTGGCGTCGGAATAGGCTTCCCCGGCCGCGGCTTCCATCACGGCGGTGTTGAAGCTGAGATCACCCGCCATGCCGGTCATTGCCAGCAGCGCCAGTTCCAGATCGTCGAACGCCTGGAAGACCGGTGCCTTGTCCTCCTGCAGATCCTTGGAATAGGCGAGCGGCAACCCCTTGACGACTATGATCAGTGTCTGCAGCGCGCCGGCGATCCGTCCAGGCTTGGCCCGAACGAGCTCGGCAGCGTCCGGGTTACGCTTTTGCGGCATGATCGACGAACCGGTCGAGAAGGCATCCGTCAGCTGCGCAAAGCCGAAGCGCTTGGAGGTCCACAGGACAATTTCTTCAGCGAAGCGTGACAAATTCACCGCGCAGATCGTGGCCGCCGACAGGGCTTCCAGCGCGAAATCGCGGCTGGACACACCATCCAGCGAGTTCGCCATCGGCCGGTCGAAGCCCAATCCTTCAGCGGTTATTTCGCGGTCGATCGGGAAAGCCGTGCCGGCGAGGGCGGCACAGCCCAGCGGCGATTCATTCATGCGCTTAGAGGCATCGGCAAAGCGCCCGCGATCCCGCTCGGCGGCTTCCACCCAGCACAGGAGATGGTGGCCAAGGCTGACCGGCTGGGCGGTCTGCAAATGGGTAAAGCCGGGCATGACGGTGTCGGCGTGCTCTGCGGCCCGTGCGACCAGTGCGGTCTGATAAGCCTCCAGCAGAATCTGCATGCGCTCACAGGCCTGACGCAGCCAGAGCCGGAAATCGGTTGCCACCTGGTCATTCCGGGACCGCGCCGTGTGCAGGCGGCCCGCCGGTTCACCGATGATTTCCTTCAGACGCGCTTCGATATTCATGTGAACATCTTCCAGCGCAGTCGACCATTGCATCTTGCCTGAAAGGACCTCTCCACGGATCTGTTCGAGACCGCGCTGGATTGCCGCGCCATCTTCGCTTGAAATGATACCGGTCGCGGCCAACATTCCCGCATGCGACATGGAACCGGCAATGTCTTCCAGCGCGAGTCGTTGATCGACCCCGATGGAAGCATTGATGGCTTCCATGATTTCAGAGGGCTTGCCGGAGAAGCGGCCGCCCCAGAGTGCATTACTTGTCTTTCCGTCCGTCATGGCCGGGTCCAGTCGTGAAAGGGTTCAGCGATGCAGGCATCGCATATCAAGATCGGTATTATCACTTGCACGGTCATTTTGCTGGCGGCAATCGTCTATGTGCTGTTTTCCGGTATGGGCCGGCCTGCGGCATCTGGGCTGGAAACCTATGCGCGGGGTGAAATGTCGGGATTCCGGACGCTCGATGACGCCCCGCCCCGGCCGTCGCATACCTTCATTGATCCTGAAGGCGTCGAGCGCACGCTGGCCGATTTCGAGGGACAGGTCATTCTGGTGAATTACTGGGCAACCTGGTGCGCCCCCTGCATTGTCGAGATGCCCGCTCTGGATGAATTGCAGGCGCGCTATGGCGGCGACGACTTCCAGGTAGTCACCATCAGTGCCGATCGCCGGATTGAATTGGCGGAGCAGTTCTTCCAGGAAAACGGTCTGGAGAATCTGCCTGTCTACCATGACAATTCCTTTGCGGGCCCGACATCCGTTGGTGCACGAGGGCTGCCAATATCCATCCTTTACAGCCGCCGCGGCGTCGAGATGGGCCGCATGCCGCGTGATGCTGAATGGAATTCCGAGGATGCCCATGCCCTGATCGAGGCGGCCATTCGCACCGGCTGATCGCATGACCACGAATTAACGTGCTCTCCTCCGTCCGGAGGGGAATAGTCCCCCGCCAGAACGAGGGGGATGAGATGATCCATTCTGCACGGCTATTCGCGGCCGCAATTTTGACCGCTGGCTTCAGTGCCGGCGCTTTCGCACAGGACCAGGACTCACTCGATGCGCTGATCGATGCGACCTATGCGGTGATTTCCGGCGGTGTCGGAGAGCAGCGCGACTGGGATCAGATGCGCAGCCAGTTCCTGCCAGACGGGTCGATGACGGTCGTCAATCCGCGGCCCGATGGCACGACACTTGCTCGCACGCTCACCGTCGACGATTACATCGAAGCCAGCAGTGAATTCCTGATGCAGGTCGGATTTGTCGAACGCGAAACCCGGCGCGCCACCTATATCTATGGAGAGGTCGCGACGGTGCTGAGTGCCTATGAAGGCTATCGCACAGATACGGACGAGGTCTTCGTCACCGGCGTCAACACATTCGTTGCGGTCTGGACGGAAGGCGAATGGAAAATCGCTTCCATCAACTGGCGCAACGGTGTCGCCATTCCTGTCGAGGATGCCTTCATTGATCGCGCAGAATAGGTCTGCACGCATAGAAAAAGCCCCGGAGCGGAAGCTCCGGGGCCTTTCCTGAAGCGGACGGCGTGGGTCCCTAGAGACCGGCCTTGGTCAGTTCTTCTTCCAGTTCTGGCAGGACCTTGAACAGGTCTGCCACCAGTCCGTAATCGGCGACCGAGAAAATCGGCGCTTCTTCGTCCTTGTTGATGGCGACGATGATCTTGGAGTCCTTCATACCGGCCAGGTGCTGGATGGCACCGGAAATGCCCACGGCGATGTAGAGCTCGGGGGCCACGACCTTGCCGGTCTGACCAACCTGATAATCGTTCGGCACATAGCCGGCATCCACAGCGGCGCGCGAGGCACCGACCGCGGCGTTCAGCTTGTCGGCAATCTTGTCCAACAGGACGAAATTGTCGCCCGACTGCATGCCTCGGCCACCAGAGATGACAATCTTGGCTGCCGTCAGTTCCGGGCGGTCCGACTTGGACAACTCTTCGGACACGAATTGCGACTTGAACGGACCCGCAGGCGCATCGATGGTCTCGACGCTGGCAGAGCCGCCATCGCCCACCTTTTCAAACGTGGTCGGGCGAACCGTGATGACTTTCTTCGCGTCGGAAGACTTCACCGTCATCATCGCATTGCCGGCATAGATCGGACGCACGAAGGTGTCGGCGCTTTCCACCGCGACGATCTCGGACAGCTGCATCACGTCCAGCTTGGCGGCGACACGCGGGGCAAAGTTTTTGCCCGTCGTGGAGGCGACCGCCATCAGCACATCGTAATTCGCCATCAACGGCACAACCAGCGCTTCCAGCGCTTCGGCCGTCGGTTTGGCGAAAACCTCAGCGTCGGCGTGCAGCACCTTGGCGACACCGTCGAGACCGGCAGCGGCCTTGGCGACGTCACCGGCACCGGATCCGGCGACCAGGACGTGAATGTCCCCGCCGATTGCCTTGGCAGCAGAGACGGCTGCGCGCGTGGCGTCATTGAGGGTGGCATTATCGTGTTCGGCGACGAGAAGGATGCTCATCAGATCACCCCTTCCTTGTTCTTCAGCTTGTCGACCAGTTCGGCGACGCTTTCGACCTTGATACCGGCTTCGCGCTTGGCAGGCTCGGTGACCTTTACGACCGACAGGCGCGGTGCGATATCGACGCCATAATCGCCAGGCGCCTTGATATCGATCGGCTTGCGCTTGGCCTTCATGATATTCGGAAGCGATGCATAGCGCGGCTCGTTGAGACGCAGATCGGTGGTAATGACCGCCGGCGTTTCAACAGCAATGGTTTGCAGTCCGCCATCGATTTCGCGGGTGACGCTGGCCTTGCCGCCATCAATCACGACTTCCGAGGCGAACGTCGCCTGCGGCCAGTCGAGCAGGGCCGCCAGCATCTGGCCGGTCTGGTTCGAATCGTCATCAATCGCCTGCTTGCCCAGAATGACCAGGCCCGGCGCTTCTTCTTCGACCACTTTGGCCAGCAGCTTGGCAACCGCCAGAGGCTCCACCGTTTCATCGGTCTGGATCAGGATGCCGCGATCAGCACCCATGGCCAGAGCGGTGCGGATGGTTTCCTGCGCCTGGGCCGGGCCGATCGACACCACCACGATCTCGTCGACACCGCCTTTTTCCTTCATGCGCACGGCCTCTTCGACCGCGATCTCACAGAAGGGGTTCATCGACATTTTCACATTGGCAAGATCGACGCCTGTCTGGTCGGGTTTGACCCGCACTTTCACATTATAGTCGATCACCCGTTTGACGGGCACGAGTATCTTCATGGAACTTCCCCGGTCTGCGCGGGCGTGGAACAGCCCGCATCAATCCTCTGGACAAGAAATAGGGCGCGAAACTGCAATTGCACACCGCGGAAGTCAACGCATCTGCCGCACCGCACAAACCCGCATGCACAAAGGCCGGCCCAAGCGGACCGGCCTCCGTTCAGAGTGACGTGGACGTCAGCTATTCGCCGTCGGTCGCCGCCACTTGCAGCTCGGTATTGATGGTGATGACCACCTCGTCGGAAACCGCCCCGGCATAGATGCCGATGGTCTGGCCCCAATCGGTGCGGGTAATCGTGCCCGTGGCGGTGAAGCCGGCCGTGCCATCATCGCGCAGGCGATTGAGCGTGACATCCAGCGAAACCGGAACCGTGACGCCGATAATCGTCAGGTCGCCGGACATCGTGCCGGTCACGCCATCCTCGGTTTCAAAGCCCGTGGCTACGAAATGCGCGGTCGGATATTCGGCGGTATTGAAGATCTCGTCCGAGTTCAGGTGGGCGATGAAACGGTCATGGTGTGCACCCACCCAGATGCCATCGACCAGGTTGAAAGTGATGTCGACGGTCGAGTTGGACGGATTGTCGAAGTCCAGCAGAAGCGTGCCGTCATAATCGGTCAATTGCAGGGATTGGCGCGACAGCCCCTGGTGCATCCAGCTGGCCTCGATCAATGTGTGAGCCCTGTCGAAATCATAGGCGACCGGATCGGCAAGGGCGGCCGTCGCGGTCAGTGTGGCAATGGCGGTGGCGGTCAGGAATTTCATGGGGAGGCTCCCGGTCTCTCATAAATCTGGTAGCAGCAGAGTGCCGATGACTGCAACAAATAGACGATTGCCGGTCAGCGGCTAGTCGGTGGGGTTGCAAATTGCTTGTTCCCGAGCGGAATTAATCGCGGGAAGCTCCGGGCACCCATTTGACGTCGGCCCGGCCTTCGTCATTGGCGATGCGCGCTAGCACAAATAGCAGATCGGACAGCCGGTTGAGATAGCGCACGGTTTCCGGGTTCAGCAGCGGATCGGTGTCAGCCAGCGCCACCGTCCGCCGTTCGGCACGGCGGCAAACGGTGCGCGCGACATGCAGGCGCGCTGCGGCTTCCGAGCCTGCTGGCAGAATGAAGCTGTCCAGCGGTTCCAGCTTCGCATTCCACTCGTCGATGGCGGTTTCCAGCGCTTCGACCTGTTTTGCGGTCACGCGCAGCGGTTCAAAACCCGGGTCTTCGCCGGTGTCCGGAACACACAGATCAGCACCCAGATCAAACAGCTCATTCTGGATCCGCTCGAGCAGCTTATCCAGCGGAGACCCCGCCAACATGACCCGCGCCAGCCCGATAGCGGCATTGGCTTCATCGACACTGCCATACGCTTCAACGCGGAGATCGGTCTTGCCGACCTCGGACATGTCACCCAGCCGGGTCCGGCCGGCATCGCCGGTCTTCGTGTAGATTTTGGTGAGGCGAACCAAGCGCTAGCCCGCCATCGACTGTTTGATCATGAAGCCCACCACCATCAGGATGATGGCGACGAACTGGATGCCGACCCGGTAGCGCATGAGCACGTTCGAGCGTGCTCCGGCGCCTTCGCCGCCCCGCGCCATATTCACGAAGCCGAGGACAAGCGTCACCAGTACAGCCAGAAGTGACAGGACGATCAATATGTTCAGGAACATCATCATGAGCGATTACCTAGGCCTCAGCGCGGTGCGCGTCCAATCACGCTTTGTCGCACCCTAGCTGCGCCAGCGCAGCGTCTTGTTTTCTTTCAGCGGATTGACGAAATCAGCGCCCTCCTTGCGATGCTTCTCCCAGTTCCGCCGCAGGGCGAGATACCATTTGGCCGGAATGTCGCTGTCATGGATGAACATCTGTGGCGGATCGTAGGACAGACCGATCGCCTGCGAGTCCACGGCCGTTGAATCCTGCTTCATGAAGACATGGATGGCGCGCCGGATCAGCCATTTCGGCACCAGCGAGACCGCGGCATGGTTCCAATAGAGAATGATCGAGATGATGGTCTTGTTGGCGCTCACCGGCGTGACAATCGTCACCGTGGTGACGTGCTTGTCGCCCGCCTTCATGTATTCCGGGCGCAGACCGGGCAGCTCCAGCTGGATCTCGGTCGTGATGTCTTTGCCGAACAGCTTGTAGATGAAGGAGTTCGAGGACGGCTTGTGCGGCAGCATGGAAAAGCCGCGATCGATCGGTCCGAACGTCTTCTGCTTTTCATGCATGGTCTTGGGCGTGCGCCACCATGACTGGTTATGGATATAGGGAATGTGCGCCGGATCCATCAGGCTGATAACGGCCGCATCCATGTCACAATGGAAATCGCACTCCTCATACATCCGGACTTTCGAATCCCGGGGAATGTCGAGGGTTGGCGGCGGCAGGCAGGGCTCGGCATCATGGTCATAGCCAAACCAGATCCAGACAATCCCGTAGCTTTCATGCACGCGATAGGTCTTGGCTTTGATCTTCGAGATATCCATCGCCTCGGTCTGATCGGCCGTCAGCGAGGGAATGAAGGCGCATTGTCCGTCGGGCCGGAAGCGCCAGCCATGATAGGGGCACTGAACCTCGGTGCCGGTCTCGCCCTTCACCATTTCGCCGCCGGACAGAAGAATCGCCCGGTGTGGACAGATATCCGTCATCGCAAAGGCTTCGCCCTCATGCGTGCGGCCAAACAGGATCAGTTCGCCCAGACGCTCCTTCTGGACCATCTGGCCGGGTTTGACCTCGTCCCCGACAATCCCGAAATACCAGAGATCGCGCAGGAAGACGTCATTTTGAGCGGTGTCGTTAGCCATGCCTTCGTCTCTAGCCCTTGCCGGGCGGTTTCGCCAAGCCGCGAGATGCCGCAGTGCGTGAACGCCGTTGCACCCAGTAGACGCCAGTCATCACCAGGGCGGCGCCCGCATATTGCATGGGCGCGAAGGCTTCGCCGAACATTATCCAACCGGCGATGGAGGCCACGACGGGCTGGATCAGGATAATGATCGAGGCCACCGGGGCGGGAACGCGGCCCAGCCCGAAGGCAACACCTCCCTGACCGATAATCTGTACGCCGACGGCGAGCCCGATCAACACCAGCCAGTCAGTCAGCGTGGGAGGCATGATGTCTTCACCAAAGCCAAGCGCTGTCAGTGCCAGGATGGGCGCCGTCACCAGAGCGGTGAAGAAAATCACTGTGCCGGTCGAGGCAAAGCGGCGCGCCTGCCGCACCGCCAGAATATAAGAGGCATACCAGACCGCTGTAGCAATCGAGAGCGCATCGCCCGGCCAGCGATCTGGGGCCACGGTCAGGTTTCCGGCTGAAAGGAGGGCCGCGCCGGCGACGGCCAGTCCGGCTGCCATCAGGAATTGCCGCGTGATGGTTTCCTTGAAGATCAGCCAGGCTGCCAACACCACGAAGACCGGCTGGAGATTGGCGAGGAAGGTCGCATTGGCGACGCTCGTGATCTTGATGCCGGCATGCCAGAAGGCGAGATCGCCAGCGAACAAGAGGCCGGGCAAGGCAAGATGGAGCCATTTCTTCGGGCCCGACGGTGCATCGGCCTTGGCGGGTGGGTTGCGGTCGAACTGCATCCACGCGAACGCAAAGGGGATCGTCAGCGCCATGCGCCAGAAACCGACGGTTTGCGGGCCCAGTTCCGACAGCTTGACCAGCGGTGCGGCCATTCCAATAGCCACTGCCCCCATGATCAGAACGATCAGGCCCACAAGCACAGATTTTTCGGACGTGTCGGTCATGCCCCCTCCTGATCGCCCGCTTATACCCCTTCCGGGGAAAGGCAAATCACCAATTGAAACCGAGCTGCAGACGCAGCTCGCGCGCGCTGATGCCGCTATCGCGGATGGATTTCAGCGTCAGGGATCTGTCCCGCTTGGCAAGCCGTTTGCCGTCCGGCCCCGTCAGCAGGGCATGATGCCGATAAACGGGGACGGGAAGGCCAAGCAGGGATTGCAGGATGCGGTGCACGGACGTAGCGAAAAACAGATCCTCGCCTCGTATGACATGGCTGATGCCTTGCAGCGCATCGTCCATGGTGACGGCGAGGTGATAACTGGTGCCGACATCCTTGCGGCCGATAATGACATCGCCAATCAGATCGGCCCGGATGGCGATCTCGCCCGTTTCGCCGTTGGGGCCATGGCCTTCCTCGATGAAGGTGAGCCGCGACAGATCGCCCAGCTCGGCCTCGACTGCGCGCAGAGACAGCCGCCAGGCAAAGGCCTCGCCGGCGTCCAGCCGTTCGGTTTCCTCGTCCGCGCTCATTGGTTCGGCCGGGCGGGGATAGATCGCGCCGTCCGGTCCTTCGCCGGGATGATGCGGCGCACGCGCAATATCCTCCAGGATTTCCTTGCGCGTCTTGAAACAGCGATAGACGAGGCCGCGAGCTGCCAGCTGATCAATGGCGGCATGGTATTCCGGGAAGTGCTCCGACTGACGTCGGACAGGGGCCTCCCACTTGAGACCCAGCCAGGCCAGATCACCATGGATCGCCTGCTCGAATTCCGGCTTGCAGCGCGTCGTGTCGATATCCTCTATCCGCAGCAGAAAACGTCCGTCTGCCGCGCGCGCAGCATCAAAAGCACTCAGCGCCGAAAAGGCATGGCCCTTGTGCAGATAGCCGGTTGGCGAGGGGGCAAATCGGGTCACGAATTCGCTCATGTCTTCAGTGTTTCGCGCCTGCGCTTGCCATCTTCAAGTCCCCGCGCTCAGCCCTATAGTCCGCAACGATGATGATTGACGGACCCAGACAGCCACCCGCCAACGGGCAAAAGCCGCGCAAGCTGGTGATTCTCGTGCATGGCTATGGCGCCAATGGCGAGGATCTGATCGGCCTGGCCGGTCAGTGGGCCCGCGATTTGCCTTATGCGCAATTTGTTTCGCCCAACGCCCCCGAGCCGGTGCCGGGCGCGCCCAATGGCTATCAATGGTTCCCGATCACCCGGCTGGATCCGGAAGAGGCCAATCGGGGCGTTGAAATGGCGGCGCCGATCCTCAACACCTTTATCGATCAGGAGCTGACCCGTTACGGTCTGACCGATAATGATCTGGCACTGGTCGGCTTTTCTCAGGGCACCATGATGTCCCTGCATTGCGGTCTGCGTCGGTCGCCCGGTCCGGCCGGTATTCTGGGATATTCCGGCGCCATGCCCAGCCGCATGACGCTGAAGGAACAGATCCGGTGCAAGCCGGCCATCCAGCTGATCCATGGCGACCGCGACGATGTCCTTCCGCTGGGTATGATGTTCGATGCCGCCGAAGGCCTCGCCGAGGCCGGCGCGTCCTGCCAGTGGCATATCTCGCCCGGCGTGCCTCATGGAATTGGTCCGGACGGGCTGGACATTGGCGGGCGTTTTCTGGGCAAGGTGTTTTCCGGCGCCTACGCCTGAGAAATCCCTGCTCAAGGGTTAACATCAGCGTCATAGGCGCGTTACGTATTTGGCGGTATAAATAGTCCATACGGAGATCGGCGTGATTCGCTGAGAATCCCGCCGCATCACCGTTCAGGGAGGTGCGTGTTCAGGACGCTTGCTAGGCATATGTGCATGGCCGGTCCCACCCCGCAAAAGGGAGGGCGCCATGCAAGTGCTTGAAAAGGCCCCGTCCGGATGGCCCTGTCTCGTTCTCAATGCCGATTATCAGCCACTGTCCTACTGGCCGCTTTCCGTGTGGAGCTGGCAGGAGGCGGTGAAGAATGTCTTCCTTGACCGCGTCACCGTGGTCTCGACCTATGAAGACAAGATCCGTTCGCCGTCCGTGGAAATGGAAGCGCCATCAGTTGTGGCTTTACATGAATACGTCGCCCAGAACCGGGCGCCGGCTTTCACCCGCTATAATGTCTGGCTGCGCGACGGTTTCGCCTGCGTCTATTGTGGCCGCGACAAGGTCGAGGATCTGACCTTCGATCACGTCATCCCGCGCTCGAAAGGCGGCTGCACCTCGTGGGAAAATATCGTCGCGGCCTGCTCGCCCTGCAATCTGAAGAAGGGCGGACGCACACCCCGCCAGGCCGGCATGCCCGATCCGCGCGCCTATCGCCCGAACATGCACCAGCTGCAGGCTCAGGGAAGGCGATTCCCGCCCAAATACCTGCATGCCAGCTGGATGGACTATCTCTACTGGGATGCGGAGCTGGAGCGCTAGAGTATTGCCAGCAAAAGTGGGAACCAGTTTTGCGGTTCGGCAATACGGCTGAAAGAGTCTTCTATATCTTTGTCGTCAGCGCGATGGCCGTGCGGCAGCCAGCTTCGATAACCCGCGACAGCACCGGATAGCCGAACGCCTCCCTCGCGCCTTCGTCGACGGCGAGGTCCTTGTGCGCGACTTCCTCGTCGCGGAACTGGGTGAAGCGCGTCGATAATTCGGTTTCACCGGCCGCTTCCAGCTCGGCGATCTGGTCGGTGTAATGGCCCTCGATCACCGTCTCGACCGCTTCGGTGCAGGCATGGGCAGCTTTCTCGCCCATCAGCGCCGTGGCGACGCCGAGTGTGCGCCCGGCAATTTTCCAGATCGGCATCAGCGCGGTCGGGCGGACACCGCGTGTGCGGATATAATCATCAAAGGCATCCAGATGCGCCTCCTCGTCTTCGGCCATATGCTGCAGCTGGTTGGCGATATGCGTCTTTGACGGGATTTTCGAGAACACGGCCAGCTGGCCCTCATAGATCGCCACGGCACCATATTCGCCGGCATGATCGACGCGAATCATCTCCGCCGTGCGGGCCTCGTCGGCAATTTTGCCGGGCAGTATGGGGCGCGGCGCGCGGCTCACCGGCGCTTGATCCCGATATAGGCCGAGGCAATGGCCAGGCCGAACGACATGATGGCATTATAGCCGGCCATGGAGATGCCCAGCAGTGTCCAGGCCGCTTCATCGCAGAGAACGACCGGGGCTGTTCCATCCAGCACCGCCATCAGATCAACCGTCGAGAAATCCACCGAGCCGGTTGTCGTGCAGCTGGCGGGGCCTTCCCACCAGTCATATTCAATCCCGGCATGCCAACCGGCGAAATAAGCGGAATAGGCCAGGATTGCCGCGAGTAAGATGCAGATCCACATGGCGTATTTCTGCAGGGCAGGGACAAACATCATGCCCAGCCCGCCAGCCAGCCCGGCAAGGATGACGGCCTTGTGGATATGGCGCTGGTCATAGCAGAGCGCGCACGGCTCATAGCCCAGCACATACTGGAAGAAATAGGCGCCCCCGAGGATCAGGGCGGAGGCGATCGCGGCCAGAATCGGCCAGCGCTGGGCAGTGAGGCAAGACGTGATCGAATTCATGGTATGGAGTTTAGGGCGTGGCAGGGGCTTGGAAAAGCGCGCATTCAGCCGCAGGGGCTATCCGCCACTCACAATTCCGCGACCCCATTCGATCAGCGCATAGATCAGCGCCGGGCCGCCAATCACCAGGATGGCGATCCAGACAATCCCGAGCAGCAATCCCAACAGGATCAGCAGACCGTCGCGTGTGATCAGCCCCAGAGATCCGATCGCCACGGCAATGCCCGGTGTCGAGTTTGTCAGCGGCAAGGGTGTCAGGATGGAGACGCAGAACAGGCAGAAGACGGCACCGACCACGCGCTCGCCGATATGGCCGGACAGGAATAAAAGACGCGGCCGCGCCAGACGTTCCATCCAGCCGAACCATTTGCTGGCCGTCCGCCCCATCCGCACCAGCCCGTCCCTGGTCATCTGGCGGGCGCGGAATTTTTCCGGAAACCAGGGTTCGTTGCGGCCCGCGGCCATCTGGAAGGCCAGGGCCGCCATGGGCACGGAAACGATTTGCGGGATGACGTAGAGGAAGGGAATCGTCACCGGAATTGCCAGTGCGAAAAGCATGACCCCGAAGGCCCGCTCGCCGAGCGCCTCGATGAATTCACCCAGCGAAATGCCGTCTTCCGGGGCCGTCTCTCCGATATGGACAAGGCGCGCCACCAATCCTTCGGAGGCATCTGAACCGGGATAGGAAGCTTCGCTCATTCCGCCCTCTTAGTGCGATTTCTCAGGAGTGAACAGACGCCGCGCGGGCCTATTGCATTGGGAAAGGGTTGCGGGCATTTTCCGCCTCCCGCAACGGAGCCCCTGTGGCGGAACTGGTAGACGCGACGGATTCAAAATCCGTTTTCTTCGGAAGTGCCCGTTCGAGTCGGGCCAGGGGCACCAGCCTTCGCTCGCTGACGCGAGCTTCGGCTGGGCAAGCCAGATGCCAGAGCGAAGATAGATCTTATCAGTCTCGGGTGGCGAACATCCTTCCCTGAGCATGTGCCAGTGCCGAGATCATCATCAGGCGTTAGTTCACCAGAACGATGCGCTGATTGGCGCTGGCATAAAGCTCGCGGGAAACCGGTGTCTCGGACGCGTTCGGATCGACCGTTACCAAAAGTGTGCTGCCACCAGAGTAGGTGAACGTATCCGCCACCAGAGCCGTATAGGGCGAAGGATTGCTGGTGATGCCACCGCCCGAAACCGTAAGGTGCTGATTTGGCAGGTAGATATTGCCCTCGTAATAGGTGCCCGCCCCGCCAGACAGATGACTTCTGTCTCCGATGTTCGGTTCATCCGGGTCGAGCATGACAAGCATGGAGCGCATCGGCCCGTCCTGCGGTGCCGTGAAATAATATTCGCCACCGCCTGACCATTCGAGGCCGGCGTCTTCACCCGTCAGGAAGAAGCTGACTTCCTCACCTTCCATCCGGCTGCCGCCCGTCGAGCGGAATTCACCAACGATCACGTAAACACCGGGGTGGAAGATCACATTGTCAGCGCTGGACACATTCAGCCCGCCACAATAGGTGCCCGGATAGAGGTCGAATGTTTCATGGCCAGATACGCGTACCTCCTCGTCATGATCACACGGACCAACGACGGGGCGGTAATGGCTGTAGAAAGGGTCTTCAATGACAGCACAGTCAGGCGTTGGCGCCGGTGTCATCCTCTCGAGGCCTTGTTTTACGCCACCGACGAAACAATTCTCGCCCGAGTTCAGCGAGCCGCCGCCGCTAAAGTTGACGGCTTCATCATTGTTCGAATTGACGTGTACGATGCAGTTCTCAGCATAAAAGCTGGAGCCGCCGGACGCTTCGATTCCACGGTCCTCAGTCAGGTTGAGCGCCAAAACACAGATCGGCAGTACATCGCCAGGCGTAACGCGAGCCGTCGCTGTCACCTCTGGCTCGATCGTATTGATGCCGACGAGTCCCAGAAAATTTGTCGGTATGGCGGTGGATATATCGACTGTCGCATCAGTGCTGGAGACCGAAACCGCGATCGAAAAGTCTGTCAGGTCGTTGAAGTCGGCAAGATTGTTGCGGGTCAGATCGGTAGCTGACTGCACACGAACCGCATCGGTCTGCCGGCGGAGTACCATGGCTTCAAGTGCCCCCGTGTCGGCAGCCTGCTGCATCCGGTCGCGGACATTCTCTGCACGCGCGAGGTCCAGGGCACCTCCGCCTGCCGCCGCCATGGGCAATAGCGCGAGCGAGAAAACAATGGCGACATTGCCACCTTTGTTCGTTAGCCAGCGTTTCGCCAGCTCTACGGTTTGAGCCCTCATTCCTGAGACCCAACGCATGTCAGCCTCCATAATTGGGACCGCTAACATACAATGCAGCTATTGATATCTGGTTTGGAAACACGGTGGATTTTTGGTTAACGGATGCCTGCCGGAAGAGATCGGATTGAGCTGGTTTGTCTTTCATGTTGGAGGGCGCCTCGCGGTCGACCGATGCGGAATGGTTTGCTCGCATTGCCATCCCTCACGCTGCGCGCCATGCTCGCTGCCGGGGGCATGAAATGACCGATTATGAAGCCGCGAGCCTGTTTGCCGACTATCTGAACACCGCCAACATGGTGTTCTCCAACTATATGGCCGTCCTGGTGGCGATGATCTCGGCCAGCTATTTCCTGGCGCACCGTATGGGCCGCTGGGTCGCGGCACTTTTCCTCGTGATCTACACGATCGTCGCGCTGCAGGCCGGCATGGGCGTGTTCTTCGCCTTCACCGATTTTTCCAGCCTCGGTTACTGGATTCACCAGACCCGGCAGGTTGATCCCGGTGATCTGGTTTGGCTGGGCCCGGTCGGGGAGAGTGGGGCCGGCATGCGCAACATGCCGCTTATGGTGGCCTTCATGGTGGTGGGATCCTATCTCGGCTCGATCGCTTTTTTCTTTGTTGTCCGCGCCAACCGGATTCATGCGGATGACGCGAACGACAAGGGCGGAAGCGGCTAGGCGACAACCGCCCCGGCGGTATCCGGACCCGACGATTGATGGCTTTCCCTTCGTGAAAGACGGCGTTTCTGGATGACTGCAGCCGGCAGGCCCCAGGCCAACATAATGGCAGCGCCCAACAGGAAACGTGGAATGGCTTCATCGGCGTTTGCCAGAGCCGGATTTACCCCACCTGCAGAGACGAAGGCCGCAGCATCAATAAACCAGTGGAGGAACAGCACGGTCCAGAGCGACCCACCCGCTGTTCTCACGGTGAACAGCACAAGACCGACACTGGCTGCAAAAATGCACTGCGCATAGATCAGAGCGTCCGGCAGGGGCGAAAACAGACCGAGCAGGTGGATGGCGCCGAAAGCGGAGGAAGTCACAATAGCCGTTGCCCAGTATCCGAGCGGCGCCATCAGCCGATAGAGCAGCCCGCGGAACACAGTCTCTTCACCGATCGACACGAAAAGCGCCATCAGCGCCCAACCGGCGGCAACCGCTAGCGAAACAACCAGTCCGGTTTGCAGCATTTGAGAGGCCAGCAGTAGCGAAAGCGCGATAACCGGTGTGCCGTAAACCAGTGAAGACAGGCCGGCAGGGCGCCTGAAACCGACGGCCTCGAGGCGCCCGAACAGGATTGCCAGCAAAATAATGAAGCCGGCGAACACACCCTTGATGAAAAGGTAGAGCAAGAGCGGATTGCTGTTTCCGACCAGCGCGACGGCGATCCCGCCTCCAAGCACTTGCCAGGCCAGCAGTCCAAGCACACCGATCAGGGCGGCGAAAAGGATGCGCAGATCAAAAGAACGATCAGCCTCAGTCATAGCGATCTCCTGTCATGACTATTTGTGAATATGAATTCGCAATGATATAAAGCGAATATGAATTCACATTTCAACCCGACGGCCGTCAGAATTATCCCGCCCACCCAGAAACGTGGCCGGGAGATGCAGGCGCGGCTGGTCGAGGCCACGCTTGAATTGCTTGAAAATCAAAGTTTTGAAGAAATCAGCATTGCCGACATAACGGGTCAGGCCGGTGTCGCTGTGGGTACTTTCTATCGCCGCTTCACGGCCAAGGAAGCGCTGCTTCCGCTACTCTACGAGGTCTACAATCAGCGCGTGGAGAAGTGGTTCGCGGCCATGATGTCGGATCCCGCCTTCGAATCGCCGGACAGGGAAATTCGGGTTCGCGCTGTCATCGGCCATATTCTGGCGCTGTTCGAAAACAATCGCGGACTTGTGCGCGCCCTCCATCTCAATAGCCGCGTCGATGACCGGATCGTTCCCGATAACGCCAACCCGTCCCGGCAGAATGTCTATCGTGCGATGGCTGAGCTGATATTCCAGGAAAACCCGACCGAAGCCGAGCGCCGTGTCGCGGATGCCATGGTTCTGATCTGCGTGAGCACGAGCGTCGAATACGTCCTCTATCCCAAGCAGACACCCACGGTTCTCCTGCCTGTGTCACGGGCCGAGCTCGTCGACGCCCTGACCATATCGTCTCTGGCCCTGTTCGCGCAGGTTTGACTTGGCCCCCCTGTGCTTTTGTCTACGCTGGCAACCATGACCCAACCCACCGATATCCTCCAATTCTGGTTCGAGGAAACCGAACCGAAGCTCCATTTTGTGTCGACACCGGAATTTGACGCGAAAATCCGCCGGAAGTTCGCAAGGACCATCGAGGAGGAAGCGCGCCGGTTCGACAATGGCATCCATCCCTGGATGGAAACGCCGGAGG
Organism: Hyphobacterium lacteum; assembly: GCF_036330345.1. Lineage (NCBI taxonomy): Bacteria > Pseudomonadati > Pseudomonadota > Alphaproteobacteria > Maricaulales > Maricaulaceae > Hyphobacterium > Hyphobacterium lacteum. The sequence continues at coordinate 353,274 of NZ_JAZDRP010000003.1, forward strand.
GCGGGTTGGCGCTGCTCATCCTGTTCGACCAGTTCACGCGCAATGTCTGGCGCGGCTCGGGCAAGGCGTTCGATTTCGACTCGCTGGCCCGACAGATCGCCCGCACCATGATTGATTCAGGGCAGGACCGGGCATTGCCGGTGGCCCAGCGTTCCTTCGTCTACATGCCTTTCATGCATTCCGAGGATCTGGCCGATCAGGACATGTCCATCGAGCTGTTCACGACGCGCATGCCGGCCGGTAATACCAATCTCCATCATGCCCGCCTGCACCGGGATGTGATCGTCAAGTTCGGCCGCTTTCCCTATCGCAATGAAGCGTTGGGCCGTGCGTCTACGCCGGAGGAGCGCGCCTATCTGGACGGCGGCGGCTACGCACCCGGCTCAAAACGCCCGGCAGAAAAGACCTGACGGCAAAGCTGGCCGCGTGCGGGTCAGCCTGCATTCATCCAAGTCATTGAAAATGCTTTGCTCGGCGCTTACCCGGAATGGCAAGCAGCTTGCTTTGTCAGAAGCCAAACCCGTTTTGGAGCCAGATTGACCCATGATCACCGCCAGCCGCATCACCCCGTCTGACATGCTTTCGCTCGCCTTCCTTCTGGTTGACCGTCACGGTGCCAAGGCGCTGGGCTATGCCGATCTGGCGGTTGGTGAAATGGAAGAAGCCGGCGATGAAGAGCGGGCTGATGCCTGGCGGGCACTGAAAAGCGTGGTCGAAGATGCGCTGGCCGGCCGGCTCGAGCGCGACATGGACGTCACGCTTCACTAAATCGCATTGCGAATCCCGCGAGCCGCGCTTAACTGCTGGTCATGGCGAATTCCTTCAACTGGTCCGATCTGATGGAACGCGCGGGTCTGCCGGACCCGTTTGCGCCCGAGACCAGCCGCAAGAATGGCCGGACAGCCATGCGCAAGCTGGTGCCCTTCATGGAAAGTCCGGCACCGCCTGTTGCCGATGTCCAGGAAATCAGCGTGCCCGGTCCGGCCGGCGAAATCCCCGCGCGTCTCTATGTGCCGGATAATGCCGCTGATGCGCTGATCGTCTTCTACCATGGCGGAGGCTACGCGTTCGGGGATCTCGACAGTCACCATCGCGTTGCCCAGCGCCTGTGCGCCCAGACCGGATGCCGCCTTCTGGCCGTTGATTACCGCCTGGCACCGGAAGCCCCGTTCCCGGCCGCTTTCGAGGATGCCCTGGCCGCTCTGGACTGGGCAGCAAGCGAGCCGATCGGGAAACTGGCTGTGGCCGGCGACTCGGCCGGTGGAGGGCTGGCCGCGGCCGTGACGCTGGCGCGACGCGACAAGATCGATTTCCAGCTCCTCATCTACCCGCTCCTGCAACTGGCGGAGACAAGAAAGATCAAGCCGAAAATGCTTGAGGGGCACATGTTGTCTGCGCGCGCGCTCGACTGGATCCGCGATACGTATTGCGCCGGTACCGATCCCATGGATCCGCGGATCTCGCCCCTGTTTGCCGATGACCTCTCCGGGCTTCCGCCAACGCATATCGTGGCCGCCGAGCTGGATCCGCTGCTTGATGAAGGTCAGGCCTATCGTGATCGCCTGCAGGCAGCGGGCGTCGCGGTCAGCTATCAACTGGCCAAGGGATTGCCGCACGGCTATTTCAACATGACGCGCGTCGCAATCGGTGCCGACAAGCAGTGCGAGCAGGCGGCCAAGGTTTTGCGTGACGGGCTGGGCCTATGAGTTTTTCTCCCGTTTCGGCATTTGCCGAGCTGGGGTCCGATTTCGCCGATCCTGTTGATCCGGCAGATTTTCCGGACCTGAAACTGCGCTGGTGGAATGGGCGCTGGGCGAAGGAAATTGGCCTGGGCGATCTGACCGGAACGCAGAAGGAAGATCATTTTGCCCGGTTCGGGCCATTCGAGGGCTATCCGCACCCGCCGATGGCAATGCGCTATCACGGACATCAGTTCCGGAACTACAACCCGCAAATCGGCGATGGCCGCGGCTTTCTCTTCGCACAGATGCGGGATCCAAACGGCCGGCTGCTGGATTTCGGGACAAAGGGATCCGGGCAGACGCCCTGGTCGCGCACCGGTGACGGCCGGCTGACGCTGAAGGGTGCCGTGCGGGAAATCCTTGCGGCCGAAATGCTCGAGGCGCTCGGCGTCTATACGTCCAAGGCTTTCTGCGTGTTCGAGACCGGCGATCAGCTCCACCGCCATGACGAACCGTCACCGGCGCGCGGGGCCGTGCTCACACGCTTGCAGCACTCCCATGTCCGCTTCGGCACGTTTCAGCGGCATGCCTATGAACAGGCGCCGGACCGGATTGAGGCTCTGATCGGCCATGCTATCGCTGCCTACTATCCGGAGCTGAGCGGATTGAGCGGCCCGGCCCGGACGACCGCCTTTCTGGAGGCCGTGACAGGTGCCACCGCCCGCCTTGCCGCGCAATGGATGGCGGCCGGTTTCGTCCACGGCGTCCTTAATACCGATAATCTCAATGTCACCGGCGAGAGCTTTGATTACGGGCCCTGGCGTTTCTTGCCGACCTACAAGCCGGGCTTCACCGCAGCCTATTTCGACGAGACCGGTCTTTATGCCTATGCGCGCCAGCCCGAGGCCGTCTTCTGGGCGCTTCAGCAGCTGGCTTTGGCATTGCTGCCGGTGGGCGACCGTGACCAGCTGGTCGACGTGCTGAACACCTTCCCGGACGCTTACGAGCGCGAGATGACCATCGCCTGGTGCCGCCGCCTCGGCGTGGCGCAACAGGATAATTCCGGCGATATGGTCCGCGCCTTCATCGCCTTTATGGCGGCCAGCCAGTTGCCCTTTGAAGCGGCAATCTTTGATCATTTCTGCGGCGAGAAGGGGCGGATCAGTCAGTCCGACCGGGACTATTCCGGACCGGAATATGAGGCCTTCGCCAACCTGTTCGCAGAACATAAGCCGGAACGGCCGGAACGGCTGGCTCACTCCTGTTTCATGCAGACCGATCCAGTTCACATGACGATCGAGACGATGGAGGCCGCCTGGGCCCCTGTCCATGAGAGGGATGACTGGTCGGCGCTTCACAATCTGCTCAGTGCGGTTGAACAGGCGCGCGCGGGCTATGATCTTGGAAACAACCGCATCGGCTTTCTGCCGGAGGAGACTTTGTGAGCCTGCCGCTGATCCAATCCCCGATTCTGAACCGGCCCGGTCTGGTGCACGGCTTCACGACGCGTGCGGGCGGCGTTTCCACGGGGGCGTTTGCCAGTCTCAACCTGTCGCGCCGCGAAGGTGATCCCGATGCCAATGTCGCGGAAAATCGTAAACGGGTGCGGGCCGCGCTGGGCGTTGATCATCTGGTCTTTGCCCGGCAGGTCCATGGCAATCGCGTCATCATGATCAACCGTGCGCCGGCCGATGGCGTGGCCGGTGAGGGCGATGCCATGATCACCGACCGGCCCGGTATCGGCCTCGTCGCCCAGACCGCTGATTGCGTGCCGCTTCTGATCCACGATCCCGTCGCCAACACAATCGCAGCCGTTCATTCCGGCTGGCGCGGCACCGTCCAGGAGATCGCCCGTCAGGCGATTGACGCCCTCAATGTGGCCTATGGCTCGAAGCCCGCCGACCTGCTGGCGGCGATTGGCCCGGCTATCAGCCAGAACAATTACCGGGTCGGCCCGGAAGTGCTGGAAGACTTCGTGGATGTGTTCGGTTCGCTGGACGGTCTTGCCGGCCCTGTCGACGCCGAGGGCGGGGCAAAGCTCGACAATACCGCCGCTGTCCATCGCCAGCTGCTGGAGGCTGGGATTCCCGGAACCAATATCTGGGTGTCGGATGCCTGTACGTTCGCCGATGAAACCCTGTTTTCCTGCCGCCGCGCGAAAGGCGGACCGTTCGGCGGCCAGGGCGGGGTGATTGCGCTGGTCTAAACCACGCGCCCGCCATTCATCTCCATCAGCATGCGGCGCAGCTTTCGCATGCCACCCAGCCAGCGGTCTCTGTCGCCGGCCTTTTTCGCGAAGTGATCGGCGACCACCGGATGGGTGAGGATCAGAAAGCGGTTTTCCGCCACGCCGTCGACAATCGTCTTTGCGGCATCCTCGGCACTGATCATGCCATCGACCGATGTCATCACCTCGGGCAGATCCTTGGTCATGTTGGTCTTCACATATTGCGGGCAGATGGCGTGCGCCTGGATGCCATCATCGCCATGGCTGATGGAAATGCTCTCGGCCAGAGAGATCGCCGCCGCCTTGGTCGCGGAATAGGCCGCATCGCCGATCTGGGCGAGCAGGCCGGCTGCTGAAGCGGTAATCATGAAGGCGCCGCCGCCGCGCTTCGCCATACCGGGGATCACCAGCCGGGCCCCATACACAGCCTGCATCACATTGATGTTCCAGGCCTTCTCCCAATTGGCGTTGGGAGCTGACCCGGCACCGCCCAGCGGGCCGTCCATATAGCCGACCCCGGCATTGGCATAGAAAATGTCGACCGGTCCGAGATCCCGCTCGACTTCTGAAATGAAGACCGCCATCTCGCCCTCGTCAGCGACATTGACGCGCTTGCCGAACCCGCCGCATTCACTGGCAACCGCATGGGCCGCCTCGCCATCAAGGTCGCAGCAGGCGACTTTCACACCGCGTGAGTGAAATTCCCGTGCGACGGCTGCGCCGATCCCGCCCGCGCCGCCGGTGACGATTGCGATCTTGCCTTCCAGGTCCATCCGGATTCTCCCCGTTTTTCTGCCCGCACAATGACCGCAAGCCGGCCTGCCTGTCGAGATGCGGGCCTGACAAGACCGTCATCTCTCTCACGCGAAAGTGAAACCGGGTGACCTGCGGCCCGGCTAGCATTGGCTGGTTCGACTGGGGAGTGCGAGATGTTCAAATGGGCGATATCGGCCTTGGCGGTTCTGGTGTTCAGCGCTTCGGCTCTGGCACAGAATGCGCTGCTGACACGCGAAGGCGATGACGGACCGGGATATACAGGGCTATCGGCTAGCGCGCTTGATGCCGTTCCGGGCGACACGGTCACACTGACCCTGCCTGACGGCGAATACGCGGTCGCATTTGATCGTTCGGGCGAAGAAAACGGGACGCGTGTCTGGGTCGGTCATCTCGCAGAGGCAGGTGAGCCCTACAGGCTCATTCTGACCGAAGGTCCGGGTGCAGCCTTCGCCTATCTGGCGACTCCGAACGGCGCCTGGCGTCTCGCGCCTGCAGCGGCGGGACAAGCGTCCATCTGGCAACGCGATCATGGTGCGCCCCTGGAACCGGATACCGATTATCTGTCGCCTGTGCTGACGGACCGCGAATTGCCTGACATCTCGCTGGATGAAACGGCCATCGCCCGGGCCGTGGCAACCGGGTCGAATGGCACGATCGACATTGCCATTGTCTATACGGATGGCATGAGAAGCTTCTACGGGATGGGTCTGATGACCCGGTTGCAGCACCTGGTGAATGTGCTCGACCAGGCCCTGATCGACAGCGATACCGGGCTGCGGGCCCGTTTTGCCGGGGCCACGCCGGTTCCGGGCGTGTGGACCGAAACAACCTCGACGCTGGAATCCATCGACGATCTGTTTGCCGGCGCCAGTTTCGGCCATCCCGGATCCGAACCGGACGTCAATGGCGGCGAATGCTCGAACGGGCCGGGTGGCTGCATCAATAATGGCGATCTCTCGAGCCTCCTGGAATGGCGGAATGCGCTGGGTGCGGATGTGGTGGTGATGTTGCGCCGGTACTGGCGTGCCCAACAAACCTATTGCGGTGTCGCCTATGTCCCCGGTTTCGGGGCTGAAGAAGTCATCACACCTGAAGAAGACTGGGTGCTGGGAATTGCCGTGACCGGGGACGGACCTGACGGCAATGGCACGGCCGCCAATTGCGGTGACCTGACCTTTGCCCACGAGGTGGGTCACAATCTGGGGTCCACCCATAATGTCGAGAATACGAGCAGCCCTGCCGTGTTTCTCTATTCCTACGGCCATCGCATCGATTGCAGCATTCGCACCATCATGGCGTATGACAGCCGCCGTTCGGGCGTGAATTGCAACACCACCAATTATGCGAACGAAGCCTGGGTGCCGCGCTTTTCAAATCCCGGCCATTCCGATTGTTTTGGCCAGACCTGCGGTGCGCCACATCTCGCCGGTTCACCGGGAGATGATACGACGACACCGACGGACAATGCCCGCTCTATTCGGACCGCCGGTTTCAATGTGCGGGACTACCGGCCCGAAGGCATGCCGGTCGTGTCTGCGATCCTTCCCTACAGCCGCACCGTGGCGCAGGGAACACCAGCGACCGCTTTCCTGGCTATCATCAACCCGGCATCCAGCGGCAGTGTCGCCGAGGATTGTGGCCTGGAGCTTCATGGCGCATCGCCGGGCCAGTTTGTATTCAGACCGACAGACCCGGCGACCAATCTGCCCAGCGCGCCGGAAGGCACGCGTGTCGATATCCCCGCAGGCGGGCTGCAGACCTTTGTCTTTTCGTTAACGCGTCCGAGCGCCGAGGCTTTCAGCGATCTGAGGATTGATACTGTCTGTGCCAATCGGGCACCGGCACCCAGCCACGCCGGGGTGAATACCTTCCGCTTTTCGTCCACCAGCCTGTCCCTGCCGGACATTGTCGCTCTGGCGGCTACGATGGGAAATAACGGAATTGTCGAATTGCCCGCAGGCGGCGGAGCCGGTGCCTTTTCGGTCGCCAGTATCAATCTGCGCTCGCTGGGCACGGTAAACGTGACGCCTCAGGCGAGCGCCGGGACACCATCGCTGGAGCTGCTGGACATTTGCCGCACCAATGCCGTCACGGGCGAGTGCGAAACCGGTCGCGCAGCCTCGATATCCCTGACAATGGGAACGGATTCAACCGCGACATTTGCTGTTTTTGTGCAGTCGTCTGGCGATATTGCCAATGATCCGGCGGCCAACCGGATTTTCGTCAATTTCACCACGCCGGGCGGAACCTATGTTGGTGCGACCAGTGTGGCGGTTCGAACCGCCGCGCAGTGAGCATGGACCGGCCGCGTGCCTAGGCTGGACGCGTCCGCTCAATAATATCCAGCGCGCCCTGGCCGATCAGGTCCAGAGCTACTGCCCGTCCGAGGGCCCTGGGTTGATCCGCGGGGCCTGTTCCTTTTGCTCGAAGGCATGTCTGGCCATCGAGGCTGAGGACTTCGGCGGACAGGGTCAGCCCTCCATTTTCAAGCCGGGCATGAACCGCGATGGGTGAATTGCAATGCCCGTCCAGTGCCCACAACACTTCGCGTTCGGCTTCCGCTTCGAGTGCAGCCCTTGCATCACTGATGGCCATCAGTTTTTCCCGCGTTGCCCAGTCGTCCGCCACGCACTCGACGACAACGATTCCTTGTGTCGCCGCGGGCAGGATGTCTTCGGTCTCGAAGGTGTGGCTGATCCGGTCTGACAGGCCGACCCTGCCAAGTCCCGAAGCTGCCATGATCAGACCATCTGCGGGCGGCGTTGTACCGCCATCCGGCAGGGCCTGGCCAATACCATTGTCCAGCTTGTGAATGCGCGTATCGGCCGCACCGCGGAAATGGATGATCTCCACTCCGGGATAATGGCGGCGCAATTGCGCTGCGCGCCGGACCGAATTGGTCCCGATGCGAAAGCCTTCGCCCTGCGCGGCTTCGAATTCTTCAAAAGTCCGGCTCTGCGGCAACACCAGTGCATCGCGGGCATCTTCACGTGGGCGGTAGGCACCAAAAACCAGGCCAGGTGTTTCCTCGTTTCCGGGAACATCTTTCAGCGAATGCATGGCCATATGGATATCGCCACGGCGCATCATCTCACGGATCCCGGCAACGAAGGCACCACCCTTGCCACCATGAACCAGAAGCTTGCTGGTCTGGTCTGTATCGCCGGCTGTATCGTTTTCGGCGATTTCCACGCGAAGACCGGCATGCGAGACTTCCAGGGCCGCAATGATTTCATGCGTCTGGGCCAGGGCCATCTTGCTCTTGCGTGTACCGATTTTCATTCTGGATGACCCCGAACCGCTGACTGGTGACCCCGGCAGGATTCGAACCTGCGACCTCCAGATTAGGAATCTGATGCTCTATCCTGCTGAGCTACGGGGCCATGATGGACGCCCTAGCACAGCGGTTGAAAAAGGGGAAAGAGATCAGGCCGCTCTGGGGGAGGCCGCGAACACTGACGGTGTCAGCCAGCTGCTGATATTTCGCGTCAGGGCCGGCAATCCCTGGACATCCAGATCGCCAGCTGCCCGGGCGTCCTTGTAGGTGCGGTCACCCATCCAGACATCCGACATGGCTTTGAGTGTGGTCGTGAACCAGACATCCACCTCGCGCCCCGGATCATTCAGGCAAACATCGACCTTGTGCCCCTCTACGACAATCCACCACAAATTCTGCCGGTCGAGATCCCGGAATTCGAACCGGATGATCGTGGAATTTCCGGGCAGGTTCTTCGGGTCGATACTGCGTTCCAGATAAAGAAGCAGCATTTCCGGGTCGAAGTCCTCCGATACATTCTCCCGTGCCCAGCAAAGCCCCCATTCGCCCAGCGCGATAATGACAGGCAGTAATTGCTCGCAAGCAGGCGTCGGGAAATACTCATAGCCCCGGCCGCCCTTGATCTGGCGCCGGACGACCAGACCGTGGCCCTCGAACTGTTTGAGGCGTGTCGTCAGCAGCGCCGGCGATATGAAGCCAAGCCCGCGCTGAAGCTCGCTGAACCGGCGTCCGCCCATCAGCAATTCGCGCAAAATCAGCAGGGACCAGCGCTCGCCGACAATCTCGGCGGCTTTCGAAACCGGGCAAAACTGGTTGTATTTCATGGGTATGTCCTCCCCGGGAACCCTGGGGCCAGTATACCAACAAACTTCAGAATTTGTAGCGGTTTACTTCAAACCGTGAACTAAACCTGCGCGGCGGGTCCGGATATCTCCCTGTTCATCGGCAGGGCAACCAGCCGGTTGTTCTGAAAACCAAATGAGAAATTATTGAAAAGGAAGACTGACATGCCGCTCGTAACGATTGACATCATCAAGGACGTTTTTACCCACGATCAGAAGCAGGAAATGATCAAGAAGGTCACCGAGACCATGGTCGAGCTGGAAGGTGAAAACCTTCGCCAGGTCACCTGGGTCCGCATCAACGAAGTCCAGCAGGGCGATTGGGGCATTGGCGGCCATTGCCTGACCGCTGACGATGTTCATGCGCTCGCGAGGGGACAGGCTGCAGCCTGACCGCCAGCGATCTGAAACAGAAGGCCGCCTTTCCGGTAACGGGGAAGGCGGCTTTTCTGTTTTGGCCGGGTATTTCTTTTGCCTCGGCAATACGCTTCCAATCCGAAACAACCCCGAACGGCTTCGTCAACCAAGCGGTTTTCATTGTTGTGGCGTCTACCGACGGATGGACCTAGGCTGGCGCGTATTGCCTGATGTCTGCAAAAGAAGAGGGGGCAAGCAGCGCCATGAAACAGACAGTCATCGCCGTCTCGGGCGCCCTTATACTATCTCTCTTGCCGGCCGCTGCTCATGCAGGAGATTTGGGAGCAGCGATTTCGCCAGCGGCTCGCGCCGTCGCCTTGCCGTCTGGCGGCACGGCTGCCGCGACCACCTATGCAACGGTCATCAACAATACCGATCGCGCACTGGGTAACTGCGAGGTGAGCCTGCCCGGCCGCTTCGGCGATCTGCGGCTGGACTATGCCTGGACAGATCCGTCGACCAATGCGCTGGTGGCAGGAAGCGAGAACGTTCCCTTTTCTCTTGCACCGAGGGCGTCCCAATCACTGGTGCTGGCGATTACCGCGGACGCCGTTTTCGACGGTGTTGTCCCCCCTGTATTCGAGTGCGCCGACAGTACGCCAGCCGACCCGCTTTACGGTGTGAACACGCTAGAGCTCGTGGTTTCCGATACGCCTCCCGTCGATATATTGGCGATCGGTGTCGCGCTTCCGGATAATGACGGTGTCATACGGATAGCCAGCGAAGGTGGCACCCAGGCGATGGCGGTTGCCGCTATCAACATCGGAGCGGCCGGCAATGTCACCGTTCGGCCGGAAGGCGTTTATGGCCAGAATGCCGATTTGCCGGCAGATCTGACAATCTGCGAGACGGCGCCTGACAGCCAGTGTCTGGCGGCGCCGTCTGCGCAACTCATTCTTCCATTCTCATCAGATGAGGTCCGGACTTTCGCGGTCTTTGCACGGGCCTGGCCGGGCAGTGCGATTCCGCTGGACCCTGCCAACAGCCGTGTCGAGGTCCGTTTTCTCGTGAACAACCAGCTTGCCGCCGCCGCCAGCGCGGCGATTGCTGCCCCCGGGCCGGATTTTCAGGTCAGTTCTCGAGACGCTTTACGCCTCGCCCAGCAGGCCACTTTTGGCGCCAATCAGACGCTGATTGAAAATATCCGGCGGACTGGTCTCGAACCCTGGATAGACCAGCAATTGGCGATGACCGATTCGACTTATCAGGATCTGGCGACCGAGCTGGTCTCGACCAATTTTTGCCGCGACATGCCCAACCAATGCCGGGTGGACCATTTTACGGCGTTTCGCCTGCAAATGCGTTTTTTCCAGAATGCGATGAGCAATCCGGACCAGCTGCGCCAGCGCGTCGCCTGGGCGTTATCGCAAATACTTGTCGTCTCCGAGCACGAAGTGGAGGTGAACTACGCGCTTGCGAGATATCAGCAGATGTTACTGGAAAACGCGTTCGGCAATTACCGGGACATTCTCGAAGGCGTGGCGCAATCGCCCACCATGGGAGATTATCTCGACATGGTGAATTCGAGCGCCAGCGCGCCCAACGAGAATTTTCCGCGAGAGCTGATGCAATTGTTTTCACTTGGCGAAGCCCGTCTCAACCGGGATGGAACGCCGGTGCTCGACGGAACGGGCCGGATTGTTCCTGCCTACACAGAGGACGACGTCCTGGAATTGTCGCGCGCCTTGACCGGCTGGGTTTATCCGACACGCCCAAACGAGCTGCCGTCCTTCAACAACCCCCGTTATTATGACGCCGATATGTCGGTCTATGCGACTGAACACGATTCTGACCAGAAGACCTTTCTCGGCGTCGGCCTGATCGGTGGACAAAGCGCCGATGCCGATCTGGAGCAGGTGATCGACATCATTTTCAATCACTCCAATGTACCCCCGTTTGTGTCGCGTCAGCTGATCCAGCATCTTGTCACGTCCAACCCGTCGCCAGCCTATGTCGAACGGGTTGCGGCCGTATTCGAGAATAATGGCCAGGGTGAGCGTGGTGATTTACGGGCCGTGGTAAGGGCCATTCTGACAGACACAGAAGCACGCAATCCCGATCCCGACCCGAGTCGGGCGGGCAAGCTGCGTGAACCTGTCCTGCTGCTGACATCGATCATGCGCCTCGTGGGTGCGGAGACTGACGGTTACGCCTTCTTGCGGCGTCTTGGCGGCATGCATCAAATTCCCTTTGAAGCCCATCACGTCTTCAATTTCTATCCACCGGATTATGGTTTGCCCGGCTCCGACAGCCTGGTCAGCCCGTCCCAGGCGCTGATCAATATGAGCACGGTCTTCGAGCGACATAACGTCGTTTACGACTGGACCTATAACGGCAATGAAAACCGGTGGGACTGGCGGCCGACCTCCAATTTCGAGGGCGCGACGGGAACGCAGGTGGATTGGTCTTCCTGGGGACGGCTGGCGCAAAACCCCGGATTGCTCCTGAATGTCCTCGACGAGTATGCGCTGGAAGAAGACCTCACCCCGGAGCAGCGGCAATTGATCATGGATGCGATGGCGGCGCGGACCTATTGGGGCGATCCGCTGGAAGAATCGCGCCGGCGCGCACGGCTTGCGATTTATCTGATCGTGACCTCGCCCTACTTCCAGATTGATCACTAGGAGCGCGCCATGCCGATCAACAGACGAGAAATTCTGAAGCTTGTGGCCGGTTCCAGCGCAGCCGCGCTCATTCCGGCCTTTGCCCGAGCCCAGACCGTTGGCACCGGTGCCGGTTACCGGGCTATCGTGGCCCTCTTCATGCATGGCGGCAATGACAGTAATAACATGCTGATCCCCAATGATGTGCGTTATACCGATTATGCCAGTGCACGCGGTAGCGCGATTGCCGTTCCGCAGGACCAGTTACTGCCTCTTGCCGGGACGCCCATGGGCGTCCACCCCTCACTGTCGCCTTTGGTGCAATTATGGAATGAGGGTGATCTCAACTGGGTCCAGAATGCCGGGACACTGCTTCAGCCGCTGACGCGCGAACTTTACCAGGACCGTCCGGATCTGCGGCCGGTCAACCTGTTCTCCCATGATGCCCAGCAAAATCTCTGGCAAACCGGTGGGGCAGCCAGCGAACTGCTAACCGGATGGATGGGGCGCGTCGGTGATCAATTCGTGGATGCAGGTCATCGTTATCCGTCCGTCTCCTTGTCCGGCGCACAAAGAGCTCTGATCGGTGATCGCAATTCACCCCTGCTCATTTCCGGATCAAACCTTTCCCGAAACGGCTATGACCCGGGCAATACGTCAAACAGTGCCACGACCAGGCGGGCCGCTCTTGATGCGCTGATGGCTGCGCCACAAGTGTCGGATCTGGGCAATCTGACAACCGCCATCATGCGCAACGACCTTGAGGCGGGGGCTGTGCTGAATGATATCCTGAATGGTGACGCTTCCGTCGTCGACGCAGCGTTTGTCGATCCTCAGGGTAATCCGGTCACCGGAAATCTTGCGACATCCCTGAGGCATATCGCTCGGCTGATTGAAGCCAGAAATATCATTGGCTCGACGCGCCAGACCTTCATGGCCGAGACCAGCGGTTTCGATAATCACCGCAATCAGGCGGCGACGCATGCCGAGTTATTGTCGAACATTGCGCGCTGCGTGTTTGCTTTCCAGAACACCATGCGTGCGCTCGGTGTGGCGGATGACGTCACCCTGTTCTCCATGTCCGACTTCAACCGGGTCTTCCGGGGGAATGGCTCTTTGGGATCCGACCACGCCTGGGGCGGGCATCATTTCGTTGCCGGTGGCAGTCTTATCCCGCAGCAGATGTTGGGCACATTCCCGGATCTGACGCTCGGCGGCCCGGACGACATCCGTGATAATGGCCGCTGGATCCCGTCGACCTCGCTTGAGGAATATCTCGGTGCGCTGGTCAGCTGGCTGGGCGTCGGGGCGGCTGACATGCCCTATGTCTTCCCCAACTGGTCGACCTGGAATGGCGGTGGCCGTGGACCGGTTCGCCTGTTTGCCTGATCGCGCCGGGACTCGACTTTAGCGCGAGTAAGCGCTTTTCTGAGGGAATGAAGCCTCTCTACACCGCACTCTTTTTGGCACTCTGCCTGAATACGCATGCCATGGCGCAATCAGCCGGGGCGTATCGGGCAGACGATTGGGGTATCGTCTCGCTCGATGGGCCGGAGGGCGAGCCCATAAGTTTGCGGCTCGCCGGCGTGGAATTTCCCCGACCTGGATCGCCCGGGCATGCCCTGGCAATGCAGTTTCTTGACCGGCTATTGTCAGAAGCACCGTCAGTCATGGTGACCGGGAGCGGAAGCCGCACCGACCGCTATGGCCACTTCGTGGGCGACATTGATCTGGGCGGCCAGAGTCTTGCTGCCCGGCTGGTCAGCGACGGCTATGCCATGGCCTATTCCTGGCAGAACACACGCCAGGAAGGTGCCAGTCTGCTGGCAATGGAAAGTCAGGCACGGGAGAATGGGCGAGGTCTGTGGGCTGACGGCGTGTTTGTGGTGCGCTCACCGGATCCGAACTTGCTCGCGCTTTACCTGGAAACCGTCCAGATCGTGGAAGGCCGCGTCGTCGCGGTCGCAGAGGCGCGGGAACGAACCTATCTCAATTTCGGTTTCGACTACCGGACCGACTTCACGGTTTCGATAGCTGCATCCGATGTCAGCCTGTTTACCGAAGCCGGAATTGATCTGGCAGAGCTGGAGGGCCGCAATGTCCGGGTCCGGGGATGGCTGGGTGCGATCAACGGTCCATCTATGACAATTGATCACCCGGAAAGGCTTGAAGTGCTGACTCCGTTCGAGGCTGACTAGATCAGGCCGGCAGCTTCCGGATCACCAAAGCGGCTGGTCAGGGATTTTTTCAGCTTGGTGAGGGCCTGGTGTTCAATCTGCCGAACGCGCTCCTTGGAAATGCCAAGCCGCTCGCCGAGCGCTTCCAGCGTCACAACCTCGTCTCCAAGCTTGCGTTCGCGGATGATCAGTTGTTCACGGTCGGTCAGGCATTCCATGGCCTCGTAAAGCCATTGGCCCCGCTTCTCGGCGTCATGCGATTGCATGACCGCTTCTTCCGGTGCCGGGCGCTCATCTTCCAGAAGGTCCTGCCATTCGCCGTCGCCATCCTCCGTGAAAGGCGCGTTCAGCGACCGGTCGGACGCCGCCAGGCGGGACGACATTTTTTCGACTTCTGCTTCGGACACCCGCAGCGTCTTGGCGGTCTTCTTGCGATTCTCCGGAGACATCTCGCCGCCATTGATATCGTTGATCATGGCACGTACCCGGCGAAGATTGAAGAACAGCGTCTTCTGCGCCGATGTGGTGCCGGTGCGGACAATCGACCAGTTCCGCAGGACATAATCCTGGATGGAAGAACGGATCCACCATGCTGCATAGGTCGAAAAGCGAACTTCCCGTTCGGGTTCGAACCGGGCGGCCGCCTGCATCAGGCCGACATTGCCCTCCTGAACCAGGTCGGAGAAAGGCAGACCGTATTTCCGGAATTTCGAAGCAATGGCGATTACAAGACGCATATAGGCCTGAGTCAGCGCGTGAAGAGCTTTCTCGTCACCTTCATCCCGCCATCGGATGGCAAGCGATTGCTCTTCTTCGCGCTCCAGCAGTGGCGCGTCCATGGCAGTGCGAAGAAAGGCGCGGTCCGGATCAGCGGATCGCGTGCGGGCGGTGGGGTTGGTTGCCTGTGCCATGCCGGGTTCTACGGACCGGGCCACGGCGTGGATCACCCTTAGCTGCAAATAAAACACCCGGCGCAGAGGCCGGGTGTTTCAAAGTCGGATTTTTCGAGCTGAAAAGCCTAGGCAGCTTTCTTCAGCAGCGTCTTCGACAGCATGTCGCGGGCTGCATCGTGCTCGATATTCTCGACCGCAGCGACTTCACGCACCATCCGGTCGATGGCGGATTCATATAGCTGACGTTCGGAATAGGATTGCTCCGGCTGGTCTTCGGCGCGGTGCAGGTCGCGAACGACCTCCGCGATCGAGATCAGGTCGCCGGAATTGATCTTGGCTTCATATTCCTGGGCGCGGCGGCTCCACATGGTGCGCTTCACCTTGGCCTTACCCTTCAGCGTCTTCAACGCATCCTTGACGATGCGATCGGACGACAGCGGACGCATGCCGGATGTCTCCGCTTTTGCCGTTGGCACACGCAATACCATTTTGTCTTGTTCGAAGGTCACGACATAGACTTCGATATCGAAGCCCGCGACCGAATCTTTTTCCACACCCACTACGCGGCCGACGCCGTGCGCCGGATAAACAATATAGTCGCCCTTCTTGAAGGAGCGGTTGTCATTCGCCGTTTTTTTGCTCATGGACACTCTCGTCTGGACAAGGAAAAGACACACAGCTTCCCTTCTTCTGAAGACCCCTTTTTTCAAATAAAGTGGCCCTCAAAAGGGTGTGTGTCCTTCTCCCCCGGAAATAGGGCGTGCCTTCTGCTCCGCCCAACGCCGGTATTGTATATCATAATTTTTGGTTAAAAACAATTCGTTGCCGGACGAATGGTTCAAGAACCCTTGCCGGGCTTCTCCGAGAAGTACTTCTCGAACTTGCCTGTCTCGGTATCAAATTGTTCGGCATCAGACGGCGGATCAATCTTAACGGTAATGTTCGGCCAGATTTCTGCGAACTTGGAATTTACCTCCAGCCATTTGCCGTCGGGATCGTCCTCTGTGTCGGGTTTGATCGCCTCGACCGGACATTCGGGTTCGCACACACCGCAATCGATGCATTCGTCGGGATGGATGACCAGGAAGTTCTCGCCCTCGTAGAAACAGTCGACGGGGCAGACCTCGACACAATCCGTGTATTTGCAGCGCACGCAGGCGTCGGTGACTATGTACGTCATCGAATATCATCCCGGAGGGTTCGTCAGCGAAGGGCGCGGAAATGACCCTTCGGCGGTAAAATGTCAACTTTTCCGGGCTGCGGCCTCTGCGCGCGACCGTGCCAGTACCCGTTCGCGGTCATCGACGGCCAGCAAGGGTGCGATGCGCCGGATAAAGCTGTCCTCGAAGGGTGATTTCTCACCATCAGCCATCGCCACCGCCCAGAGGTGCTCGATAAGGGCGACGCGTTCGGAAGCCGGCAGGCAGGCTTTTACGACCTTGGTGAACTGGTGGTGATCCGTCGCGTTCTCGGCGAGATCTTCGGCTTTTTCCTGCATCGCCGCTGCCGCTTCATCGTCAAGATTGAATGCGGATTTCAGGATAAAGCTGATCTTTTCGGCTTCCACATCTGCATAAATGCCGTCCGCCAGCGCCGCCTCTACCAGCAGTGTTGCTGCCGCGACATGCGGGTCCAGCTCGGACCGTGCCTCAGCCGATTCACCACCGGTCATCATCTTTTTGATGGCTTCAAACATGGTTTCAGTCCTCTTCCGGATGGAGATCGTAGAGACCGCGCGCTTCCGATGCTGGTCCGCGCCTCTCTCCCAGGGCCGTGATCGTCAGCCGGACAATCCTGCTTCCAAGCGGGAAGGTCAAGGAATCTCCGGGCCGTACCAGTGTCGAGGGTTTCTCGATACGTCGCAGCGCGCTGCCTTCGCCGATCCGGATCCGGCCCTTGCCGACAAATCCTGTTGCCAGCGCCCTCGTTTTCACAAAGCGGGCGCGCCACAGCCAGATATCTATCCGCACGGCTTCAGTGCTCATTTCTTTGCTGTCTTACGCGGTTTCCGCCGGGGCCGATTGGCCGGCAGGGACGGCTTCAGCTCGGCGAGAGCCGCAAAGGGGGTGTCAACGGGAGCAGGCGGCGCCGCTGCCGCCTTGCGGTGCTGCAGATGGCGCCGTGCCCAGCGCTCGCCTTTCGCTTTTTCCGGGTCAGGCCCTTTTTTTACCCGCCGATAGCCCAGAGCGTTCAGAACGCCGCGAAGATCCTGGACCGAACACCCCATCAGCGAGGTCATGGCCGGCGTCGGCTCGAAATCACGCTTTGATTCCTTTTCCCTTACGTCCCGGATCGTATCGGCCAGCCTTTCCAGCATGTCGATGCGGACCGTTCTCGGACCGCAGCGCTGAAACCCGGCCGCGGCCAGATCGGCGGGTCCGAACCTGTCGTCCGAGGGAACGCTCATCAGGCCGGGTGCCGGCAGGAAGAGCCGGCCGGGATCATCTGCCTGGACCGAGCGCAGCAGGGCTGACAGGCTGGCGGCTTCCGGCTTGATCAGCGCAGGCATGAAAACCGCAAACTCACCGATCCGAATACCCAGCTGGCGAAGGCCGCGGCGCTCCTGCGGCGAAAGGTGACGCACATCTTCCTCGACCGCGCGGCGGGCAATGGCACCGCCATTCTCTGCCAGCCGGAACGCCAGGCCGCGTGCCAGGCCGGGCAATTCGCCAGCCTTGTCCTCGTTGAGCAATGTGACCAGTGGCGCCAGCTTGCGCGCAATCCGGTCATGCAGCTGTGCTTGCAGGTTCTGTTTTGCGCGTTCGCAAGCCTCTATCGACCCGAGCTCACCGCCAATCAGTGCAATGCCGGGCTTGTGAACGGCGGCACCGGGCACCAGCCGGGCGACTATCCAGTCATTCCACTCGATACGGGCGTCAGTACGAATGGTCAGATCGCCCGAAACAGTTCGGGCAAGAGCACCGAGACGCCGGTTGATCTCCGGCCGCAAGGCTTTCTCGGCGGCCTGCCGCAGCGCGCGAGCCTCCAAGGCTGAGCCTTCCGCATCGGCCCGGAAAACCAGACCTTCCAGATGACCGACCGTATGGCCCTCTACCATCACCGCGCCATCAGTCAAAAGGTCGGTCTCAAGCGCCTTGTCGGCTCGCAATCCCTTGACCAGTGCCGCCGTCCGGCGATCGACAAAGCGCTGGGTCAGATGGTCGTGCAGGGCATCTGACAAGCGGTCTTCCACTTCGCGCGCGCGCTCTCGCCAGACATCGGCTTCCTCGGCCCAGTCCCCGCGATGTGCGACATAGGCCCAGGTTCTGACCTGCGCGAGGCGCTGCGACAGGACTTGGACATCACCGCCGGTCTTGTCGAGGCGGTCGAATTGCGCCGCCATGGCGTCAACAGGAATCCGGCCCTGTGGCCCCCGCAGATGGCCAAGTATCTGGTTTATCAGCCGGACATGGGCATCCAGCGAGACTTTTCGGAAATCCGGAATCCGGCAAACATCCCAGATCAGCTCAGTCCCCTGCGGTGTCCGGCCCATATCCCCGATGGCCGGATCTTGCGCCAGCTGGTTGAGCGACATTTCGTCGATGGTTTCGCGGGTCCGTCGCAGCATGGGATCGCGGGACGGCCTTGCCAGGCTGGATTGCAGACGTTCGATCGACCGCAAATCCAGATCGCTGTTCCGCCACTGCAAATGGTCGAGATAGACAAAAGAATGGTTCTCGATGGCCGCGATCAGTTCGGTCTCGAAAGGCTTCGACTGCCCGGCTTCGCCGAACGTACCGTCCTGACGGAAACGTCCGGCCCGACCGGCGATCTGGCCGATCTCGTGCGGAAATAACTGGCGCCGCCGCCGGCCATCGAATTTCTCGCGTTCGGCGAAGGCGACATGATCGACATTCATGTTCAGACCCATGCCGATGGCGTCTGTGGCAATCAGATAGTCAACTTCGCCCGACTGGTAGAGCTCGACCTGTGCATTGCGGGTGCGCGGGCTCAGCGCGCCCATGACCACTGCCGCCCCGCCGCGCTGGCGCCGCATCAGTTCGGCGATCGAATAGACGCTTTCGGATGAGAAGGCGACGATCGCCGATCTGCGTGGCAGGCGCGCCAGCTTGGCCGGTCCGCCATAGGTCAGGGTCGAGAATCGCTCGCGGGTGATAATGTCCGCATCGGGCACCAGGTGCCGGATCACCGGGCGCATGGTCTCTGCCCCCAGCAGCATGGTCTCTTCGGTCCCGCGTGCATGCAGAATGCGGTCAGTAAAGACATGCCCGCGTTCAGGATCAGCGGCCAGCTGGATCTCGTCGATCGCCACGAAGGCCGCGTCGAAGCTCAGCGGCATGGCTTCGACGGTACAGATGAAATAGCGCGCACCGGGCGGAACAATCTTTTCCTCGCCCGTTACCAGCGCCGTCGCGCGATAGCCCTTTTCCTTGACCACCCGGTCATAGATTTCCCGCGCCAGCAGGCGCAAAGGCAATCCGATCATGCCCGAACGGCGCGCCAGCATGCGTTCCACGGCAAGGTGGGTCTTGCCGGTATTGGTCGGGCCGAGAACGGCTGTAAGGGCGCTGTAGGCAGACATGACCGCCATATAGCGGCGTTTGACCTATTCGGCGACCGGATCGACGGAAATTGAGCGGGCTTCGATCGTGATCGCACCGAAACCGGAATTGGTGCGGATACGGACCGGCAGATGAATCGCGCCATCCGCAAACGGTGCCAGCCACAGGACGACCGGTTCGGCAATGTCCGATTCGGTAGGCATATCTTCAGGATCATAGCCGGCGATTGGCTCGTAGAAGGCATGGCAACGGATCGTTTCGCCGCGATAGGCGCGGGTGCGCAGCGTATTGCCGCCAGCGACTTCCAGACGCAGATCATAGCGCGCCTTGCCGTCAAACACCGGGATGCGGCCCGAGCAGACGTCCGAAGGATCGCTGGTCTGGCGTAGCCCCAGGCGCAGAAGCGCGCTGATCGGATCGACCGCGCCATCGCGTTGTTCCTCATTGGCGGGCGGTTCGCCCATCGAGCCGAAAGGCGGGTTCACGTCTGCCGTGGCAACACCATCCGGGAAATTGATCCCGACTGTCCGACCGGATCCGCTGGAATGATTGAAGTGCTCATAGCGCCAGGGACGCAGCGCGCCGTCCGCATAGCCGGTGATCGAGGCCTCGATATCGGCATCAGAGAACAAGGCCGCCAGGCCGGCCGTGGTGAAGCGCGCATTGGCACCGTAATTCTCATCGGCGATTTCACCCGAAAGCGTAATGTTCGCGACCCGGAAAATCAGCACCGAACCGGAATAGTTCACACTGATCGCCAGCGGCGGCGGTGCCGCCATACTGGCCATATCGGCATTATCGGCCAGCGCACTGGACGACAGAAGAAGGGCTGAGGCAGCGAGACCCGTTACCAGCATTCAAATACTCCGTTACAACAAATCCCGCCCGCTGAGATCGCCCTTTCACCTATCGCCGATCCAACATGGCTGCAAGATGAATGCGGATAGCGCGCCGCAGTGCTTGACGAATGCATCCCGCTTGGGTAAGTCCCGCGGCTCTTCGCCGACAGAAGTGTCTGGCGATAACCGAATTCATTATTGCGAAGGTAGTAGCCATGTCCCGGCGCTGTGAACTTTCTGGTGTAGGTCCTGCAGTGGGTAACAATGTTTCCCACGCCAACAACAAGACCAAGCGCCGCTTCCTGCCGAATCTGTGCGACGTCACGCTCGCTTCGGAAGTCCTCGGCCAGTCCTACAAGCTGCGCATTGCCGCCAAGACACTGCGCAGTGTCGACCATGTCGGCGGTCTGGATGCCTATCTGTTGAAGGCTGGCGATGATCAGCTGTCTGATCGCGCTCTAAAGATTAAGCGCGCCCTGAAGAAGGCTGCGGCGACGGCCTAGCTCTTCCGCCAAGGATGAAGTTTGAACGCCCGTAGCCACGCTGCGGGCGTTTTCATTTGGAGTTGCCGATGATCCTCGTTTTGCCGGTCGATATCCAGAAAGGTCTGGATGAATACGCCTATTGGGGCGGCGAGCGCTCCAATCCGGCTTTTGAGGCAAACGTTGCCCGGCTGCTCGCAGCCGCCCGGCAAATGGGTCACGAGATCATCCATATCCGCCACGATTCCACCAACCCGAAGAGCCCGTTGCGTCCCGGCCAGCCCGGCAATGAGTTCAAGGCGCAAGCGGCGCCCATGGAGGGCGAGCCGGTGATCGCCAAGTCGGTCAACTCGGCCTTTATCGGTACCGATCTCGAACAGTGCCTGCACGATTTGGCCGCCGATCATCTGGTCATTTTCGGCCTGACCGCCGAGCATTGTGTCTCCACAACAACACGCATGGCCGGCAATCTCGGCTTCCGTGTGTCGCTGGTGGGTGATGCCACAGCCGCCTTCCCCACGGTGACGCCGGATGGCGAGGCGATCGATGCGGAAACCCATCACCGCGTTCACCTCGCCGCCCTGCATCGCGAATTCGCAACCGTGATCACCACAGATGAAGCGGTTTCCCTTCTGTCGGCAGGCGACTAGTTTCCTTTTCGAAGAGAAGGGGACAATTCATGCGTTTCATCAGTCTTATTGCCGCCATCGCTCTGGCGGCCTGCTCGCAACAGGAACAATCCATGACGGTGGACGCCGGCATGGAAACCGCCCAGCCGGCCGCAGACAGCATCTTCTTCGGCGGTCCCATCTACACGGCTGACGAAATCCCCGATTTGACTATGGAAGAATCGGTCAATGCCGACGACACAGTCGACATGGTGGCGGTGCGCGACGGGATCATCGTCTTCGCCGGTTATATCGATGAAGCACCGGAATATCTGTTCGGTGAGCAAACCGAGATGATCGATCTCGACGGCGCCGCCATGTATCCCGGCTTCACCGATGCCCATGTTCACGTCATGGGGCTGGGTTCGCGCGAGCGGCTTTTGAATCTGGAAGGCACAGATTCCATTGAGGATCTGCAGGCGCGTGTCGCAGAGGCCGCGGCAGACCTGCCGGACGGCTCTGTCCTGCAGGGTCGCGGCTGGATCGAAACGCATTGGCCGGAAGGCCGCTTTCCCAACCGGCAGGATCTGGACGCCGTGGCGCCGGACGTCGCTGTTTTCCTGACCCGTGCTGACGGTCACGCACTGGTGGCCAACTCACTGGCGCTGGAGCGCGCCGGTATCAACGCCGGCAGCGTTGCTCCGGAGGGTGGCGACATCCTGCGCGATGATGATGGTGAACCCACCGGCATGCTGATCGATGCGGCGATGGGCCCCGTGCGGGCACTCGCAGGCGGATTTACCGGGCAGGATCGCGCTGATGTCTATCTGGAGGGTGCCTGGTCGGCGGCCCGTTATGGCTGGACGGGCGCTCATGACATGTCCGTGCCCTGGGCCGATGTCGCAATGATCGAGAGCCTGTCGGAAGAGCTGCCGATCCGCGTCTATATCTCCGCCAATCCGGATGGGCTGGCACCGCTGGTGGCCGATGGACCGGTGTTCAGTGATAACCGCCGGGTCATCGCCCGGGCGGTGAAGATGTATATGGACGGTGCGCTGGGATCACGCGGGGCTGCCCTGTTGGAACCCTATAGCGATGATCCGGCCAATTCCGGCCTGGTGCTCAGCCGGGAAGATGAAACCCTGTCGGCCATGGTTCTGGCGCTGGAAAACGGTATCCAGCTGAATATCCATGCCATCGGCGATCGCGGCAACCGCATGCTGCTCGACTGGATTGAGGAGGCGCAGAACGCCACCCCTGCCGGCGAAGATGCCGCCGCCAACGGCCGCTGGCGCGACGAGCACACCCAGATCGTCGACCCCGCGGATATCCCGCGCTTTGCCGAGCTGGGGGTCATTCCGTCCATGCAGCCCAGCCATGCCATTGGCGACCTCTTCTTTGCTCCGGACCGTCTGGGGCCGGATCGGCTGGACGGCGCCTATGCCTGGCGGGCGCTGATCGATTCAGGCGTGGTGATCGCTGGCGGCTCGGATGCGCCGGTCGAGCGCGGTGATCCGCGTATCGAATTTTACGCCGCCGTCGCGCGCCGTGGGCTGGACGGTACCCAGACCGAGGACTGGCGCCCGGATCAGGCTGTGACGCGGGCCGAAGCCCTGCGCATGTTCACGGCCTGGCCAGCCTATGCCTCCTTCCGTGAGGATGAGGTCGGCCGCATTGTCGAAGGTCTGCGCGCTGATTTCACCGTCTTTTCGGACGACATCATGACGATCCCGGAAGAGGATATCCTGACCGTTGAACCGGTGATGACGGTGCTGGATGGCGAGATCGTCTGGCGGGCGGAATAGGTCTGTCTCTTTTTCCTCCCCCGTTCACGGGGGAGGTGGCAGCGAAGCTGACGGAGGGGGGCAATGGCAAGCGAAAGCCCCCCTCGGCCTTTTTCCCCGCTTTCGCGGGGACAGGCAGGCCACTCCCCCCGCAAGCAGGGGGAGAAAACTACTCGGAATACTCTTCCGTCAGCAGACCGGGCAGTGCAAAACTGAGCAACAGCGTCCGCTGGCCGGGATTGTAATTGTCATCCGAGAGGATGAAGAGGCGCCTCTCGCCATTCACCTCGCCAATGGAAATGCCCTCGAAATTGTCGATCGTCATGCCGGGTTCGAGTTCGGCGAGGACATTCCAGCCGGTTGAATATGCACTGAGTGTGACATGGTCCGGATTTGATCCCACGGGGTCGGGATGGCTTGTAATCCTTATGCGGTTACCGATGTCTCGCGAATAAAATCGTTCGAGCACCAATAGACCGAATTCGGATGTCGCCAGACCCGTAATGCCAAAACCCTCGGCGGCATCATGATCAACGACTTCCGGCTCTTCGCCATTTTGCATATGCCAGATCGAATGCGGGCGGCCTTCAACGATCGGATATTCGATCCCCGCCCAGTACCCGCCTTCAACGGGTGCCAGGCTTTCAATTCCGCCATTCTCGCGCAGACGATCCGTGCCCGGCGGGGCGGGCAGGGGCGTTGGCATCGCGATGGCGACGCCCGACCAGTCCGGTGCGATGTCATAGCGGGAGATACGGTGTTCTCGCTCGAAGCTGACCGCATAGGCACCATTACCCAGCGGGGCGAGGCCTTCGGCATCGGCGGCATCACCGGTCAGGTGTTGGCCATCCGGCCCCAGCATGGGCGCATAGAAAGTCTGCGACAGGCCGGTCAGCCAGCCATTGCCGTCAAACTCCAGATGCGCGGTCAGCCAGTAGGCGGAATCGGAAATCGCCAGCATCCTTTCGCCTTCGATTTCCATGGCCGACAATCCACCGAACCGCTCATCCGCCGAGGTCAGCACCAGGCCGCCGCGATACTCCAGCCCGCCGACATCCGTGCGTTCCGGCGTCTCCGGATAGAGCGGCACGCTTTCCGTCTCGATGCGGATCGGGCCGGGCTCGTCAGCCCCGCTACAGGCTGCAACGGCCAGTACAGCAACAAGGATCAGCGCTCTCATATCTTCGCTCCCAGCTCGGCCCAGTCGGCCTTCTTCAGGCCGCGCGTAACGTTCGACGACGACGGATTGATGGCAGGGCCCTTCACCGCCGCATCCTTGTCGAACAGGGCGGCCAGCTGCTCGGTCATCGCCCCGCCCAGCTGTTCGACATCGGTGATTGTCACCGCGCGCCTGTAATAGCGGGTCACGTCATGGCCGATCCCGATGGCGAGAAGCTCGATGTCGGACCGGTTCTCGATCTGGGCGATCATCTCGCGCAGATGGCGCTCCAGATAGGCGCCCGGATTGGCCGATTGCGTACCGTCATCCACCGGTGCCCCGTCCGAAATCACCATCAATATCCGCCGTTGTTCCGGCCGCATGGACAGGCGCTTCCATGCCCACAAAAGGGCTTCGCCGTCGATATTTTCCTTGAGCAGGCCTTCGCGCATCATCAGGCCGAGATTGACCCGGCTGCGCCGCCAGGGTTCGTCAGCATTTTTATAGACGATATGGCGGATATCGTTGAGGCGGCCCGGATTGACCGGCTTGCCGGCCTCGATCCAGGCTTCCTTGGCGCGCCCGCCCTTCCAGGACCGGGTGGTAAAGCCGAGGATTTCCGTCTTCACGCCGCAGCGTTCCAGCGTCCGCGCCAGAATGTCTGCACACGAGGCCGCCGTCATGATCGGACGGCCGCGCATGGAGCCGGAATTGTCGATCAGAAGGGTGACGATCGTGTCGCGGAATTCGGTTTCCTGTTCCTGCTTGAAGGAGAGCGGCGAGGTGGGATCGGTGACCACGCGTGTCAGCCGGGCCGGGTCCAGCACGCCTTCTTCCAGATCAAACGCCCAGGAGCGCGTCTGCTGGGCCATCAGCCGGCGTTGCAGCCGGTTGGCGAGACGCCCGACCGCGCCCTCAACGCCCTTCATGTGCTGGTCGAGATAACGGCGCAGCCGGTCCAGCTCTTCCTCATCACACAGATCTTCCGCGCGGATGATTTCGTCGAATTTGGTGGTGAAGATGCGATAGCTTTCCGCCGGCCGGTCCTCGAAGCGGACATGGTTGGGGCGCTCGGCACGCGCCGCCTCGCCACTGTCTTCCTGGCTGTCCAGCTCGCCCATATTCTCGTCGGACTGGAAGTCGATCTCGTCATCATCCGCCGACTGGCCTTCGGCGTCGACGTCTTCCCCCTCATCGCCATCAGGCTCGCTATCGCCATCATCCTCGCCGGTCTGTTGCTCGCGCTCCATGCCGGCATCGTCATCATTTTCCTTGTCGGACTCTTCCGGATCACCGCCCAGCTCGTCCGCCAGGTCCAGATCCCGGATCACGTCTTCCAGCGCTCGCGCGAATTTCTTCTGGTCACCGGCATTCTCGGCCAGCGCATCCAGCGCTTCACCGGCGCGTTCTTCCAGATCATCGCGCCAGACCCGCATCAGCCCGTCGACGGCCGGGGTCACCGGTTCGCCGGTAATCCGCTCACGCACCAGCATGCCGACCGCTTCGTGCAGCGGTGCCTGCTGGCGATCCTCCACACGGTTCCAGCCTTTGGCGATGGCTTTCGCTTCCAGAGCGGCGTTCAGATTGGCCGCCACGCCGCGCATCGCCTTGGCCCCGAGGCCTTCGACGCGCGCCTGCTCGGCGGCCTCGAAGATGGCGCGGCCCTGCGAGCCTGGCGGCAGGGTTTCGGAAAACACCTGCTTGTTGTGGTGCAACAGTTTCAGCGCC
This sequence comes from Hyphobacterium lacteum, assembly GCF_036330345.1. NCBI lineage: Bacteria > Pseudomonadati > Pseudomonadota > Alphaproteobacteria > Maricaulales > Maricaulaceae > Hyphobacterium > Hyphobacterium lacteum. The sequence continues at coordinate 379,292 of NZ_JAZDRP010000003.1, forward strand.
AGGGCATCGGCCCGCCCGCGTGCGGCCTTGGCTTCAGCGGCGCTCACCTCGCCGGGATTGGGCAGGGTCAGCTTGCCCTTGGCATAATTGGCGATCTCGCCGCCAAAGCGCACTTCCAGATCCTTGTCCTGGGCAATCGCCCGGGCGGAAATGGCCAGAGCGCGCTTGAACGCATCGGCGAGGGGATTGTCGGTCATTCGGCGTTCTTTTTGATCAGACGAAAGGCGGAGTAAACGTAAGCGGCAAGAAGCGTGATCATGATGAGCCCGAAGAAGCCCATTGCGATGCCAAATCCAATACCGCCGCTCACGAGGCCCCATAAACTATGCGCCAGCAGGTAATAGGCTAGCGCTGCAACGAGGAGTCCAAACACCAGAGTGACGACGAGTATGAACGCCGCCCTCAACATCGTGCCCTAAGCCGCGCTCGCGGGCTTGGCCGGGGTCGGCTTCAGCGGCGCTTCGGGCAAATCCTCGCCGAAGACGCGCTGATAGAATTCAGCAATCGTCGGGCGTTCCAGCTCGTCACACTTGTTGAGGAAGGTCAGGCGGAAAGCCTGTCCTATATCGCCGAATATCTCGGCATTTTCCGCCCAGGTCAGCACGGTGCGCGGGCTCATCACGGTGGAAATATCGCCATTCATGAAGGCATCGCGGCTCATATCGGCCACCTTCACCATGTCGGCGATGGCCTTCTGGCCTTCCGGTGTGCCGCCGAATTCTTTCAGGCGCGAGGCGATGATCTTCTCTTCGGTCTCGGCCGGCAGATAGTTCAGCGTTGCCACGATCGACCAGCGGTCCATCTGGCCCTGATTGATCTGCTGGGTGCCGTGATAAAGGCCCGTCGTATCGCCCAGGCCCACCGTATTGGTGGTTGCAAACAGGCGGAAATAGGGGTGCGGACGGATCACCTTGGTCTGGTCCAGCAGCGTTAGTGAGCCCGAGGCTTCCAGCACGCGCTGGATCACGAACATCACATCCGGACGGCCGGCATCATATTCATCAAACAAAAGCGCGACCGGGCGCTGCAGCGCCCAGGGCAGAATGCCTTCCTGGAATTCGGTGACCTGCTTGCCATCGCGCAGCACGATGGCGTCCTTGCCGACCATGTCGATGCGGCTGACATGGCTGTCCAGATTGATCCGGATCATCGGCCAGTTGAGGCGCGCGGCGACCTGTTCGACGTGAGTGGATTTCCCGGTGCCGTGATAGCCTTGGATCATCACCCGGCGATTACGGGCAAAGCCGGCGAGGATGGCGCGCGTGGTGGCCGGATCGAAGACATAGGCCTCGTCCACCGGCGGTGTGTGCTCGTCAGGTACGGAAAAGGCGGGCACTTCGAAACCGGGGTCGAAACCGAAAAGGGCTTCGCAATCGGCAATCGTATCGGGCTCGGAAAGAGGGAAATTATCGCTCATGGCACTCATATATCGGGCAGGGCGCGCTCAAGACCAGCACGCGAGTCATCTGCTCACTAGCACGGGGTCTGCAGCCGGGAAAAGAGCGCACACGGTCACACCGTGTTACGCCATCCCCGCATTCTTCAGGATCTGGTAGGCGTGGATCACCCGGCCCAGCTGTTCTTCGGAGGAGCGGTCGCCACCATTCGCATCCGGGTGAAAGCGTTTCACCATCTCGGCATAGCGCTTCTTGACCACGCCCTTGCTCTCGGATCCGTCGAGTTGCAGCGTTTCCAGAGCAGCGGCCTGCAGCTTGCCGAAGCGGCGGCGATTAGGCTCGGGAGCGGGATCGCCTTGCGGCCGCTTGCCAAACAGGCCGAACGGGTCGGCAAAGCCGTCGCGGAAATCCTTTGAGGCTTTCTGCGCCTTCCTGTTCTTTCCGGTATTGGACCGGAAATTCCAGGTCGGGCGGTGGCCATAATGTGCCGAGGCATTGAAGGCCGCGACCGCGTCCTCATCCATGTCCTCGAAGAAATTCCAGGACTTGTTGTATTGCGCGGCATGGCTCTGACAGAACCAGTGCACATCATTGAGGTCGGCTGTGCCTTTCGGCGCGCGGCAATCTCCGTGCGCGCGGCATCCCGGCCATTCGCAGACACGCTCTTCCGGCGCCGCCTTGTCGGTCGGCGGCTTGATGCGGATGTCCTTGAACCGCGGGCGGTATGTAAAATCGCCGTCCATTGCCCTAAGTATGGGGCCCAAGGCCTTAAGCGGCAACAAACAGGAGGTGCAATTGGCGGGTGAGGTTCAGCAGCGGATCGAGGAAAAGCTCAAATCTGCCTTTTCTCCGCAGGAATTGGCGGTAACTGATGAAAGTGCCCTTCACCATGGTCATGCTGGCGCGCCCGAAGGCGGGCAGAGCCATTTCCATGTCGAGATCCGGGCCGATTCGCTGTCCGGCCTGTCCCGGGTCGAGCGCCAGCGGGCGATCAACAAGGTGCTCGCCGAGGAACTCGCCGGGCCGGTGCACGCGCTGCGCATGACGGTAAGATAGTTTCCTCCTCCGTTCACGGGGGAGGTGGCAGCGAAGCTGACGGAGGGGGCCATGCCCCCTCGGCCTTTCAGGCCACTCCCCCCGCAGGCAGGGGGAGAAAATTCAAGCCTCGAAGGACGGCCATCAGAATGACCCTCTACATTGATGCCGATGCTTGCCCGGTAAAGGACGAGGCGATCCGCGTGGCCGAGCGTCACCGGACCGAGGTGAAACTGGTCTGTGATGGCGGGCTGCGCCGCCCGCAGAGCCCGTGGGCCCAGCTGGTCATCGTTCCGGAAGGCGCCGATGCCGCCGATGACTGGATCGCAGAGCGGATCGGTCCGGGCGATATCTGCGTCACGGCAGACATTCCGCTGGCGGATCGCTGCCTGAAGGCTGGCGGTGCGGCCATTGATCATCGCGGCAAGCCTTTTGATGCCGACAATATCGGCTCGGTCCTGGCAACGCGGAATCTGATGGCAGATCTGCGCTCGGCGGGCACGATGGAAGGTGGTGGCGGCAAGCCGTTTTCCGCCCGCGACCGCTCGGATTTCCTCAACGGTCTGGAAATCCTGTTCCAGAAACTGAAGCGCTAGCCCTCTTCCGGCAATGCCGATACCCGCATCTTGGCGATCTGGTTACGGCGCCGCTCGACGATCTCGAAACGCTTGCCATGAAAGCTGAAAACCTGGCCGGTTTCCGGAATGGTCTGGCTCTCATGGATGACGAGGCCCGCCATCGTAACGGCTTCCTCGTCCGGCAAATCCCAGTCCAGCGCCCGGTTGACGTCACGGATCGGGGTTGCGCCATCGATCAGCCAGATCCCGTCTTCCTCCATCTTGACGCCTTCAACGGTAATGTCGTGCTCGTCCTCGATCTCGCCGACAATTTCTTCGAGAATGTCTTCCAGCGTGACCAGACCCATCAGCGCGCCGTATTCATCGACCACCAGGGCGAAGTGCTCGCGCTTCTCGCGGAAGGCGTTCAGCTGGTCCAGGAGCTCAGTGGTTTCCGGCACAAACCAGGGCTCGCGGCAGACCGCCTTTAGATCGATGGCTGATGGATCGCCGGCGGCCTTGAGCAGTGCCCGCGCCAGATCGCGGGCATGCAGGACGCCGACAATGTTCTCGGCATCGCCCTGAAAGAGCGGCAGCCTGGTATGCGGACTATTCAGCGCGTAGGCGAAAATATCAGCCACCGGCAGTCCGGCATCGATCATGGTGATGTTCTTGCGATGCACCATGACGTCATCGACGGTCAGTTCACGCAGATCGAGAACGCCGCCCAGCATGTCACGGTCATCCTTGACCACGCCGCCTTCCTGGTGGTGCAGATCGATATGGCCGCGCAATTCGTCATGGCTCGACAGGACCGGGCCTTCGACATTGGCGCCAAAAATCCGAAGCGTTCCCCGGACAATCGCCTGAACTGTCGCAACGATCGGCGCGAACAGCGTCACGAATATGGAAATCGGCAGGGCGACGGCCTGGGCAAAACGGTCCGGATTGGACAAGGCATAGGTCTTGGGAAGGACCTCGGCAAAGATCAGGACCAGCATGGTCATGACCAGCGTGGCGTAAGCAACGCCGGCTTCGCCGAAAAGATGAAGGAAAACCGCTGCAGCAATCGATGAGGCGAGGATATTTACCAGGTTATTGCCCAGCAGGATCGCCCCGATCAGGCGCTCGCGGTCCTCGGTCAAATGATTGACACGGCGGGCGGAAACCTCGCCGTCCTTTTCCAGTTGCAGCATGCGCGCCCGCGAAACAGCGGTCAGCGATGTTTCCGAGCCCGAGAAAAAGGCGGAAAACAGGAGCAGGAGCACAATTCCGCCAAGCGAAATCAGGATCCAGGTCTCGATCATTGTATCTTGTCTTTCAGGAAGTTGAGAAGATCGGCCTCATCGGCCACTTCGTGAATAAAGGCATTACCGATGCCGCGCGCAAGAACGAGGCGGATTGCCCCTCCCGCATTCTTCTTATCATGGCGCATGCGTTCGACCATAGCCTCGGCAGTAAACGGCGCGCCGGGCAGGCTGCCCAACCCGGTCTCCAGCCCGACCAGCTTCAGATAATCCTTCACTCGCCGGGCATCGTTTTCCGGACAAATCCCCAAGCGGACAGAATAGTCGAAGGCCAGCGCCATGCCGGCGGCCACCGCTTCACCGTGCAGCAGCGCACCTTTCGCATCGCTCTCCAGCGCATGACCGAATGTGTGACCGAAATTGAGCAGCGCCCGCTGTCCGGCTTCGCGTTCATCGGCCTCGACAATGTCCGCCTTGAACTGGATGGCGGTCTTCAGATGCGCCTGCAGATGCAGTGCGGTAAGGCTGTCCCGATTGGAATATTCAAGCTGGTCGAAGAAATCGGCATCGCCGATCAGGGCCGCTTTGATGATTTCGGCATAGCCGGCCAGCAATTGGCGCTTCGGCAGCGTGTCCAGAAAGGCAAAATCGGCGACAACCAGGCGGGGCTGGTGGAACGCGCCGACCAGATTCTTGCCCTGGGGCATGTTGATGGCGGTTTTTCCGCCGACCGAGGAATCCGCCATCGCCAGCAGCGTAGTCGGAACCTGGATGACATCAATGCCGCGCTTGTAAATGGCCGCGGCAAAACCGGCGAGATCGCCGGTAACACCGCCGCCGATGGCAATGATCGCATCACCTCGCTCCAGCGCGCGCTCCAGTAGCTGGCTCAACACGATTTCCAGCATGCCAAAGGATTTGGCTGTTTCTCCTTCCGGGATCTCGATCGGGGCTCCGGCAATCTGAAGGTGGCCCAGACCGGTTTCGACGAAATCTTTGTGCAAACGAAGCACATTGGCGTCGGCCAGCACGGCATACCGGCGCTCAGGCGATACGGCTGCAAGGCGCTGGGCGATCGACCAGGCGCCCTGTCCGATCAGGATTTCATAGCTGCGCTCGCCGAGGGATATGGTGACCAGTTCAGTCATTGACGGCCTTCAATGGAAACCCGAGCGGCACCAGGGCTTCCAGTATCCGTTCCACGGCAGTGGCATGCGGGCCCTGATCGCCCTCGATCTGGATATCCGCCTCGGCATAGGCCGCTTCGCGCTTGGCCATCAGTTCGGCCATGACCGCGCGGGGATTGTCGGTTCGAAGCAAGGGGCGGTTGTCACGGCGGGATACGCGCTCCATCAGCGTATCGAGATCGGCCTTCAGCCAGATCGAAATCGCCTTTTCGCGCACCAGCTTGCGGGTCTCGTCATTGACGAAGGCGCCGCCGCCCAGGGCAAGAACGGCCTGGCCCTCTTCCAGCAGCCGCGCGATGACGCGGCGCTCTCCGTCCCGAAAGGCGGCTTCACCGAAATCCGAGAATATATCCGCGACAGGCCGGTCGGCCGCTTTCTCGATCTCTTCATCGGCATCCTTGAACGGCAGTTCCAGCGCAGCGGCAAGCCGCCGGCCGACCGTTGTCTTGCCTGCGCCCATCAGCCCGACCAGCACGATGGGGCGGCCGTCTGCAGCGCCGGATGCAGAATCTTCACTCATGTCTGCACCATATAAGCCTTCGCCGTGGTCTGGAAATTGCCGCATTCAGCCGTAATGTGACGCCAAGCCTTGGAGCCTGCAATGCGTAACACCTTGATTGCCCTCGTCATCGGACTTGTTGTCCTGATCGGCGGATTTTTCGCGCTCGCCGCTATTGGCGGCAATGCCCAACCCGATCGTGAGGAGGTGCGTGTCGATGTCACCGATGAACTCACTCGCTAGTCTCGCGGCGATCCTGTCTCTCGGCACGGCCGCGGCCCAGGATATCGAGGTCCGCCAGCTTGGTTCGCTCGATCCGTTGGAAGTCGGTGTGGCGACCAACGGGCTCGGCGAGAATTTGTGGGCCGGATCGACCGTGCAGACCGCGCTGAATGCCCTGGAAGGCCTGCCCGCCAGCAGCGCGGAGTACCGCTCGCCAGCTCGCGCCAATCTGGTGGCACTGGCCCTGTTGTCGGGTGGCACACCGCCCCAGGGTGGGCGTGGCAACAATTCGCTGGCCAGCCTTCGCGCCGATCGCCTTCTGGCGGCATCCGGCGCTGAGGCGGTCTACAGCCTGCTCGAACGCACGCCGGGGCTCGACAGGGCACCTGACCTTGCCCGTCTGCATGCCGAGGCCGCCTTCGCTCTGGCGGCCAATGAAGCAGCCTGCCGCACAACGAATGGCCTCGTCATCGGCCGCGACCAGCCATACTGGCTCCGCGCCCGGGCCTTCTGTCATGCCCTGGCGGGCGAAGCTGCAGCCGCAGAGCTGTCCGCTGATCTTGCCCGTGTGGAAGAGGCGGATGCGAATTTCGACGGTCTTCTCTATGCCATCACAATCGGCCGCTGGACGGTTGATGAGGCGTCTGCCGATACCGGGCTCGACTGGGCACTGGCGGCAGTATCTCCGACAGAAGGCCGCCCGGTCGTCGATCTGTCCGATGCCCCGGGATGGCTGGTTGATGTCGCTGAAGCATCGTCAGCTCTGCCGGATCTGACCGCGGAACCGGCTCTGGCGCTGGAGGGGCTGTCCATGCAGGAAGGTGCCGCACGCGCCCAGACGCTGGAACAGCTGATCTATCAGGATTACGACCGGCTGGTCGCCGCGCAAGCTTTGGGACTCGCCTTCATCGAAGCGGATCGCAACAATGATTTCATGCGCGCAGCCCGGCGTTATGGCCGGCAGGTCGCGACCCTGCCTGTCACCTTCGAGACCATGGATCATGCCGGCCGTTTTGCTCTGGCCGCCTTGTCTGTGGGCGATATCGCAACGGCGACCCGCTGGCGAGAGGCGCTGGAAAACGGCCCGCCGGCGCGGACGCCCGTCTACGATCCCACCAAGCCGGATGATCTGATCGGTGCAATTCCGCAACCGGATCAGGCGGAATGGAATCCGCCGTCGCCCGCCTACATGGTGGCGCTCGATCTGGCTTTCCGCATTGCCCAAAATCAGGTGCGCCGGTCGTCGACCGATGCTCTGGTGCAGGCGCGTCTTGAGTCCGGAGCCTCCGGTCTGGGCGATGTCGCCGGCCTTGCAGGCCTGGGCATTTCCGTACCGCCGGATTTCCGTCTCGCCCTGTTCAATGCCGAGCCGGAAACGGTTTCACCGATGCTGGCAGCGATGGATGCCGCCGCCATGGCGGGGGCGCGTGCCGAAACCGCCTTGCTGGCAGCACAGATACTGGATGACGGCCCGTCAGGTGCTTCACCGATGGAGATGATGCGGATTACCGGCGCGCTGGACCGTGTCGGTCTTCGCGATATTGCCCTGTCGGTTGTCCTTGAGCGGATCATTGTGGAGCTGGCGTGAGCGACACGCAGCTCATTGATCTGTTTCTGGACATGATGGCCGCTGAACGCGGCGCATCAAAAAATACGCTGGATGCCTATCGCCGTGACCTGGAGGACATGTCCATGCGGCTGTCGTCGCGCGGCCGGAGCTTCATGAGTGCTTCAACGGGAGATATCGAGGCGTGTCTGGCGGAAATGGCACGCGAAGGTCTGTCGGCCTCAACGACCGCAAGACGTTTATCGGCCACCCGGCGTCTTTTCCGCTTTCTGCTGGCAGAAGGCCGGCGGGCCGACGATCCGGCACGATCCATGTCGGGACCGAAACGCGGACGGCCCTTGCCAAAAGTCATGTCCGAAGCTGACGTCGATGCGCTGTTTGCGGCTGCTGAGGCGCTGGAGGGGGTTCGCGGCGCGCGCGCTCGGGCGCTGCTGGAAATCCTCTATGCCGGCGGTCTCCGGGTGACCGAGCTGGTAACCCTCTCGCTCAATGCGGTCACCCGCGCACAAAGCACGCTGCATGTGACCGGCAAGGGCGGCAAGGAAAGGCTGGTTCCGCTCACCCCGCCGGCGATGGAGGCGATCCGGGACTGGCTGACCGTTCGCGAAAACAGCCTGCCCAAGGGCAATCCATCGGCGATGACCAGGGCTCAGCGTTTCCTGTTTCCCTCCTCCAGCGCCGCCGAAGGGCATCTGACGCGCGAACAGTTCGCACGTATCCTCAAGGACATCGCCGCTGCGGCCGGGCTGGACCCGAAAAAAATTTCGCCCCACGTCCTGCGCCATGCATTTGCGACACACCTTCTGGCCAACGGCGCGGACCTGCGCAGCGTGCAGACGCTGCTGGGTCATGCTGATATCTCGACCACCCAGATTTACACTCACGTTCTCGAAGAGCGATTGAAGACATTGGTTGAAACCGCCCATCCGCTGGCAAAGCGCTGATATCCACCGGCATTCGCGGCTTGTTCCTTGCAAGCCGGATGGCTAGGTTGCGCGGCGCTTCCGCAACCGGATGCAAAACAAGACAGGCTACATGTCAGACCCGACCCGGACCTATCTCGATTTCGAACGCCCCGTGGCCGAGCTCGATGCCAAGATCGAGGAACTCGAATCACTGGCCGCGTCCAATTCCGCTGACGTGCCGGATGTGGCCGACGAGATCGCAAAGCTGCGCCAGAAATCGGCCGATCAGCTGGCCAGCCTCTATGAGAAGCTGGATCCCTGGCGCAAGACCCAGGTCGCCCGCCATCCCGAGCGCCCGCATTTCCGCGATTACCGCAAGCATCTGATCGAGGATTTCGAGGAGCTGTGTGGCGACCGGCGTTTCTCCGAGGATCCGGCGATTGTCGGCGGCATTGGCCGCTTCAATGGCCGGTCCGTCGTGGTGATGGGTCATGAGAAGGGCCGCGATACGGCCTCGCGCCTGAAGCACAATTTCGGCATGGCGCGTCCGGAAGGCTATCGCAAGGCGATCCGCCTGATGGACATGGCCGAGAAATTCAACATGCCGGTCCTGACCTTCGTCGATACGGCCGGTGCCTATCCCGGCGTCGGGGCCGAAGAACGCGGTCAGGCCGAAGCCATTGCCCGCTCCACCGAGCGCTGCCTGTCGCTTGGCGTGCCGCTGATCTCGGTAATCGCGGGCGAGGGTGGTTCAGGCGGCGCTGTGGCTCTGGCCAGCGGCAACGCCGTCATCATGCTCCAGCATTCCATCTATTCGGTGATCTCGCCGGAAGGCTGCGCCTCCATCCTGTGGAAGGATTCGGCGCGGGCCCGCGATGCGGCCATCGCCATGAAGATCACCGCCCAGGACCTCAAGGGCCTGAAGATTATCGATCACATCATCAAGGAACCGGTCGGCGGCGCGCATCGCGCACCGGAAGACACGATCCGCAAGGTCGGTGAGAAGATCGATTCAGTGCTGTCCGGTCTGGAAGGCCTGAAGGCCAACACGCTGCGCAAACGCCGCCGCGAACGCTTCCTGGCGATTGGCCGGCTTGAAGCGAGCGAAAGCTAGAGCCGGTATTCCAGCCAGGGCAATAAACGGCCCGGAAACACGTCGGACGGCCGGTCGGCGATGAAGTCCGCGCCCATCTTTTCGTAAAAGCCACGCGCATCGGGATCCGACAGGATCGTCATCACGCTGTCGCCGGCTTCGCGCAGGCGCTGGGCGGCTTCCTGGAACAGCACACGCCCGGCACCGGTGCCAATGGCGTCAGGCTCTATGAACAGGAGATCCAGCGTGCCCGCGGGCGCATCACCGGGGTGCAGCTGGCATACGCCGAGAATCCGGTCTTCATGATCCAGCGCGACAAAGGCCAGGCCTTTTTCAACGCAGTCTTCCTCGACGCGCAGATAGGGCGCACAAGCAGCAATGAAATCATCATCATAGCCCCAATGGGCTTTTGATCTCAGGCACAGGGCTGACAGCGCCTCGCATTCATCAAGGCGAGCATCCCGAATCCGTAAAGGCTCAGGTCGAGACGGTGGGGCTGCCGATTGCGCCATGGCAATGCTTGTATTTCTTGCCGGATCCGCACGGACAGGGCGCATTCCGCTGGACTTTGCCCCAGGTGGCCGGATCAGACGGATTGCCGGCCATCGCCGTGCGGCGCTGGGTCGGGGCCGTCCGGGCCGCGACCGGACCGTCAGACGGATCGCCCATCTCGTTGCGGCCGGTCCGCGGGTCGATATGCGACGGCTTCATGTCCGGCAGAGGAGCCGGTTTCGGTGGAGCCGCCTGCACGCGCACCTTCATCATCACCTTCGTGACGTCCTCGCGCAGCGAGGACAGGAGGTGTTCAAACAGGGCAAAGGCCTCTGTCTTGTATTCGTTCAACGGGTCGCGCTGGGCATAGCCACGCAGGCCGATCATGGAACGCAGCGAATCGAGGCGTTGCAGGTGTTCCCGCCATCCACGATCGATGGTTTCCAGCAGGATCTGTTTTTCCACCTTGCGCATCAGATCGGCGCCGGTCTCGGCTGCCTTGGCGGCATAAGCCTTGTCGGAGGCGTCTTTCAGACGGTCGCAGATCTCTTCGTCGGCAATGCCTTCTTCCTCGGCCCAGTCGGCGACTGGCGCATCGAGATTGAGGTTTTCCTTCACCGCTTCGTCGAGCCCTTCAATATCCCACTGATCGGGCAGGGCGCGGGGCGGAATGAAGCGCGCAACGGTGTCCTCGACTGTTTCGTGACGCATGTCCTGGATGACGTCAGACACATCTTCATCGGTCATGAATTCGATGCGCTGTTCGAAGATCGCCTTGCGCTGATCATTCATCACATCATCGTATTTGAGGATGTTCTTGCGGATTTCGAAATTGCGTTGCTCGACCTTTTTCTGAGAGGTCTCCAGCGCCTTGGACATCCACGGGTGCTGGATGGCTTCGCCTTCCTTCAGGCCCAATGTCCGCATGATTGTATCGAGCCGTTCCGGCGCGAAAATGCGCAACAGATCATCCTCGACGGAAATGTAGAATTTGGTGCGCCCCGGATCGCCCTGGCGGCCTGACCGGCCGCGAAGCTGATTATCAATGCGGCGGCTTTCATGGCGCTCGGTCGCCAGCACATACAGGCCACCGGCTTCCAGCGCCTTGGCTTTCAATTCCGATACTTCGGCAGCGATTTCCGCGCGCTTGGCAGAAATCGCAGCGTCGTCAGGCTCCTGGCCTTTCGCGCGTTGCTCTTCCTTCCAGTCCTCGAGACGGAAATCGACATTGCCGCCCAGCTGGATGTCGGTGCCGCGGCCCGCCATGTTGGTAGCAATGGTCACTGCGCCGGGTACACCGGCCTGAGCCACGATCCGCGCTTCCTGCTCGTGATAACGCGCGTTCAACACCTGGTGCTTGATCTTCTTCTTCTTCAGAAACTCGGAAAGATCTTCGGATTTCTCGATCGAGACGGTACCGACCAGGACCGGTTGCCCTTTTTCGACCGATTGCTTGATGTCGGTGACAATCGCCTCGTATTTTTCCTTGGCGGTGCGATAGACCTCGTCGTCTTCATCGGCCCGGGCGATCGGCTTGTTGGTCGGGATTTCGGCCAGGCCCAGACCGTAGATCGAATGAAACTCGTCGGCTTCCGTGGAGGCCGTACCGGTCATGCCGCCCAACTTGCCATAGAGGCGGAAATAATTCTGGAAGGTGATCGATGCCAGCGTCTGGTTTTCCGGCTGGATATCGGCGCCTTCCTTGGCTTCGATGGCCTGGTGCAGCCCGTCTGAAAGACGGCGGCCCGGCATCATGCGCCCGGTGAACTCATCGATCAGCACGACCTTCCGGTCCTTGACGATATAGTCCTTGTCCTTCTGGTAGATCTTGTGGGCACGCAGGGCCTGGTTGAGGTGGTGCACAACCATGACGTTCTCCGCGTCATAGAGGTCGCCCTCTTCCAGAAGGCCACGCTCGCGCAGCAAATCCTCGATCTTTTCGTTGCCATCCTCGGTGATCAGGATGGAGCGCGACTTCTCGTCGATCTCGTAATCGTCCTCGTCCAGCAGCGGGATGAGGGCGTCCATCGTCTTGTAGAATTCGGTCTTGTCTTCAGTGCGTCCGGAAATGATCAGCGGCGTTCGCGCCTCGTCGATCAGGATGGAGTCCACCTCGTCGACGATCGCATAATGGTGCCCGCGCTGAACCATGTCCTTCAGCGAATACTTCATATTGTCACGTAGATAATCGAAGCCCAGCTCGTTATTCGTGCCGTATGTGACGTCGCACGCATAGGCTTCGCGGCGTTGATCATCGTTCAGACCGTGCAGGATCACGCCCGTGGTCAGGCCCAGCTTGGCATAAACCTGGCCCATCCATTCCGCGTCACGCTGGGCGAGATAATCGTTCACTGTGACAACGTGGACGCCCTTGCCCTGAAGCGCGTTGAGATAGACGGGCGCTGTTGCCACCAGCGTCTTGCCTTCACCGGTCTTCATCTCGGCAATGTCGCCCTCGTGCAGGACGATGCCGCCGACCAGCTGCACATCATAATGACGCTGGCCCAGCGAGCGCTTGGCGGCTTCGCGGACGGCAGCGAAGGCCTCCGGCAGAAGCGCATCCAGTTTTTCACCGTTTTCGAGACGCTGTTTGAACTCGGCCGTCTTGCCAATCAGCTGTTCATCCGTCAGGGCTTCGAACTCGGGTTCCAGAGCATTGATCGCAGCGACCTTGGGCTGAAGCTTTTTGAGCCGGCGGTCATTGGTCGAGCCGAAGATTTTGCGGGCGATGGAAAGCATGAATGAACCTGTGCATCCGGACGGCGGGGTCTCTGCCGGGTGTCAGACAACTTGACGTCACCCCGTTGGCGGCCCCATTGAAAACCGGACTTGACTTAAGGACGCGTGGAATAGGTGTCAATGAAACGCGGCTGCGACACACATATGTTGAAAACAAAAGCCTTACTGATACTCGCCATGGCCAGCCTTTCCGCTTGCGCGGGGCCGGATTCTTCCAGTGAGGAATCGGCTGAACTTCCACCACCGGATAATGCTGTGGCGGTGGTCGATCAGACCGTGATCTATAATGCGGCTGTGCAGCGCGAGGCGCTTGCCCAGGGCCTGGTCGGGGACGGCGAACGCCTCTCCCCGGATGACCCCGAATATGACCGCCTCGTCGATGAGCTGGTGGATCAGCGCTTGCTGGCGCTGGAGGCCCGCCGCCGCGGCCTCCAGAATTCGCCGGAGGCCCGCCGCCGGATCGCAGCCGCGGAAGAACGCATTCTCGGCAATATCCTGCTGGAAACGGAAATTGCGGTTCAAGTGACGGATGAGGCCGCTCAACGCCTTTACAGCGAGCAGACCGGCCTTGCCCGTCCGGGTGAGCAGATCCGGGCGCGGCACATCCTGGTCGATAGCCTTGAGGCGGCCGAGGCGATCATTGCGCTTTTCAATGATGGCCGGGACTTTGCCGAACTGGCAGTGCAGTATTCCCAGGACGTGGCCACGCGCATTCAGGGCGGGGATCTGGGCTATTTCTCACGCGATGGCGTGTTACCGGAAATTGCCTCCGCAGCCTTTGCCGCCCGGGAGGGTGAACTGGCCGGACCGATCGAGACGGAAGCCGGCTGGCATGTCCTGCTGATTATCGACCGCCGTGCTCCCTCTGGCCCGTCATTTGAGGAAATTCGCCCGTCTATCGTACGCTTTCTGACCTTTGAGACGATATCCCGGCTCGTTGACAGTCTGCGCGAGGACGCCAGCATCGAAATCGTCAGCCCGGAAAGTGAAATCGCTACGGAATCACCGGCGATTGCGCTGGATGCGCCTGAGGCGGAAGCCGGGGAAGGCGCAGAAGATAATGGAAATTAACCCTGTTTTCTCACGTGATTTTAAGGACAAACCTGCAGGATGAGTGACGTCAGACCGGTCCTGCTGGTAGCAGCCTGTGCCCTTTGCGATGCCGATGGGCGCGTGCTCATTGCGCAAAGACCCGAGGGCAAGGCCCTGGCCGGCCTCTGGGAATTTCCCGGTGGAAAGGTCGAGGCCAATGAGACGCCCGAACAAACCATTGTTCGGGAATTGCGCGAGGAACTCGGGATCGAACCATGCGAAACCTGCCTGCAACCGTTCGCTTTTGCCTCGCACCCCTACGAGCGCTTCCATCTTGTCATGCCGCTTTTCATCTGCCGGCGCTGGGACGGTTTCATCGCGCCGCAGGAAAACCAGCAGATCGCCTGGGTCCGCCCCGACAAGCTGGGCAGTTTCGATCTGGCGCCGGCGGACAAGCCGCTGGCTGCCGAGCTGCGCGATCGCTTGCCACCCGCTTCCTGACCGATGAGCGTGGCGGGACAGCTATCGAATATTCCGTGATTGCCGTGATCATCACTGTTGCGGCCGTTGGCGGTCTCGCACTGATTGGCCCGCAGGTCCTGCAGATGTTTACGGATGCCGGTGGAGCCTTCTAGCGGCCGGCTTTTTCGCCCGCAGAGTTTTCCACCACCCCCAACGCGTCGGCCAGGCGCGCCGTGGCCGAGCCCGGCCGTTTCGGGCGCGGTTGATCGGGGTGAGGCGCCCAACCGCCCGCATGAATGATCTCGAAAGTCGCCGGGATTTTCCCGTCGTCTCCGGCAAAACGCTCGGCATAGATTTCCGCGGTTCTCACAAAGAAGCGTTTGCTGACCGGCCGGCGTGAACGCTCGGCGAGATTACTGGTTTCGCCCATCGCGCGCAGATCCCGCATCAGTACAAAGGAATTGCCGTACCGAACCGTCACGCGGTCGACATCTGTGACCGGCATGGCGAAGCCGGTGCGTTGCAGAAGCCCGGCCATGTCCATCGTGTCCGCAAAAGGCGAAACCCGCGCCGAAGCACCACCATGGATCTCGGTTTCGGCCGCCAGCATCGACTGGCGTAACTCCTTCAGGCTGGCTCCCCCGAACACCGCTGCGGCGAAGAAGCCATCGCTCTTCAGCGCCCGGTTGATCTGGATCAGGACACCCGGCAGGTCATTGCACCAGTGAAGCGCCAGGGGGGAGATCACCAGATCGAAACTTTCGTCGGCAAAGGGCAGGCACTCCTCGTCAACGCAGACCTGTCGCGCCAGCTTTTCGGCTATATCCGTCTCGATCAGCGTGCCGATCTTGGCGGCAGCTGATGGGCGTTCGGCCAGCATTTGCCCGAAAACACCGCCTCCACCGAGAACCAGCACGCGCTCGAAATCCCGGTTGATGCTTTCCACCCGGTCGAGCAAATCGTCAATCACACGTTGCAACAGAAAGTCGTATTCGGGCAGACTGGCCGCCGCACGGTTACGGCGCTGACGCAACAGCGCGCGATCAAACAGGATGGGCGGGGATGCACTCATGCCTCCGATATGGCGCGGCTGGCGCTTTAAAGAAAGCCGGGAGCGCAATTGCCGATGTGCTCTGGCCGCCCGTGTCACCGCTGACGGGAGAAACAGTTGGTGCGCGCGGCCAGCTCGAAGCGGACACATGGAGCCGTATCCATTTCCTCGCTGCTCCCTGGTGCGAGACCTGTGGTCTGCCATTTTCTTTCCCGGTCGGGGCAGGGGCGGAATGTGCAGCCTGCATTGCGCGTCCTCCGCGGACTAACAAGGCCCGCGCGGCACTGGCCTATGGCGACGTTTCGCGGCGTCTGGTGCTGGACTTCAAGCATGGCGGACGTCTTGATGCGCTCGACCAGATGGCCCGATGGATGGTGCATGCCGGGAAGGATGGTCTGGCCGGCGCCCAGGCCCTGATACCGGTCCCCTTGCATCCCTCCCGGCTGTTTTCGCGCCGCTTCAACCAGTCCGCCCTGCTGGCGGACTCCATGTCCCGGCAGACAGGAATTCCGCTCGAGACGGGCTGGCTGGTCCGGTCACGCCGCACACCGACGCAGGCGGGCCAGTCCGGCCGGGGCCGCCGCCGCAATGTCGAAGGTGCGTTCCGGGTCACTGCAGAAGGCCAGCACTCTCTGCCGGGGAAAACCGTCGTTCTGATTGATGACGTGATGACCACAGGCGCAACATTCGAGGCCTGTGCTGCGCCCTTGCTGCGCGCGGGGGCCAGCGTCGTCAACGCTGTGGCCATTGCACGCGTTGTGAAACCGACAGATCCCACTACATAGTGGAAAAGGAAAGCTGGAGATTCGATCATGGCGAAGGTCACGATCTATACGCGCGCCATGTGTGGTTACTGCACACGCGCGGTCAATTTGCTGAAGAGCAAGGGCGTTGACTTCGAGGAGATCAATGCCGGGTTTGATGCAGCCAAGCGGCAGGAAATGATCCAGCGTTCGCATGGTGGCCGGACGTTTCCGCAAATCTTCATCGGCGATGACCATATCGGCGGAAGCGACGATCTGATGCGGCTGGAACGGGCCGGCAAGCTCGACGCACTTCTGCAGGCCTGAGGCATGCGTGTCGGCCTAATCCAGATGCGCTCCGGCATCACCATCGATGCCAATCTTGCGGCTGCTGAAGAGCTGATCCGAGCAGCCGCAGCCGATGGCGCAACATTTGTCGCAACACCGGAGACCACGCATCTGGTCCAGAAGGACGCGGACGGGCTTTTCGATGTCCTGCAGACGCCCGACACCGACCCGGCGATGGCGTTCTTTGCCGGGCTGGCGAAGGAATTGGGCATTACGCTGCTGATTGGTTCGATGGCGCTGAAAACTGGCGAGCGACAGGCCGTCAACCGCTCCTGCCTGTTTGGCCCGGACGGCGCTCTTCTTGCCACATACGACAAGGTCCACATGTTCGATGTCGGTCTCGGCGCGGGCGAGACCTATTCGGAATCGACGAATTACCGGGCCGGTGAGAGGGCCGTAATCGCCGACATCCCCGGTGCCCGTCTGGGCCTTACCATCTGCTATGATGTCCGCTTCGCCTATCTCTATCGCAAGCTGGCGAAGGCCGGTGCGCAGATCATCACTGTCCCGTCAGCTTTCACCCGTCCGACCGGCAAGGCGCACTGGGAAGTGCTGCTGCGCGCGCGTGCGATCGAGACGGGCAGTTACATTCTCGCCCCGGCGCAGGGTGGTTTGCACGAGGATGGCCGCAAGACATGGGGACATTCGATGATTGTTGACCCGTGGGGCGAGATCATCGCCTGCCTGGGTCATGACGAGCCGGGAATTCTGATCGCCGATCTGGATCTGGCGAAGGTGGATACAGCCCGCACGCGCATTCCCTCGCTGGCGCATGATCGGCCGTTCAGCGGGCCGGATTGACGGCTTCACTTGGCGTTCAACGCTTTCATGCCCATATATATTCCATGATCCGCTATGCGCTCATATGTGACGGCTCGCATCAGTTCGAAGCCTGGTTCCGCAATTCCGGGGATTTCGACACCCAGTCGGAAGCCGGTCTGGTGGAATGCCCGCATTGCGGCTCACCCTCCGTGCGCAAGGCGGTGATGGCGCCGGCGGTCTCGACCGGCAAGGCCAGGACAGCGCCGGATCCGCAGAAGGTCATGATGGAAATGGCGGGCAAGATCCGCAGTCATATTTCCGAGAATTTCGACTATGTCGGCGATAAGTTCGCGACCGAAGCGCGCGCCATGCATGAGGGTGCCAAGCCAGAGCGCGCCATCTATGGCGAAACCACGCCGGAAGAATCGAAAGCCCTGGCCGATGAAGGCGTGCCTTGCGCGCCGCTGCCCGATCCCTTCGTGCCGAAGGAAGCGAAGAAGCTGAACTAGGCGTCACTTGACCTTCCACAAATTCGCCCTGCCAATGGCTGAATGACCCATTGGCATCGCTTCGGCCTGTTCTTTTTGCTGTCCATCCTGCTGCTGGCACTTGTGCCATTGATCGACCTGGCCGCAGGCGGCGGGCTGATGGATTTCCAGGCCCAGGCCAATCGCGCCAGCGAAGCCACCGGAATTCTCTGGACGTCCAATCTGGTCAATCTTGTACGCCTCGCCCTCGTTGAACCGGGCTTGTGGCTTTTGGTGCTTGGAAGTGCCGTACCGACACTGGCCGGCCTGATATTGCTGGCCATGTCGCCCGCTGCTGCGCGGCAAAGATTTCTGGCAAGGCTCAACCCGCTGGGTATCCAACGGACCAGCCCGCTGTCGGCTCTTGGCAGCTACGGTCTTATCATCCTGCTTCTTGTGACGGCGCTCATTATAGCTGGCGGTATCCGCTACCGGTTGGGTGGTTCCTATATTTTTGCTGTCGATCTCGCCAGCCTGTCCCTGTGGCCCGCCATTCTTTCGGCGGCTTTCCTCGATCAAGGTGCGGTGCTGGAAGAGGGCGGCTGGCGCGGTGTCGGCCAGTCCGTCCTGACCGATGCCGGCGTCTCACCTTTGCTGGCAGCCATCGTGATCGGGCTCGCCTGGGGATTATGGCATGTGCCACGCGACATCTTTGCCGGTTTACCGGGCAGTCTGGGACTGGACACCTACCTTGCGTTCTATCTGCCTGCATTCCTGCTGGGCACGGTAACGACGTCCATTGTCGCCATCTATTTCATGAACCGGCTGAATGGTGCGCTGCTGCCGGCCATCATGGTGCATGGCCTTGTCAACGATTCCATGGGCCTGTCGGGCATCGCCCCGATCGAGGTGGCGCTGACACCTGTTCACCAGATCACCAAGGCGCTGCCCTTGTTGGCCATCTGTCTCGTGTTGATTGCCTTGACAAAGGGCCAGCTGGGCCAGCTCAAGCCTTCACCGCCACCATCAGATAATTGACGCTGGCATCACCGGTGATCTCGAACGCGTCCTGCAGCGGATTATAGCTGACACCTTCGGCTTCGCGGACGCTCATGCCTTCCGATGACAGGGCGGCCCGGACTTCCTCCGGCTTGATCAGTTTTTCGAACCGGTGCGTGCCGCGCGGCAGCCAGCGCATTACCCATTCCGCGCCGAATATCGCGAAGACGAAGGCCTTGGAGGTGCGATTGATACTGCCGACCACCATGATACCGCCGGGTTTGAGCAGTTTGGCGCAATCCTTCAGGAACTGGTCCGGATTGGCGACGTGTTCGACGACTTCCAGGTTCAGAACGACATCGAACTGCGCGTCGCCTTCTTCCAGCAATTGTTCGGCTGTGCCGTGGCGATAATCGATTTCCAGACCCTGTTCCTCGGCGTGAACGGTCGCGGTCTTGATATTGGCCTCGGCCGCATCGACGGCTGTGACGCTGGCGCCCAGCCGCGCCATGGGTTCGGCGATCAGCCCGCCGCCACAGCCGATGTCGAGCAGTTTCAGGCCGGTCAGTGGTGTCTCACCGGGCGCGCGTTCGTAATGCGTCAGGATGGCATCGCGTATATAGGCCAGCCGCGCCGGGTTGAATTTGTGCAGCGGCTTGAACTTCGAGTCCGGGTCCCACCATTCCGCGGCGATGCGCGAGAATTTCTCGATCTCTTGGGGGTCCACCGAGGGGCGGGAGAGTTTTTCCGGAGCGTCTGCCTGGGCCATGTCTGCCACTCTTTTTTCTGCGGATAATTGTGACTGCCTTAATATGGCCTCGTGAACTAGCACTTTCGAGCCCGGCGTGAAGCGGTTATACGCCGCAGCAGAGCATGCGAGGGTCCGGCTTGACCACGAGAGTCCTGAAATTCGGCGGAACATCTGTGGGATCGCTGGAGCGAATCCGGGCGAGTGCGGCCATCGCCGCGGCCGATATCCGACGCGGTGACAAGGTTGCGGTCGTGGTCTCGGCCATGGCGGGCGAGACTGACCGCCTGCTGCGCCTGGCTGGCGGGCTTGGGCATGGGCTGGGCGACGAGGAAACCGATGTTGTCCTCAGCGCCGGCGAACAGGTCAGTGCTGCCCTGATGGCGATGGCATTGCGGTTGGAAGGTCTTGAAGCCCAATCCTTCCTGGGTTGGCAGGCCGGGATCCGCACCGATGGTCCGCCGGGCGCGGCCCGCATCAGCGGTCTGGACGCCTCCCCGATTCGCGCGGCCATGGAGAAAGGCCATGTGCCTGTCATGGCTGGTTATCAGGGCGCGTCGAAGGAAGACCGTTTGCGGACGCTGGGACGGGGTGGCACGGATCTGTCGGCGGTTGCGCTGGCAGCGGCGCTGGAGGCGCATTGCGACATCTACACCGATGTCGATGGCGTTTTCACGACCGATCCGCGGATCGAGCCGGATGCGCGCCGCATCGAAAAAATAAGCTATGATGAAATGCTGGAACTCGCCGCGCAGGGGGCAAAAGTGCTACAGACGCGCTCGGCGGAGTTTGCCAAGGCCCGCAATGTTCCCTTGCGGGTCTTGTCCAGCTTCGCAGAGCCGGGCCAATCGGAAGGCACGATGATCATGCAAGCCGAAGATATCGCAGAACGCCGCATTGTGTCGGGCATCGCTTATGCGCGCGACCAGGCTCGAATTGCGCTGCGCGGCCTGTCCGGTGCGCCGCAATCGGCCGCCAGCGTGTTTGCTGGCCTGGCCGATGCTGATATCGGCATCGACATGATTGTTCAATCGCCGGCCAGCGAATCCGGGCGGACAAATCTGGAATTCACCATCGATTATCGCGATCTCGACAAGGCGCTGGAGAAAATCGGCGAGAGTGATGCGCGCGAAGTGCTCAGCGAGACTGGGCTGGCGAAAGTGTCGGTCGTCGGGCTTGGCCTCAATCGCCGGGCGGATGTGGCGCGCATTCTTTATAACGCGCTGGCCGAACAGAAGATCGGTATCCGGACGGTGTCGACTTCCGAGATCAAGATCAGCGTTCTGATCGAGAACGACGCCGTGGAGCAGGCGGTGCGCGCCCTGCATGCCGCCTACGGGCTGGATGACGCCTGATGGATGATGTCCTCAACAATTCCGAGGCCAGGGATCTGGCACCGGGCCCGCGGCGGCTGTTATCGCGCCTTCGCAGCCTTATGGCGGCTCAGGAAAATGCGCAAAAACGTCTCGATCATCTGACCGGCATGATCGCCGAGGAAACCGGTGCCGACGTGTCGTCCATCTATCTCGCCCGCCGCTCTGGCGCGCTGGAATTGTGTGCGACTCACGGGCTCAAGCAGGAAGCCGTCCACAATACGCGTCTCCAGCATGGCGAAGGCCTGGTCGGCCAGGTCGCGTTGACCGCCAAGCCCTTGTCCGTAGCCGATGCACAGCAACATCCGGCCTTCTCCTATCGCCCGGAAACCGGCGAAGAGCCTTTCAAATCCTTTGTCGGTGTGCCGATCCTGCGCGGCGGCCGGCTGGTCGGGGTCCTGACCAGCCAGACCATCGATGGCCGCCAACTGGCCGATGGCGAAATCGAGACGCTGCAAACCGTGGCCATGATCCTCGCCGAGATCATTGCCTCCGGGCAGATCATCGCACCGGAAGATCTTGCGGGTCTGGATGTCCGGCCGTCAAAGTCCGAGCGGTTCCAGGGCGGTGCTTTCTCACCCGGCCTGGCGATTGGTGTGGCCGTGGTCCACGAACCGCATGTCTCGCCGGTTCGTCTGATCGCCGACGATCCCGACGACGAGGAAGCCCGGCTGGACATCGCCATCAATGAACTTCGGCGCGCGATCGACGACATGCTGGATGCCGGCCGCCTGCCATTTGGCGGACCGACCCGCGATGTGCTGGAAGCCTACCGCATGTTTGCCCATGACCGCGGCTGGCTGCGCCAGTTGCGCGATGCGGTGAAACAGGGGCTAACGGCAGAGGCTGCTGTCGAGCGGGTCCGTAATGAACACCGCGCACGCCTGATGCAGGCCAAGGACATGAATTTCCGGGAACGGCTGCATGATCTGGAAGACCTCGCCAACCGGCTGCTGCGCCATCTCGACGAAACAACAAAGGATGCCGGCGCGCCCTTGCCGGACAATTCCGTTCTGATTGCTCGCTCGATCGGGCCGGCTGAGCTGCTGGATTATGACCGCTCGAAATTGAAGGGGCTGGCGCTTGAGGAAGGGTCGGCCTCCAGCCATGCCGTAATCGTGGCCAAGGCGTTGGGCATCCCGCTTGTGGGCCGCGTCGAGGGTGCGCTGGACCGTGTGGAGACCGGTGATCCGGTCATTCTCGATGGCGAATTCGGCCTGCTCCATATCCGCCCCAATGAGGAGGTGCGCGAAGCCTATGCCGATCGCGCCGAGGCGATCACCCGTCAGGCTGCTGAATTCGCCAAGCTGAAGGACACGCCGTCGGTAACTGCCGATGGCCAGGCGTTCGAGCTGCATCTCAATGCCGGTCTGCTGGTCGAATTGAAGCGGCTCGAGGAAACCGGTGCGGCGGGTATTGGCCTCTTCCGGACCGAATTCCAGTTCATGGTCGCCGATACCCTGCCCATGGTGGAAGAGCAGACGACGCTCTACAGCGCGGTGATGGATGCCTGTGGTAGCCGCCCGGCGGTATTCCGGACCCTGGATCTGGGCGGTGACAAGGTCACCGCCAGTGCTCCTGCCATGCGCGAGCCCAACCCGGCGCTGGGCTGGCGGGCAATCCGCATGGGCCTCGACCGTCCCGGGCTTCTGCGCCTGCAATTACGCGCCCTGATCCGCGCCGCTGCCGGACGGCGGCTGGATGTTCTTTTCCCGATGATTGCCGCACCGTGGGAATTCTTTGCCGCCTGCGACATGCTTGAAGCCGAGATCGAGCGCGCCCGCAAGCATGGCCACCAACTGCCGGAAAGCTGGCATGCCGGCCTGATGCTGGAGACACCCGGCATGGCTTTTGCCATCGAGGAGGCTCTGCCGCGCGCCGACTTCGTGGCTGTCGGGGCCAATGATCTGATGCAGTATTTCTTTGCCGCCGACCGGCTGAATGCCCGTGTATCGGATCGCTATGATATCCTGTCCCCACCGGCCTTGCGGTTGTTCCGGCATGTCCAGCAGGCTTGTGCGGCGCAGAATGTTCCGGTCTCGATATGCGGGGAGACAGCCAGCAAGCCGCTGGAGGCGGCTGTGCTGTTGGCGCTGGGCTATTCCAAGCTCTCCATGGCCGCATCCAGCATCGCGCCGGTCCGGACTTTGCTGAACGATGTCGACGTTAAAAAACTTGGCGCGTGGCTTGCATCACGGCTGGATCAGCCGGGCCGCACCTTGCGGACCGGGTTGCTGGAAGCCGGAGATGATGCAGGATTACCGCCAGAAGCTGTTGATAACTCGCGTATCATCTGAAATTATCAGCACCTACGCGCTTGTCAGGCGAGCCTCGCGCGGATCAGAAAACCAGGGCAATCAGAGCCTTAGAAAGCAGGAAGCGTGATGTCCCAAGGGACGTCGAATACGGGATTTGTGCCTGTTGATGCGGTGTATTCCGACAATGGAGGCGCTTACACGCGCCTGTCTGCCGGTGAACGCCTGAAAGAAGCCCGGACCAAGAAGGGTCTGACGCTCGATAGCGCCGCGGCCCGCACGCGCATCCGCCGGGACTATCTTGAAGCTCTGGAAACCATGGATCCGCGTGGCCTGCCGGCCCAGGCCTATGCCATCGGCTATCTGCGCACCTATGCCCGCTTCCTCGAACTGGACGATTCGGCGCTGGTCGAACAGTTCAAGGCCGAAGCCGACACCCAGACCGGCCGCGCCACGCCGACGGCCCCGCAACAGCAGCGCGAAATCAAGCTGCCGCGCGGGTTGATCGGGGTGGTCGCCATCCTGGTTCTCGTTGCCCTGGTGGCCTGGTGGTATTCCAATGCCATTTCGGGAGACAGCGTCTTCGACGATATCCCGCCACCACCGGATTCGGAACTTTCGGCCAATGGCGGCAATGACGTCTTTGCCTCGGATTTGCCGCGCGTGGCGTCGGCGGATATCTGGGCCGATCTGCCGACCCTCAACCCGGCCGATGATGAAGTGCCGGACGTCGTCCTGCGCGCCAGCGCTGCGGTCTTTCTGGAGGTCCGTGATGGTGCCGGGCGGATCCTGTTCTCACGCGAGCTGGCGGTGAACGAGGTCTATCGCCCGCTTTCCGAAGCCGGGCTGACGATTTCCGCAGAGGATGGCGGTCTGCTGACGATAGAGGTCGAGGGCCAGAACCCGCGCCTGTTGGGCGAGGTCGGCCAACCGGTCAACGATATTCCTCTGGTTCCGGTCGAGACCGCCGACCCGGCGTAAGGCCGCACCCCCTCGCAACCGGGTTCGAACGGGGCTATATCCGCCCGGCTAGCTTTTTGAGTACCGGTCCATGCACGAACAGCATCGCGAAGTCCGTCCCTGGCGCATGATCGAGCGCCGGCAGAGCCGCAAGATCCATGTCGGCAATGTCGCTGTGGGCGGGGATGCGCCGATCAGCGTGCAATCCATGACCAATACGCCGACCGCGGATGCTGATGCGACGATCGCCCAGATCCGCCGTCTGGAAGAGGCAGGAGCCGATATTGTCCGTGTGTCCTGCCCGGATGAGGACTCCACCCGGGCGTTCAGGACCATCGCGAAATCGGTTTCCATACCGCTCGTGGCGGATATCCATTTTCACTACAAGCGCGGCATCGAGGCCGCCGAGGCGGGCGCTGCCTGCCTGCGCATCAATCCCGGCAATATCGGATCGATGGACCGGGTAAAGGAAGTGGTGGCGGCCGCCCGCGATCATGGCTGTTCCATCCGCATCGGCGTCAATGGTGGTTCGCTGGAAAAGCATTTGCTGGAAAAATATGGTGAGCCGTGCCCTGAAGCCATGGTCGAGAGCGCGCTGGACCATGCCCGCATCCTCGATGATCTGGGCTTCCATGAATACAAGATCTCCGTGAAGGCCTCCGATATTTTCCTCACCGTCGCCGCCTATCAGATGCTGGCAGACGCCACCGATGCACCGCTGCATCTCGGCGTCACCGAAGCCGGTGGCCAGCGCATCGGCTCGGTGAAATCCGCAATCGGCATGGGCAATCTGCTCTGGTCCGGCATCGGCGATACGATCCGCGTCTCCCTCTCGGCCGATCCGGTCGAAGAGGTGAAGGTCGGCTATGACATGCTGAAATCGCTGGGCCTGCGAACCCGCGGCGTAAATATCATCGCGTGCCCGTCCTGCGCCCGGCAGGGCTTTGACGTCATCAAGACGGTCGAAACGCTCGAAGCGCGACTGGCCCACATTTCAGAGCCGATCTCGCTGTCGATCATTGGCTGCGTGGTGAACGGGCCGGGCGAGGCCATGTTCACCGACCTCGGCTTCACCGGCGGTGGCAAGGGCTCGGGCAAGATGTATGTGTCCGGCAAGCCGGATCACAACGTCACCAATGAGGAAATGGTCGAGCACATTGTCGAGATGGTCGAAGCCCGCGCCGCCGAGATGCGCGCTGCGAAGGATGCGGCGGAATAGGAAATGAAACTCTACGGCCTGAAAAATTGCGATACCTGCAAGAAGGCAATGAAGGCGCTCGACGCGGCCGGACAGGCCTACACCTTCGTCGATATTCGCGCCGAGGCCGATGTGGCCACTTTGGCACCTGAATGGCTGAAACAGGTCGAGACGGCGAAGCTGATCAATACCCGCTCCACCACATGGCGGCAGCTGGACGAGGCCCAGCGCGCCCGCGCGGAAAGTGATCCCGCCGAACTGCTGGCGGATAATCCGACACTGGTGAAACGCCCGGTGATCGAACAGGGCGGCAAGGTCCTTGTCGGCTGGACGAAGGACGTCCAGGCGGCTCTGGGCGCCTGATGCCCGCCGGTCCGGCTGAGGCGGCCGCCCTCCGCAATACCTGTGATATCCGCATCGGTTTTCCGCGCGGCGATGCCGGCACTCCGGCCGACTGGCTGCGCGCGATTGCCGATTTCGTTGAAGCGGAAAAGGTCAGCGACGAGATCTACATGGCTGGCGAGTTGGCTGGCCGGCTGGAGGATTATTGCGCCGATCTGATGGGCAAGCCCGCCACGCTCTGGTTCCCGACAGGCACCATGGCGCAGATGGCTGCCGCCCTGATCCATGCCGGCGCCACTGGCCGCTCGACCATTGGTCTTCACCCCACATCACACCTCCTCCTGCACGAGGATGACGGCATTTCCGAACTGGCCGGGCTGACCCCGGTCAGAATCGGTGAGTGGTCCCGCGTCATCGAAGCGCGTGATGTTGAACAGGCCGGCGATCTCGCCTGTCTCTTCATCGAACTGCCACAGCGCCATAATGGCGGGCTATGCCCGGACTGGCAGACGCTGAATGCGGCAATCGACGCGGCCCGTGCCGGCGGGGCCCGCCTGCACATGGATGGTGCGCGCCTGTGGTCCACACGAGAAGCCATGGGTGGCCGCTCCTATGCCGAAATCTGCGCGCCTTTCGACAGTGTCTATGCGTCCTTCTACAAGGAAGTGGGGGCGCTTGGCGGCGCGATTCTCGCAGGCGATGAGGATTTCATCGAAGAAGCCCGGCTCTGGCGTCATCGGCAGGGCGGGCTGCAGGTCCGCGGCTGGCCGCTGATGGCGGACGCGATGCGGCGCCTGCCTTCCGTCATCGACGCCATGCCGGACTGGATAAACGGCGCGCGTGAGATCGCGGCGCTGATCCACGAGTGCGGTTTTGATATCGAGCCCCTTCCCGTCCAGACCAACATGTTCCATGTGCGCCTTTCCTGCGCGAAGGCGGACTTTGCCGATTTGCGCGACCGCATCGCCCGCGAAATGAAAGTCTGGATCGGCGGGTCCGGCTGGGATCTTGATGGCCGTCCCGGCATGTCGCTGGAGATCGCCGTCGATGGCATTCTGGCATCGGCCGATCGGTCTCGCCTGCGGGCGGCGTTCGAGCGCCTGGCAGAATTGCAGGGCTGATGGGCATTCTGGCCGCATTGGGCAGATTTCGCGATTCCTCCTGTATCCTGTAGTTATTCATTCGCAGTCTGGCATGGAGGGTCGCCATGGGAGCCGTGGATTCCAGCTTCACCGGGTCTATTCCGAGGAATTATGATCGTTATTTGGGCCCGAATATTTTCGTTGATTATGCCGCCGATTTGGCAAGCCGGGTGGCGGCGTATGAACCCGCTTCGATCCTGGAGCTTGCGGCCGGCACGGGCATTGTCAGCCAGAAAATTGCTGAACGCGCTCCAGTAGCGTCATTCACGATCACTGATCTCAATGAAGACATGCTTGCGATTGCTGCCGAGAAAGTCGGGCCGCGGGTAAAAAGGCAGGTTGCAGACGCAATGAACCTTCCTTTCGAAGCTGACAGCTTCGACATTATCGCCTGTCAGTTCGGGGTCATGTTTTTTCCAGACAAAGCCGCCAGTTTCTCCGAAGCAAGGCGCGTGCTGAAGCCCGGCGGGCGCTACGTTTTCAACGTCTGGGCCAAAATGGCGCGCAATCCCTTTTCGGAAACAGCTTTTGATGCGGGCAGCCGTTTTCTGCCGGACAATCCGCCTCAATTCTATAAAGTACCTTTCAGCTATCCTGATCCGGAAATCGTCGTTGCGGACCTGAAGGCTGGAGGCTTTGCCCATATCGAGTTCGAGGTGCTTGATCTTGAAAAGCCGGTGGCCAACTGGCGCGACTTTGCCAAAGGCCTTGTTCACGGAAACCCGTTGAGCATCGAGTTGCAGGCTGGCGGCGTGGATCCGGATCAAGTGGTTGAAGCAATTGGCGATGCGTTGATTTTGCGTTTCGGCGAAGGCGGTACCATGCCCCTTCAGGCCCTTGTGTTCACGGCAGGCTAAGAATATCGGGGGTTCCAGACAGGCAGAATCTCTCCACTCTCCTTTCATGACCAAGCTTG
Source organism: Hyphobacterium lacteum (assembly GCF_036330345.1). Taxonomy (NCBI): domain Bacteria; kingdom Pseudomonadati; phylum Pseudomonadota; class Alphaproteobacteria; order Maricaulales; family Maricaulaceae; genus Hyphobacterium; species Hyphobacterium lacteum. Next base: position 407,030 of record NZ_JAZDRP010000003.1, read on the forward strand.
CCTCCATCTGCGTCTATTGCGGCTCCAATGCCGGTACCCGCCCGGAATACGCAGCGGCGGCAAAAGCCATGGGCAAGGCGATCGCGGACCGCGGCTTGACGCTTGTTTATGGTGGCGGAAAGGTCGGGCTGATGGGCATATTGGCCGATGCCTGCCTGACAGCCGGCGGCCGGGTTGTGGGCATCATCCCGGAATTCCTGGCCCTGAAAGAGGTCGCGCACCCCGGACTGACAGAGATGGTCGTCGTCGACTCCATGCATACCCGCAAGGCCGAGATGGAGCGCCGCTCGGATGGCTTCATTGCCTTGCCCGGCGGGATCGGCACGATGGAGGAATTGTTCGAGGTCTGGACCTGGAGCCAGCTGGGACAGCACCGCAAGCCCTGCGGCCTGCTGGACGTGACGGGTTATTATGCCGACCTAAACGCCTTTCTTGATCGTATGGCAACGGACGGTTTCGTCAATCCGGAACATCGCGGCATGCTTCACGTCGGTGAGGACCCGGTCTCATTGCTCGATGCTTTCGCCGCTTATGAAGCGCCGCCGGCCGATATCCGCATCAAGGTCCAGCAGACCTGAGGCCTTCCCCTGCATCGCGAATTACGCCTAACTCCCGTCCAACAGGGAGGCTCAAACATGGATTCTATTCTTACCCCGGCCTTGGCGCTGATCTGCTGGACGCTCGTCATGTGGATCTGGATGTATGCCACGCGCATTCCGGCCATGCAGAAGGCAAAAATCAATCCGGCTAAAATTACCAGCAAATCGGATCTTGACGTCTTGCCAAAGGAAGTCACCCGCATTGCTGATAATTACAATCATCTGCACGAGCAGCCCGTCGTGTTCTATGCACTGGTTTTCTATGCCGCCGCAGCCGGTTCGGACACATCGCTGATGATCATGGCCGCCTGGCTTTATGTCATCCTGCGTATTGCGCACAGCCTTATCCAGGCGTTGTGGAATTTCATTCCCGTGCGCTTCCTGGTCTTCAGCCTGTCCTCACTCGTTCTCTTCCTGATCGCCGGCATCAATGTCGGGCATCTGTTCGGGAGCTAACAGCTGATCCGGCAGGTAATTGCCCTGTGGCGCTTCCGGCACCAGAGTCTGGAAATACACCGCTGCTGCAGGATCATACGGCTCCGTCATCTGGCTGTTTAGCCAGGTGCCGATGAGATGCAGCCCGTGCACATCGCAAACGGAAGCTGCCATTAGCGCTGCATCCGAGGCCAGTTGCAGACGCCGGTTCACATCGTCCTCTGAAGCAGGGATGTCCCCATTCAGATAGGACCGAGCCAGTGTTGCCATGGCGATATGCTCGCCAGCGGCGGCGGCCTGTCGCAGCCAGTGTTCGGCTATTGCCGGATCGACGGGAAAGCCGAGCTCGCCGGTCAGGTGCGCGTTGCCCACCTCATTCATCGCCGTCGGAGAGCCGTCTTCCGCAGCCGCCAGCAAGGCGGCTCCCAGATCCGGGTCGGATATCGGGTCATTGCCACGCGCATAATTGAAGATCACCAGCACCGCCCGGGCTTCAGCATCGCCGCGTTCAGCACGCGCGATCAGGTCCGGCGGCGCATCGGTGAGGTCTGTCGCCCACAAGCGCTCCAGCTCATTTGCCGAACGCAGCGCCACCATGCTGTCGCGATCGCAGATTCGCGCCTGCGCCAGCCAGAGTTGACGCAGACTGGCAGCGCGTTCGAGGTCGAAGGACGCCGGATCGGAAGGCCGGGAATCCAGCCAGGCTCCAACCGCGGCAAACAGGGCCGCGCCGGCGATGACGAAGAGTAATTCCTTGATATAAAGCGGCATCACAGAGAGCGAAGCGTAATAATGTTCTGCTTTCTATTGGGTCGGCCCCGTTTTCGGCATCGTGCCGCCCCGCCAATAAACAGCGCCCAACGCATGACATCTCTCCCCCTCGATGCGGGAGGCAGGATAACCGCGGCCTCTATCTGGCTTCAAGCATTTCCCGTTCCCGAAAATCCCGCTAATGAAGCGCCATGCACGCACCTGAAGCCCGCCTGGAACAGGTCATTGACCGGTTCGAACATGTTGAAGCCCGCCTTGGCGCTGCCAGCGATGGCGACGAGATCGTCAAGCTGTCGCGCGAGCACGCCGAGCTGAAGCCCGTCGCCGACAAAGCCCGCGAGCTGAAGGCCGCCCGTGCCGAGCTCTCCGATCTCGAAGAGATGATGGAGGGCGACGACAAGGATATGGCGGAAATGGCGCGCGAGGAGTTCTACGCGCTGAAAGAACGCCTGCCGGACCTCGAACGCGAGGTCTCGCTGCTGCTCATCCCGAAAGACAAGGATGACAGTGCCAACGCCATGCTGGAAATTCGTGCTGGCACCGGCGGCGACGAAGCCGCGCTTTTTGCCGGCGATCTCTACGAGATGTATCGCCGGTATGCCGAGACCCAGGGCTGGAAATTCGAGCTTGAATCCGCGAGCGAGGGCGATGCGGGCGGATATAAGGAAGTCATCGCGTCCATCTCCGGTAATGGCGTGTTCGGTCGCCTGAAATTCGAATCCGGTGTTCACCGCGTCCAGCGCGTTCCGGCTACCGAGAGCCAGGGCCGTATTCACACCTCGGCGGCCACAGTAGCCATCCTGCCTGAGCCGGACGAGATCGAGATCGATTTGAAGGACGAGGATATCCGCGTCGACACGATGCGGGCCTCCGGTGCCGGTGGTCAGCACGTCAACAAGACGGATTCCGCGGTGCGCATGACCCACATCCCGACCGGGATCGTCGTGCTCTGCCAGGAAAAATCCCAGCACCAGAACCGCGCCCGCGCCCTGCAGCTGTTGAAGACCAGGCTCTACGACATGGAACGTGAAGCTGCGGATGCCGCCCGGGCCGGCGCCCGCAAGTCGCAGGTCGGATCCGGCGACCGCTCGGAGAAGATCCGCACCTATAATTTCCCGGAGAACCGGGTCACCGATCACCGCATCAAGCTGACACTCTACAAGCTTCAGGACATCCTGTCCGGCAATGCGCTCGACGAGGTCGTCTCGGCCCTCATTGCTGAAGACGAGGCCGCGCGCCTGGCCGCCATGGAAGAGGCATGACGGGCAGGGTTGTTTCTCTCGCCCGCCATCCGATGAAGGGGTTCACCTCCGAACCGTTAGATACGGTCCAGCTGAGCGCGGGAGCGCATTTCCCCGGAGACCGGCTCTATGCCGTCGAGGACGGCCCGTCGGGATTTGACCCGGATTCTCCCGAGCACATCAGGAAAATGGCGTTCACTGTCCTCGCGAAATTGCCGTCTGTCGCCGCGGTCCGCACAAAATGGGATGAGGATGAGGGCAGCCTGACAGCCTGGCATCCGGATTTTGGCGAAATCACCTGCGATCTCGATGGCGAGGCCGGACGAAACATGTTCGCGGTCTGGCTTTCGGGCGTGCTGGCCGGGCAGGTTGGTGGCCCGCTGAAAGTGGTCGCCGCGCCGAATGGCTACCGTTTCATGGACAGCCGCTCGGGATATGTCTCTGTCATCAATTTGGACAGCGTACGTGACCTGGAGGCGAAGACCGGCCGCCAGATCGATCCGGCGCGCTTTCGCGGCAATATCATGGTTGAAGGCTGGCCGGCCTGGTCGGAACTGGACATGGCCGGCCGCGAGTTGCTCATCGGTGGCGCACGCCTGGGAGGCTTGAAGCCGATCGAACGCTGCGTCGCGACCCATGTCGATCCGCATTCCGCGGAACGCGACATGGATGTTGTCTCCATGCTGCGCGAGCATTACGGCCACTTCAATTGCGGGCTTTACGTGGAAGTGCTCGGGAGCGGACGCGTCCAGCCCGGTGATGAGGCGCGGTTGGTGTGAGTTTCTCGCCCGAACAGACGGCAAAATGGCTGGAGAGCTTGAAATCGGCCGGCATTGACGAGGCCAGCCAGGATTTGCGCCACCTGATCCTCGCCGGGGATTCAATCGCTGATATCGATGCCATGGTGGAGCGGCGCTCAGCCCGCGAACCGCTTTCACAGATCCTGGGCGACAAGCCCTTCTGGACACTGGATCTGAAAGTCACGCCTGACGTTCTTACCCCGCGGGCTGATACCGAGACACTGGTGGAAACGGTTCTCAAACAGATCGAAAGCAAGACAGCCAAAGTCGAAATCGCCGACTTCGGCACCGGGTCGGGAGCCATCCTTCTGGCGTTGCTGGCGGAATGTCCCAACGCGTCCGGTCTGGGCATCGATATCAGCGAATCGGCTCTGGAAATCGCGAAAGAGAACGCCTTGCGGAACCAGCTCGCTGATCGGGTGGAGTTTCGCATCGGCAACTGGGCGGAGGCGATTCCGGATGAAAGCCTTGATATTGCGGTTTCCAATCCACCCTATATTGCCAGTGCCGTCATCGATACACTCGATCCAGAGGTAAGGGATTACGAGCCGCACCTTGCTCTGGATGGCGGAGACGACGGGCTCGATGTCTACCGCATTCTTTTACCAGAGCTTTTTCGCGTCTTATGCCCCGGAGGCCTGATGGCCGTCGAGATCGGATATGATCAGGCAGATACCGTCATGGTGCTGGCAAAGGCAGCCGGTTTTGAAAACCCCGTCATGACGCGCGACCTCGTCGGGCAACCCCGCATTATCCATGGATTCAAGCGGGAAAACCGAGGTGGCAATACCCTCTTGGAAAATGAATGAAGCCGGGCTAGCTTTACAGACAGGTTGTTGGACGCGCTCAGGGGCGAGGCTGTCGGGCGCGAATAACCAGCAGACTTATCGTCCGTTTTCGTTATCAATTCTGATCTTCAACGGATGATGCGCGCCGCGAGTACACGGGGGAAAGCGGCTCAGGAACAGCCTTCAACTTGCGAGGATTGGCGGCATGAAGCGTCAGCGCGGACGGGGCCGGGGTAAACCCGGCGGTAATAACAACAACCGCAATTTCGAAAGCAATGGTCCGGATGTGAAGATCCGGGGCAATGCCTCGACTATCCATGAAAAGTACATGCAGCTGGCTCGCGATGCCTCTTCATCCGGTGACCGGGTGATGGCCGAGAACTACTACCAGCATGCCGATCATTACTTCCGTATTGTTGCTGTGCAGCAGGCCGAGCAAGAACAACGCCGTCAGGCGCGCCAGCAGCAGGAAGAAAACAATAATCGCCGGAATAACCGTCACCAGAACAATTCCGACGATGGCGGCGATAGCCAGCAGCCGCAGGGCGCCGAGCAGAACCAGGGTGATCAGGGCGAGAATGACCGTCCGCGCCGTGGTCGCCGGCCCAAGCGTCAGCCGTCCGAGGACAAGCGCGATCCGCTGGAAGTCGTTGATCCGGGACAGGGTGAGCAGCCGGACATGAAGGCGGAAGGCGGCGATGATGAACAGCCGCGTCCGCGCCGCGGCCGCCGCCCACGCAAATCCGGTGATGGCGAAACCGGGGGTAGCTCGGAAACCGAAGCGGCCTGATCTGTTGCCATTCCGAATAAAAGAACCCCGGTCAACGCGCCGGGGTTTTTTGTTGCCTTGCCGCACTTGTGTGTTGATTGGGCAACACCTATCTGAGTCTCAGAAACATTGCCGTGCTTCGAGCAAGGCGGCATCCAGTTTGCAGTCTCGCCTGATGGGGGATGAATAGAAACATGAATTTCGAGACCTATACTGATCGTGCACGATCCATCGTGCAGCGCGCCCAGCAGGACGCGCTGGCCTCGCGCCACCAGCAATTCACGCCGGAACACGTCCTCAAATCCCTTCTGGATGATGAGGGCGGCCTGGCCGGGAATTTGATCAAGGCCGCCGGCGGCAATCCGCAAACCGTTGTCGATCTGACCGAGCAGGCGCTGGTGCGTCTGCCAAAGGTCGAAGGCTCGGGTGCCGGCCAGATCTATCTGGCGCCACAGACGGCCGAAGTCTTCAAGACTGCCGAGGAAGCCGCCAAGAAGGCCGGTGACCAGTTTGTATCGGCCGAGCGCCTGTTGCAGGCGCTGTCGATTGCAAAGGGTGCCCATGCCGCCGATATTCTCAAGAATGCCGGTGTCAGTGCTCAATCATTGAACAATGCGATCAATGACATGCGGGCAGGCCGTACTGCCGACAGCCAGTCGGCGGAAGACAGCTATGAAGCACTGAAGAAATATGCCCGCGATCTGACCGAGGCTGCGCGTGATGGAAAGCTGGACCCGGTCATCGGCCGCGACGAGGAAATCCGCCGCGCCATCCAGGTTCTCTCCCGCCGCACCAAGAATAATCCGGTCCTGATCGGTGAACCCGGAGTGGGCAAAACGGCCATCGCCGAAGGTCTGGCCCTGCGCATCGTCAATGGTGATGTACCGGAAAGCCTCCACGACAAGCGTCTACTGGCGCTCGACATGGGCTCGCTGATCGCCGGTGCAAAATACCGCGGTGAGTTCGAGGAACGCCTCAAGGCCGTTCTCGGCGAGGTCGAGAATGCCGGTGGCAATATCATCCTCTTCATCGACGAGATGCATACGCTGGTCGGCGCCGGCAAGACCGATGGCGCCATGGATGCGTCCAACCTTCTCAAACCGGCTCTGGCGCGTGGCGAATTGCACTGCATCGGCGCGACTACGCTGGATGAATACCGCAAGCACGTCGAAAAGGACGCTGCCCTGGCCCGGCGTTTCCAGCCGGTCTTTGTCGGCGAACCCACGGTCGAGGACACGATCTCCATCCTGCGCGGGCTGAAGGACAAGTATGAAGTCCACCACGGGGTGCGTATTTCTGACAGCGCGATTGTCGCTGCCGCCACCCTGTCCAACCGCTACATCACCGACCGTTTCCTGCCCGACAAGGCCATCGACCTGATGGACGAGGCGGCTTCGCGCCTGCGCATGCAGGTCGACAGCAAGCCGGAGGAGCTGGACGAGATCGACCGCCGCATCATGCAGCTGAAGATCGAGGCTGAAGCCCTCAAGAAAGAAACCGACGATGCCTCCCGGGCGCGGCTGGAAAAGCTGGGCAAGGAAATTGCCGAGCTGCAGTCGAAATCCGATGAAATTACCGCTGCCTGGGTGGCGGAAAAGGACAAGCTGGCGTCTGCGACCGAGGTCAAGGACCGGCTCGATCGGGCCCGCGCCGAGCTGGCCGATGCCGAACGCCGGGGTGATCTCGGCAAGGCCTCGGAGCTGAAATACGGTGTCATCCCGGAGCTCGAATCGAAAATTGCGAAATCCGACGAGGCCGAGGACGGTGCCCTGGTGAAGGAAGTCGTCGATGACGAGCAGATCGCGGCCGTCGTCTCCCGCTGGACCGGCGTGCCGGTCGACAAGATGCTGGAGGGCGAGCGCGAAAAGCTCCTGAAAATGGAAGACGCGCTGCGCGCCCGCGTGGTGGGCCAGGACGAAGCGCTGGCGGCTGTGTCCGATGCCGTGCGCCGGGCGCGAGCCGGGTTGAAGGACCCCAATCGTCCGATCGGCTCCTTCCTCTTCCTCGGTCCCACCGGGGTCGGCAAGACCGAGCTGACCAAGACGCTGGCCAACTTCCTGTTCGACGACGAACAGGCCGTGACCCGCATGGACATGTCGGAATACATGGAAAAGCACTCGGTGGCCCGCCTCATCGGCGCCCCTCCGGGCTATGTCGGCTATGACGAGGGCGGGGCGCTGACCGAAGCGGTTCGCCGCCGGCCCTATCAGGTGATCCTGTTTGACGAGATCGAGAAGGCCCACCCGGATGTCTTCAATGTGCTCCTGCAGGTGCTTGACGATGGCCGCCTGACCGATGGTCAGGGCCGTACGGTCGATTTCCGCAATACGCTGATCATCATGACCTCCAATCTGGGGGCCGAATTCCTGATGGCCGCTGAGGATGTCGAAGCGGCCCGCGAACAGGTCATGGGCGCCGTGCGTGCGCATTTCCGGCCTGAATTCCTCAACCGCGTGGACGAGATCATCCTCTTCCGCCGGCTGGAAAAGCAGCACATGGGCGCCATTGTCGATATCCAGATGAAGCGCCTGTCAAAGCTGCTTGCCGATCGCCGCATGACAATCCAGCTCGATGATGCTGCCCGTAACTGGCTGGCCGAGAAAGGTTTCGATCCGGCCTATGGCGCGCGGCCATTGAAGCGCGTGATCCAGAAAGAGCTCCAGGACCCGTTGGCGCGGCTCCTCCTGGAAGGTGATCTGAAGGATGGTGACGCCATCAAGGTGTCGGCCGAGGCCGGCCATCTGGTGATCAACGGTACTGCCATCGCCTCACGGGACGCCACGCCGCCCCCGGATGTGAAGGTGAACTGATCACGAGGATCAAAAGGGCCTGCGCCATAAGGCTCAGGCCCTTCCTCTATGCGGCATTGGCTCGTAGCTGCATGAAGACGCCCAGCCGGTCAGCGACCTGCCAGTGGCTATTCAATAGCCCGCCCTCGAAGCCGTAGATCGTCATCCCGGTCATCGTTATGATCTTGCCCGTGGCTTCAAAGCCCGCCACCGGCCCCAGATGCGTGCCCTGCCAGTTCCAGGACACAGCGATCGCATCGTCATCGGCCAGCATGGAAACCACGTCGAACGACTGATCCGGGAAGGGCGCCCGCGATTTTTCAATCCGGTCCCGGTAACCGGGATGGTCCAGGACCTGACCTTCCCACGGATCGCCGGGGTCGTTCAGAATGGCATAGCGCTGAGCAATGAAGTCCGGAATCGCGTCGTAGTCGCCGCGGCTCCAGATCCGGTCGAGGAATTCGGACAGGATTTGTTTTTTCTGATCGCCGGTCATGCTGCGCCCTCCAGATCGAGCCGCAAATGCGGTTCGCCGTTCGAGGTCCGGGTCACCGTCTCGCCATTGCGTTTGATGGTCGCCTGGATACGCCGCCGGAAGGCGGAGAAACTTTCAAACGTCACCACATCGACAGCTTCATCGAGGTCGAGCGAGATCCGCATATAGGCTTCATCGCCGCCAAGCGGTTGCAGGGCGACAATGCGGGCCTTGAAAGCCTGTCCCAGATAGCGGCCGCCAATCGTGCCGCCGACAGCCAGCGGAAGGGGTGGCCGGTTACCGGCAGCGGCATGCAGGGTGTTCCAGTCACGATAGCCATATTGCCGGGCCACCAGTTCCAGCGATTCACCATGCTTGATGAAGTCACCGTCTTCGGCGAGTGCGTTGCGCAATCGCCGGGCTTTTGCCTTGAGGTCTGCCAGTGAAGGCAGGGGCGTGGAATGAGTCATTGTTCCGATCCTTCGTCAGGATCCCGATACGCGCAGAAGGGGTCCGCATTGCCTTCATTCCGGGATCACGAAAGATGCCGAAACAAGTTTACAAGGGGCTTTCACCAGAGGATTGCTGATCCCGCGGACGGCCGGCAGCCCTGACCGGTCGCGGTGAATACGCGCGCCTGGCACCAAGGTCAAGTGAACAGGACTATTGTGCGCCCGGCGTGCCCTCGGCGGAGACGATGCGGGAAGCGGGTGTGTCACCCACTTCGGCGGCGTTCCGGGCATTATCGCGAATGGCGATAATACGGTCGCGTTCGGCCTCGAACAGAGGGATTTCACCTTCTTCCAGCGTCCGGCCGGTCGGAAGATCCAGCGCCATCGGGTTCACCGACTGGCCATTATGGTGCACCTCATAATGCAGGTGCGGTCCGGTAGAGCGGCCAGTCGTGCCGACATAGCCGATCACCTGGCCCTGCTGGACACGCGCGCCTGCGGTCACACCGCGGGCAAAACCCTGCATGTGCGCATAGGCAGTCTGGAAGCCGTTGGAGTGACGGATGCGGACATAATTGCCGAAAGAACCGAAGCGGTCAGCGCGTTCCACCACGCCATAACCGGCCGCATAGATGGGCGTGCCCCGCGGCGCGGCAAAGTCGGTACCCCGGTGCATCCGGTTGTAACCGAGAACCGGATGGTGGCGCATGCCATAGTGCGAGGACAGGCGTGCGCCATTGATCGGTGTCATCATCAACAGGCGCTGGGCGCTTTCGCCATCGGCGTTGAAATAGGCGACCTCGCCATCCTCGGCCTCATAACGGAAATATTCGAGCGGCTCGCCGCGTCCGGCATACATGACGTAGAGCACGTCGCCGGTGCGCATCACATTGCCGTCTGAATCCAGGAAGCGTTCGAAGACCACATCAAAGCGGTCGCCCTCACGGATGGAGCGCTGGAAGTCGACCGCATAGGCCAGAACGCCGGCGAGCTCGACGACAATCCGGTCGGTCGAACCCGCGGCCAGTGCATCGACATAAAGGCTGGTCGTGATGGAGCCGGAAGAGCGGACCAGTTCGCGCTCGAACTCGGCGGTCATCTCGCGGGCCCGGTAGGAACCGTCTTCCAGGCGTGAAACGGTGATCGAACGCTCGATATCCGGCCGGAAGGAAAAGCCGGTCAGGCGTGGCCCCTCATCCTCGGCAGCATCCCGCGGCGTTTGCAGATATACCGTGATATCCTGTCCGGCGCGCAGGCGGCGCACTTCGAACACCGGTTCCAGCGAATTGACGGCGCGGGCGACTTCGCCGGCGGGCGCGCCGGCATCATTGAGGACGCCGGCCAGGGTTCCGCCACTGGGCACGGTGGCGACAATCGTCTGCGTGTCCAGCGGACAGGCCACGCAATCCGTGTAGAATGCCGCATGTTCCAGTGCGCGCAGCTCATCAACACTCGTGATCGTGTATTCCAGCTCACTGCGCTCGATCTCGATCGCTTCGACGGCCTCCGCCGAAACCTCTGCAAGTCGGGCCGGTTCGGTGGCCTCGGCCGGCTCTGCGCCCAGACGGCTGATAATCAGCGCGGCGAGCAGCACAACCGACAGCACAATGCTGGCGATTACCGCCACCGAACGGCGGCGAACATCATCGAGGGAACGTACATCAAAACCGGACATTTCTGGCCTTTAATGGATAGCTAACTTGCTTCGTTCAACGATTAGCAAGAACCGCGCCCGCTGCGGTCCGACATCGTTAGTTTCCAATGCGGGCAGGACAATGACGTGACCGAAGGATATTGCCAAGTGTTTACTGACAGTACGTTTACGTAAGATCAGGACAATGCGGCAGAATCATGTATCAGGATAAAACATGACCGAGACCAGCCCCGCCGATATGGCGCCCGAACAACTCGCCGCGCTGCTGTGCGCCCGTCTTTGCCACGATCTTGTCAGCCCGGTGTCCGCCATGGGCATGGCGTTCAGTGTGCTGGATGACGAGGACGCTGATTCCATGCGCGAGGATGCCATCGAACTGGTCCGGGAAAACGCCCGCCAGGCCGAGGCCAAGCTGTCTTTCGCCCGCATCGCGTTCGGCGCTGCTGGCTCCGCGCCGGGGGTCATGGAGAGCGGCGAGCTGAAAAAGCTCGCCGAGGATTATTTCTCGACCCTGCGCCCGGACCTGGTCTGGAAGGTTACCGAGGCCGGCCTGGAAAAAACGGCAGCCCGTCTCCTGCTCAATCTGTGCATGGCGGCGGGATCGGCGGCGGCCCGCGGCGGTACGGTGACGGTGGAAGCCAATGATGACGGCGCGGGCGGAACCCGCATGCGCCTGGTGGCCGAAGGTCCGCGCGCCGAGCTGAAGCCGGATTTTGAGGCTGCATTGAATGGCCGTGAACCGGAGGATGGTTTCAATGGCCGCTCGATCCAGCCTTACTATGCCGGGCTGATTGCGCGTTCGGCTGGCGGCCGCGTGACAGCCAATCAGGGCGAGGACCGCGTCGAGTTCGTGGCGCTGATCGCGCCCAAGGCTTCACTCGCAGCCTGATCCCTCAAAGTCCTGTTAACCAAAGCGGGTGACGATTCTGTTCCCAATGCGATGCATCGCGTAAGGAACTGGAATACACCATGAAATCTTGCCTTGTCGTGGACGATAGCCGGGTCATCCGGAAAGTGGCCCGCCGGATTATCGAGAGCCTCGGCTTTCACGTGGATGAGGCGTCAGACGGGGCAGAAGCCCTTGAGACCTGCCGCGCGGCCATGCCGGATGCGATCCTTCTGGACCGCAACATGCCGGTGATGAACGGCATCGATTTCGTCAAGACGCTGCGTCAGGACCCCGGCGGCGACAAGCCGGTCGTCATCTTCTGCACCACAGAAAATGACATTCCCTCGATCACCGAAGCGCTGCGTGCCGGGGTCGACGAGTACATCATGAAGCCTTTCGACGCCGAGATCGTGCAGTCGAAATTCCAGCAGGTCGGACTGATCGGGGAGGAACGCCGTGCTGGATAACGGGGCCATCAAATCCATCTCCGCCGAGGCCCGCCGCCGTGCGGGTATCGCCATTCCCAAGGGCCAGACCTATCTGGTGGAAGCCCGTCTCGCGCCCATCGCCCGTTCAGAGGGCTATGAAAGCCAGGAAGACCTGATCAACGCGCTGGCGCAGGTGCCGGAAGACCGGCTCTGGCGCCGCGTCGTCGAAAGCCTCGCAGATCACGAGACCTGGTTCTTCCGCGACCCGGCCCCGCTCGATCATTTCATGTCCGATATTCTGCCTGTGCTGGCCCGCATAAAGGCACGCAAGGCACCGATCCGCATCTGGAGCGCAGGGTGCGGCACCGGGCAGGAAGCCTGGTCGCTGGCCATGCTGCTGGAGGAACACAAGGACCGTCTGGCCGGCATCGATATCGAGATCGTCGGCACCGATATCTGCAGCCGCGCGATCGACCGGGCCCAGACCGGCGCCTATTCCCAGTTCGAGGTTCAGCGGGGCCTGTCCATCCATCGCCTGATCGAACATTTCAAACCGTCGGGCAATCAATGGGTACTGAAGGATTCCGTGAAGCGCTGGGTCCGTTTCGAGCGCGGCAATTTGCTGAAGCCCCAGGAAAATCTGGGCGAGTTCGACATCATTTTCTGCCGTAATGTCCTGTCAGGCATGACCCCGGATGCGCGCAAGCATACGCTGGCGCAATTGGCGACGCGGCTCGCACCGGCCGGCTATCTGGTGCTCGGTCCGGGAGAAACCATTGCCGGGGCCGGTGACCTCTACCGGTCTCTGACCGGTGCACGCGGTGTCTATGCCCGCACCATGGACCGGCAGTCGAAACAGGCGGCCTGAAAGGGTTAGCCCCGGTGGGGTGAACAATACCGAGCCTCACAAATACGGCATCATAAACACTAGCTCGAACGTGAGCTCCACTGACTCGTTCCTCCCCACCCAGTAGAGCGAATAGCCCGAACTGTCTTGGATGCCCGCAATCCACTCCTGGGAGATGGGGTTTTCATACAACAAGTAGACTTCGGCTGGCCCAAAATGACCAATACCTTGGGCGGGGGGTTCGCGATCATCGACGATTATTTGATCGTCCAACAAGTCGAAGACGGCTGCAGCTCTCGGCGTGACTGAGAGGACATCAGAGATCGTTGGGCTTGAAGGAACTCTAGCGCAGTCATGGTCAATGAATTCCGCAGAAAGGTCGTTCAAACGCCCCGAATAAAACTCTGATGCCGCTCTTCGACCGGCCTGGGAAAAATAGGCGCTGCAGATTCTTTGCCTCGGCGCGACATGCAGAATTATTCCGCTTTCGCGGAGTATTGCGAGATGGGTGTCTTCGAGAGCGGGCAAGTCGGTATTTAGGCTCTCTGGCCAGCGTATCCGGATTATTCCATCGTCGCGCCTGCAGGCTTCGAGGTTCGGGATGTTCTGCGTCATTTCCGAAAAGAACTGATTGGCAGTTCGGGTCGGATCCAAAATTTCTTCGAAAATCTCCGCGTAATAGGCGCTAAAACAACGAATGTGGAATTCATAGCTTTCTCGGTCTTGGAAAGAGAGCCGCGCTCGCCGAGCAATGGTTTGAACCGCAGCAGAAAATGCATTTTGAGCATCCTCTGAACGGCCTGAATCCAGATAGGCAGCAGCGATGCCAGCATGAATTTGTAGTTGTCTGGCATTGGCATGATCGCGAACATGCGCATGCGGTGGAACGAACCGGGTGAAGAGCGGTTGTTGTTCGAGGGGCAGGCCTTCGTATCGGTCAATTGCGGGGCGCTCTTCTCCCGCCTCCAGCAGCATCTGGATAGCGAATAGATCGAGCGATAATCGAGCTGAGGCTCGGAGGTCGTCATTGCCTCGCTGCGACGCCAGAAATGACACAAGCTGCCATTCGGCATTTGGAAAAAACACAGGATTTCGAGATTCCAGATACCAACGCGCGGTATCCACCGACATATCCGGCCTCGCAAAAACGTCTTCCAGAAAATTGTCATCCGCATTGTAGACGGCCACATCCGCCAGCACTTCCACGGCAAACGGCCATCCTGATAAAAGGTCCTCGAACGGTGCGCGATTAGTCCTCGATACGACCGACTGACCGGCATATTTCAGCAATTCCGTGCCAAGCGGATGAGATTTAATATCGTCGAATGCCTCAAGCAGGTCTGGCCGCTGAGACAGCTCGCAAACGTTTCCCCAGCCACTGACATTCCAGAGAGGGCAGGTTTCGCGCCAACGATCCAATCGGAGAATGAACCGCGCGGCTTCCTCCGCGTGTTGAATAGACAAATCTTGATTTCGTGACAGCGCCGCCAAAGCCTGGCGTCTGTTTTCGCTGGCCATCGAATACCAGAACTCGATTGCCGGTAGATCATTCAGGGGCGCGCCCCACCTTGATCGACCCCTTTCCTGAATAGCCTGGAACTCAACGTGATCCGCATCCGAGTAGATGGGCTCACGCAACCCGCAAGCAGCTAAAACGAGAACAAGGGCGAGGACGAACAACCGCATCGCTATTCCATAATCGCCCTAAAATTGTGGGTCAATCGGAGGAGTCGAAACGGTGCTATCTCCCTCTCCTCCGGCTCCAGCCGGATCTGCTCTGCCAAGGCATAAGCCATACCCCCGCGTCACCACACTCCTGATATCAGGCAAAGAAAAAGCCCGGAGCGGGGGCGCCGGGCTTTTCCTGCTCGAATGAAGGATGATGGCGTCAGGCCACGTCCTTCTGCTCAACCGGATCTCGCAGCACATAGCCACGGCCCCAGACGGTCTCGATATGGTGCTGACCGCCGGTGGCCGAGGCGAGCTTCTTGCGGAGCTTGCAGATGAAGACGTCGATGATCTTCAGCTCCGGCTCGTCCATGCCGCCATAGAGGTGATTGAGGAACATTTCCTTGGTCAGGGTCGTGCCCTTGCGCAGGGAAAGCAGTTCCAGCATCTGGTATTCCTTGCCGGTCAGATGCACGCGATGACCGTCGACCTCGACCGTCTTGGCATCCAGGTTCACGGCAATATCGCCCGTCTTGATGATTGACTGGGCATGGCCTTTCGAGCGGCGGACAATGGCGTGAATCCGCGCCACCATCTCGTCCTTGTGGAAAGGCTTGGTCATGTAATCGTCGGCGCCGCAGCCCAGACCGCGCACCTTGTTGTCGATATCGGCATTGCCGGTGAGGATCAGGATCGGCGTGTCGATTTTCGACATGCGCAGCGTCTTCAGGACGTCGAAGCCGGGCATATCCGGCAGGTTCAAATCCAGAAGAATAATATCGTAGTCATAAAGCTTGCCCAGATCGACGCCCTCTTCGCCGAGATCTGTCGTGTAAACGTTGAAGCCTTCTGACTTGAGCATCAGGTCGATCGATTGCGCTGTCGCACGATCATCTTCAATCAGCAAAACCCGCATGGAGTATCTCCGCCCCGCTGCGCAACGAATCACTCCGTTGCTAATTCCATGGTTAACGTGCTTCGGACGGTAGATGCAAAGCGTTAACGAAAGTTAACCGCGATTTGACTCAACTGGCAGAATCGAGTCCGTCCCCGATTCGTTCCCCACGCCTGCCCTGACTCGCAATTCCACCCGTTTTGGCGCTAGTGTGCCTGCAATTACGTATCGGGGAGGTTGAAATGCGTTTTGCAGCGGGAGCGATCGCAGCATTAATTATTTCTGCGGCGGCGGTGGCACAGAACCCCGTTCAGATGTCGGTTTTACCCAGTGCACGCGCTGGCGGCCTCAACGAGCCCATCACTTTCCTGGCGACGATCGCGAACGGAGATGACATCGATTATGATTGTCAGGTCCTGTATGGTGGATTCTTCCCGGGCGCCCAGGGCGGCCGGGCGCTCTATTATCCCTGGGATGAAACGAACATCACCGGCCCGGCAAACGGTGTCGTCAGCATACCGGCAGGCGGGCATCAGGATTATATCGTCGAGATCACCGTACCGAATGCCTATTTCGGACCGCTATACAGCGCCATCCAATGTGACGGCCCCGGCGGAGAAAGGCTGAACATTCCCCGTCTGACCAACGTCAATGATTTCTCGGTCAACATCTCGAACAGCAATCAGCCCGATATTATCACCATTGGCGCGACCCCGTCCGGGGATGGCGTTGCCCGCATCCTCGAGGGAGGGCCACGCATCGCCCTGATGACGCTGGCGGCCATCAATATCGGCGATACCACAAACGGTATCATTGCCGAGCCGCGGATCAGCAATTTCGATATTCTCAACGACAACTACAACATCACCGTCTGCGAGATCGACGCCTCTGCCATCTGTATCGGCGAGGAGGCGCGGCGTCTGACGCTGGATTCCTGGGAGAATGGCGAAGTGCGCCTGTTTGCAGTGCGCGTTCCGGTGCCCGCTGAGCTGGGCATTCCGTTCTTCCCGGACATTTTGCGCCTGGGCCTGGACTTTGTGCCGGCCGGTGCAGCAGCGCTCAAACAGCCGGGCATTGAAGCGCCGCAGGCCGAGTGGGAAGTCCGTGTCGGGGGTTTCTACAATGCGCTGGTCGCCCATGGATCCGGGGGGGACACGCCCGATCCGGTCCAGGAATGTCACGTCAATCCGGGCGGCGATGTCGGTGATATCCTGTCGCGCAATCGCGGTGTGTTCATTTCCAGCTTGCCGGACAACGGGAATGGCATTCTCTATGGCGGCATCATGTTGGCGGACGATCAGGCCGATGAACGCGACCGGGATTTTGTCCCGCTGTTCGGAATTGTTGACCCGTCATCATCCTCGGTTGCCATGACCGCCCACGGTACGGGCACCGGCAATACCCAGGTTACCGATGCCATCATCAATATGACATTGACCGGATTCGGCACGCTGAATGGGGGCATACAACTGACCTGGGAGGGTGAAACCGGTCAGTCCAACGATTTTGGTTCATCCGGACAGATCCGTTGTGCGCCTGCGCCATTTGGCGGAGCGATTGATGGATCCATCCCGGTGGCGGGCAGCTTCGGCAATATAATGATCAACGAGTATTCCGGGGATGACATTATCGAAGGTGGCGTCATCGACTTCGTCGACGGTGACATGACTATCGGTGAGCAGAATTTCGGGCCGGTCACCTATTTCACCGACGAAAATGACACCGCCGCTCAGATCGGAGCCGCGAGTGTGTCGCAGCCGGTCTACACGTTCGGCGCTCCACAACTCGGCTTTCACGGCTTCATGCTTGGCGGAAGCTGGGGTGAAACCAATGAAGCCGCCGGGAATGATGCCGATTGTCTCTTCCTGGTCACCTCGGGCCTGCCGGACCCGAGCGCAGGCGAAGGCGCGACGATGGATGCCGGTGTTTATCGCCTGGCACGAATTGATGACGGCACGGGCGAGCCCATTGCCATTCCGGCGCCGGCCTGCCGTTTCTGATTGGATTAACGGTTCAGCATCGATGCAGCGGCTGAGAGCTGCGTCC
The DNA here is from genome assembly GCF_036330345.1 of Hyphobacterium lacteum. Lineage (NCBI taxonomy): Bacteria > Pseudomonadati > Pseudomonadota > Alphaproteobacteria > Maricaulales > Maricaulaceae > Hyphobacterium > Hyphobacterium lacteum. Next base: position 424,576 of record NZ_JAZDRP010000003.1, read on the forward strand.
GCTGAATTTGCTTCGCCGCGTTTACGTGCCTCTAACCCCGATTTGATAGCTTGAGCCTTCACTGCGCCCAAAACAGGCGCTGAAGGATCAAGAATGCAGGCACTGATCGACCGCATCGAGAAGCTGGACCCGCGTGTCATGACAGGGCGCGTCACGGGTGTGAATGGCTTGCTGGTCGAGGTCGAGGGGCCGTCCAGCGGATTGGCGCTCGGCTCACGCGCCAGTGTCGGAACCGCTACGGGCATGGCCAATTGTGAAGTCGTCGGCTTCAAGGGCCCGTCTGCCATCATGATGCCATTCGAGCCGGTCGACGGGATCAGGCCCGGCGCTCCGGTCGCGCTGGATCCGACCGTCGCGACGGTACGCCCGTCTTCAGGCTGGCTGGGCCGCGTGATCGACGGGTTCGGAAAGCCCCTGGACAATGACGGCCCGCTACCCAAGGGCCATATCTCCTATCCGCTGCGGGGCGCGCCGCCTTGTGCCCATGGCCGCGGCCGTCTGGGACCGCGCATGGATCTGGGTGTCCGCGCTCTCAATGTTTTTGCGCCGATGCGCCGCGGACAGCGTCTTGGCGTCTTTGCCGGATCAGGCGTTGGCAAATCAGTGATGATGTCCATGCTCGCGCGCAATGCCGATGCCGACGTCATTGTTATCGGCCTGGTCGGCGAACGGGGCCGGGAGGCCCGCGAATTTGTCGAGGACGTGCTCGGACCGGAAGGCCGCCGCAAGTCGGTGGTCATCACCGAAACCTCTGATGCGCCGGCGCTGGCGCGCCGTCAGGCCGCCCAGCTGACACTCACCGTTGCCGAATACTTCCGGGACCAGGGACTGGATGTGCTTTGCCTGATGGACAGCGTCACCCGCGTGGCTCTGGCCCAGCGCGAGATAGGCCTTGCCGCTGGCGAGCCGCCGACCACGCGGGGCTATACGCCGTCTGTCTTTGCCGAATTGCCGCGCCTTCTGGAACGCGCCGGGCCGGGGCCAAGCGGAACCGGATCCATCACCGGCATCTTTACCGTGCTGGTTGATGGCGACGATCATAACGAGCCCGTTGCCGATGCTGTGCGCGGTATCCTCGATGGTCACATCGTGATGAGCCGCGACATTGCCGAGCGCGGCCGCTATCCCGCCATCGATGTATTGCGCTCGGTCAGCCGGGTTGCGCCTGAAGTCTATGAAAACAATGAAGCCGAGCTGGTGCGCGAAGCCCGCCGCACGCTTTCGGTCTACACCGACATGGAAGAATTGATCCGTCTCGGCGCTTATGCCGCCGGATCAAATGCCCAGACGGACCGCGCCATCGCGCTCAATGATCCGCTGGAAGCATTCCTCGCCCAGGGCAAGGACGAAGCCACATCCATAGAAGAGAGCTTCGCCACTCTGGCCGGGATTTTGGGTGGTGATGGAGAAACACAATGACACGGTCTCACGAACCGCTGATCCGGCTGGCCCGGTTCAAGGTGGAAGAGCTTCAAAAGCAATTGGCCGATATCGACCGGGTGCGCCAGTCGCTGATTGACCAGGTCGAGCGGCTTGAAGCGTCCGTCCCTGAAGAACAGGCTGCCGCGACACAGAACAAGGATGGCTTCCTGGCCTATGGCAGCTATGCCCAGGCGGTGATCAAGCGGAAGCAGAATATCCGCGCGTCCATGGACGAGGTCGACCAGCAGGCCGACGAGATCCGGGAACGCCTGGAAGGCGCTTTCAGGGAGCTCAAGAAATACGAGCTCCTGGAAGAACGCCGTGTGGCGCGGGTCGAAGAAGCACTACGGGCGGAGGAACAGGCGGAAGTGGACGAGATCGCCCAGTCCCGCCGCCGGGCTGCGCACTAACGATTGCCGGAGAAGAAGGCTTCAAACAGCGGCGCAGCCGCTTCGCTGTAATAGAGAGCCTCGGGGATGTCGCGGCGAACCGCGGCACGGGCCGAGAAGAAGGCGGCGAAGACCGGGGCCCGGGCATCCGGTGCGCCGAATGCGCTTTCGAAATCCGACTGCAGATCATCCAGCTCGCTTTCCTCGACCAGCACCCAGACATGCGTCAGGGCACCATCGGCAAACACGAATTCTGCTAACCGCTCCGCGCCGAAATAGTCATAGCCCTGACAGTCGACCTGGACGTGACTGGTCGTCGCCAGCGGCATCTCGGCAATGTCGAACTCGCGAACGATATGGCTGTCGCAGATCGCGTCGAAATCATGGGTTTCCGGCCCGGCGCCAAAGTGGAAGTCGACAGGGGCGCCAACAGCGGGCGGGGACAGGCTGAGCGAAACGGCAGCAATCAGAGACAACATGGGAAACTCCTTGGTTTCCCTGACAGATGCCCGCCGGCGGCTAAACAGATGCGGGCAATGTCAGTCCGTGGTGCCGGCCGCTACCGGTACCGGTGCGGGACACATGCCGGGATCGCAGGAGCGCAGCGAATGGATGAGCGTTTCCGCGTTTGATATCTCGCCTTCGCTGGAGGCCTCGATCCAGGCATGAAGCCAGCGTGGGATGCCCGCTGCCTCGGCCCAGACGCGCTCGATATAATAATCGATCCGGCCTTCACCATCGGCCCGCCACCTGACGGTTTCCAGGCCCTGCCTCCGTTCCGACCACTCGCCACCGACGGCGGTCTCTGTGTCGAAGCTGACGGCGACAAAAGCCTGCGAACCGTCTTCGAACCGGAAGTGATAGATGAAGGGATCGGTCTGATCCCGCGGCGCTTCAAGAACGGCATTTGCGGGCATCCGGACACAAAAACTCCACCCTGGCAGTGTGCAGCCATTCGGCAGAAGCGCCGCGCTGAGGGCGGAGGCCAGCAAGGGGCCCATCAGGCCCGGAACCGGCCTTTCAGCGTGAACAATAGGCCGATCAGCACGAAATAGATGAAGACGGTCGACAACAGGACCAGGCCGCCGCGCCCGTCCAGCCGGGTCAGCATGTAGTTGAAGGCGAGATCCGGCGGCATGCCGGTGCCAATCCGGAAAAAGTAGGGTGTCACCGTGTCAGCCACGAAGGCCAGACCGACAACAACGGGCAGCTGTGTCATCCGCCGCATGATCAGGGCGCCAAACAGCGACCAGACAAGAATCAGCCACCAGTCCATGGCTGTAAAACCGTCTGAAACCCTGTCGATCACTGCGTCCATGGCATCAGACCTTACGCTGCTTCGCGTCCTGCGGCGAGCCCGGCTGCGAGACAGGCAATATCCTTCATGGCATCGCAGTCCGGCGAACGCAGGCTAAGCGGTGACTGGGCACGGATCGCCAGCGGCACATGCTCATCACGTGAGACCAGACCGGCGAGCGCCGGGGCAAAGCCGAGAAAACTCTGACAGGTCTTGCGGAAGGCACCGTAGGCTTCGCGCGCCTTGTTCAGCGTCGGGGCATTGTTGACGACCACCAGTGGAGCGGCGCTTTCATCGCGGATGCGCAGCCGTTTCACAAAGGCATAGGCGTCAGTCAGAGAGGTTGGCTCATCATTGATGACGATCAGCACATCATCAGCTGCCATGGCGAGGCGCAGCGTGGAATCGTCGGCACCGGCGGCCAGATCGAGAATGGCGCGCTCGTAGGACAGCGCGATGGTTGCGCAGGCAGCGGCCAGCCGGTTCACGGCATCCGGCCGCAACCCGGCCAGTCCGCCGGAGCCCGAACGCCCGGAGATGACATCAAAACCGCCAGGTTTTGCCGGGCCGCCCAACACAGGGATGCAGGCATCTTCCAGAAGGACCTGTCCGGACATCACGGCGGCCAGATCGGCATCCGGCTGCAATCCCAGCTGAACGTCGATATTGGCCATGCCCAGATCACCATCGATCAGCAAAAGGCGTTCGCCTTTGCTGGAAAAAGCCTGGGCGAGGGCGGCGGCCAGAACGGTCTTGCCAACACCCCCCTTGCCGGATGCAACGGCCAGTATCCGCCCCGCAGGGGCATGAGACGGCAGGTTCATGCCTCGTCTCCCTCCAGCATCGCGTCCTCGGGCAGATCCTGCAGATCCAGCAGGGTGCGGGCGAAACGCAAGGGTGTCGCCGGAGCCAGCCCGGCACCGATATAGGGGCTGGCCGACAGGTGCGCATAGGCCAGGCCGGCCTCACCGGCGGCCAACATGGCGCCCTTGCGCCGGGCACAATCGGCTTTGGTGATCAGTGTCCGGCAGGCACCGATCGAAGCCATCAGTGACGCGGCCTCGAAGGCATCATCAGGGCTGGTTCCGGCTTCGATCACGGCGATGATTTCGGCCTCCGCAGCGGCTGCGAAAGCCGCCGTCATGTCGAGATCATCCAGATCAAACGGATTGGCGGCAGGCGCATCGATCAGCACCAGCTGGTCGCCGGCCGCCTGCACGAGAGCTTCTGCATCGCGCGGATCGTCGGCCAGCGCATGAGGCAAACACAGCTTTTCGGCCAGTTCTGTAATACGCGCTTCCGCGCCCGCGCGCTCGCAATCAGTGGCGATCAGCAGCGCTGGAACGCCGTGCGCGGCCGCGCGGGCCGCGACCCGGGCCAGCGTTGCGGTCTTGCCGGAACCGGGAGCGCCGGCAAACAACAAGACTTCGCCGGGCTGTCCTTCAATGGGAGCAAAGCGGTAGCGGCTTTCCATGCCCTGGGCCAAAAGGTGTGCAGCCGGACCGTCTTCCTGCATTTCGCAGAAGCGGGCCAGAGCCTCGATGGCGCTGTCGGGAACGCGGTGAAAGCCAAGCGCGCGGATAATGCGGTCTATACCGTCGGCATCATCGCCGCGCTGACGCACAATCTCGCTATGGATTCGTTCGGCGCGCTCGCGCGGAGCCTCCATGACATCGCCGCCCATGGGCTGATCTGACGCTGCGCGGACCTGAACACCGCCACCAGGCGCATCGCTGGTGGCGACGATGATGGCATCCTCGCCCAGCTCCCGCCGGATGCTGGCCATCGCTTCAGAGAGGGAAGGGGCGGAAAAGGTCTTCAGCCGCATTGCCTAGATATGCCCCATGGTTTTCAGACGGGCCGTCGGGTGGATCTCGTTCTGCCCCATGACGATGGTATTGGCGCGAAAGCGCTCCACCAGCGAGCGCACATAGGGGCGAACGCTGGGACTGGTCAGGATGGCCGGCGTCTCGCCCTGCTCGGCGGCCCGCTCGAAGGCGTCGCGGACGGCTGCCACAAACTCGTGCAGTTTCGACGGAGCCAGCGCCAGCTGTTTGCGCTCGCCATCGCCGATCATGGCCTCGGCAAAGGCCTGCTCCCATTGCGGAGACAGGGCGAGGATGGGCAGCTGACCGTCAGGACCGGAATTCGCATGGCAGATCTGGCGGGCCAGACGCGTGCGCACGTGTTCGGTAATCGCGTCGACATGCTGGGAATGCGCGCTGGCTTCAGCAATGCCTTCCAGAATGGTTGGCAGATCGCGGATCGAGATCCGCTCCTTGAGCAGGTTTTGCAGGACACGCTGGATACCGGCGCGGGAAATCTGCGACGGCGAAATATCGTCGACGAGCTTCTTGTGCTCCTTCGACAGGCCGTTGATCAGCTTGTCGACCTCGGCATAGGACAGAAGCTCCGGCATGAATTCCCGCAGGATCTCCGTCAGGTGTGTCACCAGAACTGCCGACGGATCGACAATCGTATAGCCGCGGAACGTGGCTTCCTCGCGCATATTCTCGTCGATCCACGTGGCCGGCAGGCCAAAGGCCGGTTCCTTTACATGCTCGCCTGGCAGGTCGATCTGATGACCCTGCGGATCCATGACCAGCAGATGCTTCAACATCACCTGGCCTTCACCGGCCTGCATCTCCTTGACCCGGATCACATAATCATTCGAGCCGAGGCGCATATTGTCGATGATCCGCACGGACGGCGTCACGAAGCCCGTCTCTTCCGCCATGGTCCGGCGCAGGGCACGGATCTGGTCGGTCAGCTTGCGGCCTTCCACATCATTGATCAGCGGCAACAGGCCGTAGCCCAGCTCGATCTTCAATTCGTCGATGGCCAGGGTTTCCCCGATCGGCGGTTCGGCCGCTTCGGCCTCGGCCGATTCCTCCGCCACTTTTGCGGCTTTTTCGGTTTCCTGATTAGTGGCTTTTCGGTTTGCCGTCATGGCCAGGCCGACAGCGCCGGCAGACATCAGCGCAAACGGGATCAGCGGCATGCCGGGCAGAAGGCCGATCACGCCAGCGGTCGCTGCGACCATGTAGAGGCCCTGCGGATTCCCGGCCAGCTGGCCATAAAGAGCCTTGTCGGCCTCACCTTCAACGCCGGCCTTGGAGACCAGCAGACCGGCAGCCACCGAAATGATCAGCGCCGGGATCTGTGAGACCAGGCCATCGCCAATGGTCAGGGTCGAATAGGTCGAGGCGGCGGTGCTGAAATCCATGCCCGACTGGGCAATGCCGACGACCATGCCGGCAATAAGGTTGATGGCCGTGATCAGAAGGCCGGCCATGGCATCGCCGCGGACGAATTTCGAGGCACCGTCCATGGCACCGAAGAAATTGCTTTCGCCTTCCAGCTCCTTGCGCCGCGTGCGGGCCTCGTCCTCATTGATCAGGCCTGCCGACAGGTCGGCATCGATCGCCATCTGCTTGCCGGGCATGGCATCGAGGGTGAAGCGGGCGGCAACTTCCGCGATCCGGCCGGAACCCTTGGTGATGACGACGAAGTTCACAATCACGAGGATGATGAAGACAATGACGCCGATCACGACATTGCCCTGCATTACAAAGGCCCCGAAGGCCTCGATCACCTGACCGGCCGCATTGGTGCCTTCTGCGCCATTCGACAGGATCAGCCGTGTCGAGGCGATATTCAGGCCCAGCCGTAAGAGGGTGGCGATGAGCAATACGGCCGGGAAGGCCGAGAATTCCAGCGGCTTCTTGATAAACAGCGCTGTCATCAGCACCAGAACCGAGAGGGAGATGGAAATCGCCAGCGCGATATCCATCAGCAATCGCGGCATCGGCAGGATCAGCATCACCAGGATGCCCATAATGCCGATCCCCAGAGCGATATCGCCCCGCAGGCCCTTTTTCAGGAAGCCTAGAAGGTCAAACCCGCCCTGGCCGGTCCGGGAGGAGGCTGTTGCGTCTGCCATCTATTCTTCAGGCCGCACCCGCACGTGTTTCACCCGGTTGCGGTACGCTGACGCCCTGCTCTGTGTAGAGCTTGAGCTTGTTACGCAGCGTCCGGATCGAAATGCCCAGAATGTTTGCGGCATGGGTCCGGTTGCCCAGACAATGATCCAGCGTTTCAAGGATCAGATCCTGTTCCACTTCCGCCACTGTCCGGCCGACCTGGTTGCGCTGGGCCACATCGGCGGCTTCCGCAGCGCGGGAGGCGGTTGTCGTCGCCGAGCCGGTAAACAGCGAGCCATCCGGCATGCGGATCGCTTCCGGACCGATCTCCTGACCCGAGGCCAGCAGCACGGCACGGTGCATGGTGTTTTCCAGCTCTCGCACATTGCCCGGCCATTCGCGGGAGATGAGCGCTGTTTTCGCGGTTTCCGAAATCGGGCGGTCGCCAAGGCCGTTGGCAGCCGCATATTTGCGGGCGAAATGCTCAGCCAGCGCAATTATGTCTTCCGGGCGTTCGCGCAGCGGCGGCAGCGCCAGATTGACCACGTTCAGGCGGAAAAGCAGGTCTTCACGGAATGTGCCTTCGGCAACCGCCTTTCGCAGATCGCGGTTGGAGGTCGCCAGAACACGGATGTTCACCTTGACCGGGCCGTTTCCGCCAACCCGGTCAATCTCGCGCTCCTGAAGCGCCCGCAACAGCTTGGCCTGCAGCCTGGCGTCCATCTCCGAGATTTCGTCCAGCAGCAGCGTACCGCCATTGGCTTCCTCGAATTTGCCGATCCGGCGGGCCACGGCGCCGGTAAAGGCGCCTTTCTCGTGACCGAACAGCTCGGATTCCAGCAGGTTTTCCGGAATGGCGGCGCAGTTCACCGAGATGAAGGGCGCAGCCGCCCGCTTCGACTTGTTGTGAACATAGCGGGCCATCACTTCCTTGCCCGAACCACTTTCGCCGGTGATCAGCACGCTGGCATCGGAAGCCGCGATCTGGTTGGCGAACTCGATGACTTTCTGCATCGCCGCGTCGCGCGCGATCATTGGTTGCTCATCGTCCGCAACGGCTTCGAGGACAGCGGCAATCAGATCGGCTTCGGGCGGCAGCGGAATGAATTCCTTGGCCCCGGCACGAATGGCGGAAGCTGCAATGTCCGGCTTCACATTCACACCGCAGGCGACCACGGGAACCGTGATACGCTCGGATTCGTTGGCGGCAATCAGTGCGGCGATATCCAGTGAGGCATCGACCATCAGTAGGTCGGCACCCTTGCCGGCCCGCAAATGATTGGTGGCCTGGTTGATTGTATCGACCTGAGCGACCTTGGCGCCGCGATCAATAGCGATTTTCGCCGCTGTATGGAGTTGTCCTCCAAGGCTTCCTACGATGAGCAAGCGCATGGCCTAACCCTCCTTGCCGTTGCCGAACGAATTTGCGGTCATGCCGAATCTCCGTCCTTGATGATTTCCGTCATGGTCACGCCCAGCCGGTCATCGACCACGACGACTTCGCCGCGTGCGACTAGACGGTCGTTGACATAGATGTCGATGGCTTCGCCCACTCTCCGGTCCAGCTCGACAACCGAGCCGGCCTTAAGTTTCAAAAGCGAATTCAATTCGATATGAGTTTTCCCGAGCACCGCCGAAACATTCACTGGAACATCGAAGACGGGCGCCAGATCCGTGGCTGACTTCTCATCCTCATCCGCCAGTGTTGCGGCGATGGCACCGGCCTCCGCCTGAGCGGGTGCCGGGACATCGGCGCCCGGCGCGTCTGCCTGGCCGTCGAAATCCGGAAGTTCGAGATCGTTTTCTTCGGACATGGTCCTGCTCCTTATCCCTCAGCCGGTCCGGCGTCGGGGTCTTCGTTTCCAGGCGCTTCCGGCCGGTCCTCCGGCGCCGCCGCCTGCCATTCGGCGACAAGCGCCTCGATTCTGGTCTCCAGATCGGTCTGCGAACGCTCGATCGTGCCTGATCCCCAGGCGAGCCGGCAGTCAGCGCCGGCCATATCCGGATTGGCGCGAACCTTGATCGCACCTTCAAACCCGATTTCTGCGGCAGTCTGTTCGAGGACCTGCGCCACAATGCCGGCGATCGGCCCGGCGCATTCGACAGCAAAATGCGGTTCACCACGAAGATCTGTCATGATCTCCTCGATAAACCGAACCACGCCTTCGGCAGCATTTTTGTCGATTGCGGCTCCGGCAATCTTTCTGGCGGCAATCAGGGCCATACGAGAGGCGTCAGCTCGCAGACTTTCGGATTCACCCTGCAGGCGTGAAAGGATCATCTGCATTTGCGAAGCAACCGCCTGCACCGCCGCGGCCTGCTGATTGGCGGCCTGAGCGGTTTCGGATGCGACGCCGGCCTCGAAGGCTTCCTTGCGGACGATTTCCACTTCATCCGCAGTCAGTATCCGCTTGACGCGATCACCATCGCGCAGCACTTCGCCGTCCTTGGAAAAGACGGTTCCGAAGTCAAATTTGCGCGCTGCGTCGGTCATTCATGCCTTCCTAGTAGATCAACTCGTCTTCGCCGCCGCCTTCGGCCAGCAGGATTTCGCCCTTGGCGGCCAGGTCCTTGGCGCTGGCAACCATGGCGGTCTGGGCCTGGTCGACATCTTTCAGGCGGACCGGGCCCATGGCGGCCATGTCGTCCTTGAGAATCTTGGCCGCGCGTTCGGACATGTTCGAGAAGAAGAGATCGCGCAGGCTGTCGGACGCGCCCTTGAGGGCCAGGCCGAGCTGATCCTTGTCGACAGCGCGCAAAAGCGTCTGGATGCCACCGGGGTCGAGCTTCGAGAGATCCTCGAATACGAACATCAGGGCGCGGATCTTCTCGGCGCTGTCGCGATTGCGTTCTTCGAGCGCGGCGAGGAAGCGGTTCTCGGTCTGGCGATCGAAATTGTTGAAAATATCCGCCATCATTTCATGGCTGTCGCGCTTGGATGTGCGCGCCAGGTTCGACATAAATTCGGTGCGCAAGGTTTCCTCGATCTTGTCGAGAATCTCCCGTTGGACCGGCTCCATGCGCAGCATCCGCATGACCACTTCCAGCGCGAAATCCTCGGGCAGAGCCCCCAGAACGCGCGACGCATGTTCGCCTTTCACCTTGGACAGGATAACGGCGACGGTCTGCGGATATTCATTCTTCAGATAATTGGCGAGAACGACCTCGTTCACATTGCCCAGCTTGTCCCACATGGTCCGGCCTGCCGGACCGCGCAGCTCCTCCATGATGCCTTCGACTTTTTCGTCGGGCAGGAAGGAATTGAGCAGGCGCTGCGTGGCCTCGAACGAGCCCATCAGGGAACCGCCCTGGGAAATCTGGCTGGCAAAGTCGACGATCAGGCGTTCGACCGCCTTCGAAGATACATTGCCGAGATTGGACATGGCCTGGGAAACCTCCCGGATTTCCTCCTCGTCCATCATCTCCCAGAGCTGGTGCTCCTCATCGCCCAGTGCCAGCAGGATCACCGCAGCGCGTTCCGGCCCAGCCAGTTTGCCGGGATCGTCAATCGTGCGTTTTCCGTCGCGAGACATCGGTTTCTTACTCACTCATCCAGGTGCGGAGGATCGACAACGACTCATCCGGGTGGGAATTCACAACGCCGGCAACCTTCTTGATCGAGGAGGCTTTCACCTGACCGTCAATCTTGGCGATATCGATGCCGTCATCTCTCTCGGCCGGTGCGGCGCTTGCTGAGGGTTGCGGCATCTGCCGGCCGCTCTGATCGGCGATGGCGGGTTGTTCTCCGCCACTTTCAATGGCGGCTGCCACGCCGGCACCTGCGCCGCCCGAACTGGCAATGGCGAGGGCCGGGCCGGCGGCCGCGGCATTCTTGGCCAGCGGCCGCGCGACCAGGAAAATCACCAGCAGCGCCGTGATGAACATGACGCCGATCTCGGCGGCCCGCATGATGTCATTCTTGTTGATCGAGAAACCGGATGCGGCCGGCGTTCCCAGCGTCGGATCGGCGCGGGCAAAGCGGATATTGGTGACTTCCAGACTGTCCTGGCGTCCGCCTTCGACCTGTGTGAAGCCCATGGCCGAGCGAACCAGAGCCGTGATCTGTGCCATTTCTTCAGCGCTGCGCGGAACGTAGGTCGTGGTGCCGTCTTCTTCGGTCTGTACCGTGCCGTCGACAGCCACGGCCACGGACATCCGTTCGACCTGGCCGGCTTCGGTCACGCGTGTGGTCGTTGTCCGCGACAACGCAAATTCCTGCTGATCGTTGGAGCTTTCACTCTGACGGGCCGATTGCGGTCCCTCGCTGCCGGCCGTTCCGTCATCCGGAAGGTTTTCCGAAGCCGACACGGCATTGGAAGATCCGTCGGTCTCGGTGCTTTCCTCCGATGATCGCGTGCGGCTGCGCAGGACCGACCCTTCCGGGTCATAGAGCTCCTGGCTTTCGGTAATCGAGTTGCGGTTCAGTTCGAGGCTGACCTGGACGCGCGCCGCGCCGGGCCCGACGACACCCTCGACCAGATCAAGAATGCGCTGGCGGTAAACCTCTTCCATCTGCGCCCGGCGGCCTTCCAGAGCAGCAGCACCGAGGGAATCGCCCTCTTGCGGACTGGCCAGCAGCCGTCCGGTCGTATCGGCGATGGTGATATCATTGGCCGACAGGCCGCTGACGGCACTGGCGACAATATTGCGGATAATGCCGGCATGCTCTGCGGTCAGGTTTCCGCGTGCGGAAATAACGATCGAAGCGGACGGTTCGGCGGCATCCCGCTCGAACAGGCGGCGCTCCGGCATGACGAGATGGACGCGGGCGGAATCGATATTGTCGAGGGACTGGATGGTGCGGGCAAGCTCGCCTTCAAGCGCCCTCTTGGCGTTCATGTTCTGCACAAAGCTGGTCGAGCCCAGCGCATCGGTCTCATCGAAGATCTCATATCCGACGGAACCGGAATTCAGTGCGCCACCGCTGGCAACGCGTACACGAGCCTCATCGACCTGGTTGCGTGCAACATAGATGGATGAGCCGCCACCGCGGAATTCGTAGGCGATGCCCGCCGTGTCCAGTGCTTCGCTGACCCGGGCAGAATCCGACGGATCCAGACCGGAATAGAGCAGCGCCTGACTGCCGCCGCCCATATTGAAACTGAAAAAGAGCAACGCGGCCGCCAATCCCGCACTCAGGCCAAAAATGGCGATGAGGCGCATGGCACCAAGCGATCTCAACTGATCCATCAAGCTGTTCACGTGGGTTCCCGCCGAATCATTGCGCTGCTCCGAAGCAGCTACCCGGCAACTTTTTCCCACTGCCCGCGTAAACGGGGGTTTAATAAGAAGGCGCCCGGCTCATCGAGCCGGGCGAATTTTCCTGGTTTTTCGCAGTTTCCAGGGAAGATCAGGCTCCCAGCATGTCCGGCTTGCCGCGATAATGCTGGATCCGGGTTGTGCGCAGGCCGGCAAGGCCGTGCTTGTCGATGGCGCGCTGCCAACCCAGGAATTCCTCGACCGTCAGACGATAGCGCTCGCAGGCTTCTTCCAGCGAGAGCAGGCCTCCGCGGACCGCAGCAACCACTTCGGCCTTGCGGCGGATAACCCAGCGCTTGGTCGTCGGATTGGGAAGGTCAGCGAGCGTCAGCGGGCTGCCGTCCGGACCAATGACATAGTTTTCCTTGCGAAGCCGAGCTTGCATATCCACCACCCTTGTTTTCACCCGTTGGACGCTCTTTGTCGTCCTTAGTTGAGGGGAAGATACGCCAAGCGTCTTAAATTCCGCCTAAACGCCGTGGTAAATTGTCATTTAACTCAATAACTAAAATGCAAAGGACCTCCCGCCGGGGCGGAAGGTCCTTCACTCAGGAAGTCAGGTCAGTTCAGCGCTAGCGCTTCATCCTGATGGCTTCGTCCAGCATTTCATCGGCAGTGGTGATGATCTTGGACGAAGCGGAGTAGGCCCGCTGCGTGGTGATCAGGCTGGTAAACTCGGTCGCCAGGTCGACATTGGAATTCTCCAGCGTCGAGGAGGCAATCGTACCGGCCGAAGCTGTTCCCGGGATGTTGAAGGTGTAGCTGCCTGAATCCGGCGTGACCGAGAAGGCACCGCCCGATTCAACATTCAACCCGTTTGCATTCACGAAGGTCGCGATCGGCACCTGATACGTCTTGCGGATAATACCGTTGGAGAATTTCGCATAGACGAAGCCGTCACTGTCGACCTCCACACCTGTAAAGGTGCCGAAGGCCGAGCCATTGACCTGCGTGGAGGTCAGGGCGGACGGGCTATCATATTGCGTCATGCCGCCGGGCTGGGTCGGCGAACCGATATCCAGATCGATGGATTGGCCGGCTACGCCGGTCGAGGCCGCCCACTGGAACTGGGTCGCGCCCAGCGGGGCCGTATTGTTCGAGGCCAGGAAATCCAGCGTCAGCGGCAGCGTGGTGTTGGTCAGATCAATCTCGCCATTGGCATCAAACGCGATTGTGCCGGTGGCGATCTGACCATCAACCAGGCCTGCGCCGGTTGTAATGTCGGTCGTGGGCGAAACGTGCAGCTCGGCATGCCACTGATTGGCCGTAGAGCTTTTCAGCATCGAAATGGTGATCGTCCGCGCGCCGCCCTGGCTGTCATAGACTTGGATATTGCGCTGGAAGTCCGGCGTCACACCGCCTGAAGCCATATTATTAGCGCTGACTGTGGGGTCATATGTGGCTTCCGATGCCGACACGGGCTGGCTTGCCTGCAGGTTTGCATTGAGACCGACCGAGGTCGTGGCTTCCGCCGCACCGCCGATGGAGGAGAGGTTGATCGCCTCCAGCCCGGTCAGGTCAGACGGGTTGGTCGTGACCGACCCATCCTGAGCAACCGGCCAGCCGTAAAGGAAGAGGCCGGCATCATTGCGCAGATTGCCTTGCGAATCTGCGGAGAAGGAACCGGACCGGGTGAACAGGACGGCATCCGTCGCCGATACATTGCCGGCTACGGGACGGACTACGAAGAAGCCATTGCCGGCAATCGCCATATCTGTCGGCGAGGTGCCCGGCGTCAGAAGGCCGCCCGTGGTGATTTCGAAATTATTGGTGGTGGTCACACCGCCGGCAGCATAGCGCGATGTCACGCCGTGCGAGTCATAGACCGGGCGGAAAACCGCCGCTGCGCGCTTGTAGCCAACCGTATTCACGTTCGCGATATTGTCGGAAACAGCGGCCAAGGCGCTGGAGTTCGCCAGCAGGCCGGTCGCGCCGGCCCAAAGGGCTGAATTGATACTCATGTGTTTGCTCCCTGAGTTTGTTAGGAGCGTTCTGCTTTTTATCATCCACCCGGCAGATTTCTTTTGCCAAGCGTGGGCCTTTATTGGCCCGTCTGGTTAAACCTCCCTGATGCTGCGGACAGACGACAGCAGCACCTCGATATCGCCCATCTGGACGACAACTTCAGAGCCCGAGAAATCAACGCCAGTGACCCGGGCCGTGGTCTGGATATCAGCCGTGATAGGCTGACCATCCGCATTTAGCGCTGTTATGGACATGGAGTAGACGCCATCATCCAGCTGCCCGCCATTGATATCCGTCCCGTCCCATTCAACTGTGTGACGGCCGGCTGTCACTTCACCTTCGAAGGTGGCGACGGTGCGGCCATTCTCGTCAGTAATTGTGACCAGCGTTCCCTGCGTGTCTTCGGGCAGTACATAGGTCCACTCGGCCTGGCCATCCTGCAAAACGCCCTGCGGCGTGCCGACAGTAGCTTCGCGGCCGATGAAGCCGACCGCCGTACTTTGCGCCGCGGCCGCCTGGATTGTGATCAGGCTTTCAAGATTCTGGTTGGAGCGGATTTCCTGCTCGACACTCGAGAAATTGACCAGCTGGTTCACGAATTCCGTTGAATCCAGGGGGTTCAGTGGATCCTGAGCTTTCATCTGCTCGGTCAGCAGGGTCAGGAACATCTCGAAATTGTTCGCCAGGGCGGACTGTGAATTCCGTGTCGTGCTGCTGAGGCCTAGGCTTTCGATACCGGTTGTCATGGTCTTGCTCCTACAATCTCACATCCACACTGCTCGAACGCGCCAGCTGGAAGCCGTAGAGCTCCCTGGGCAGCGCGGCAGCGACAACATCACCGGCAGCGTTCTCGGCAAAGGCCAGTTCGCTGAAACCATTCGATGATGAGGAATTTCCGTCATTCTCATCGCGATCCTGCGACAATTCGAAGGACAGCCCGTCTCCGGCCAGTTCAAGTCCGGCATCAGCCAGGGCCCGTTCCAGCTCGCGGATATGCTGGCGCATGTCCTGAAGTGTTTCCGGACGGTCGGCGCTGAGCACGGCATGGACACGATTGTCGTGGCTGACATGCATCTTCACTTCGACCCGGCCCAGCTCGGGCGGATCCATGCGGATTTCAAAGCGGCGCTCGCCATTCTGGAACCGTGAGGCGATCTGCGCAGCCAGCGTTCCGGCATTGGCGGGAGTGAAACGGGCCGTGCCCGCTGCCGTTCCCGGGCGCTCGGCCGCACGGCTGGCTTCGGCATGGCGCGCCTGACTCAGCTCGACGGTTTCGCCCTCGGATTCGGGGGCTGGCGGCGGCGTCTCTATATGTATGGGCGTCTGCCCGCCCTTGTCGAAGGACGATTTGCCCAACAGCGCCTCAACGGCCTGTTCCGGCGGCGTCAACTGGACAGAAGGGCCCTGAGGCGTTGCCGGCGTGGCTGGGCTGGGCTGCGCATTGGCCGTCTGCGCGGGCAATTGCGGCGTGGTGGCCGCTTTCGCGCCTGGTGCAGCGCGTGTCAGCGGCTCGAAATCGCCGGCATTGCCGGCCCGGCGCCCCTGAACCCCGGCGTCCGGGCTGGCGGCCGCCATGATCTCCGGTGCGGACATGGCGGCTGTTGCCAGCTGACCGTTCACGGCCGTCACCGCCACGGCGGCATCGGGTTCAATCCCCGCGCCGGACGGTGCTGCAGCTCGGTGGCTGAGGCCTGATGCCGGCTGGACCGGTACGCCGCCTTGTTGCGGTTGCGGCATTTGCCTGGCAGGGCGGGGCGCTCCGGGTTCGGTTGTTGACGATGCCACGTCTATATGATCAGCCGCCGGGCCTGTTCCCGGCATAGCGGTGGGCGCCTGCCCGGTGAGGGGCGGCACGGTTTCTGTTGTATCCGTTACGGTAGTGGCCGCGCTGCCATCGGCTCGCTCGCCCGACGGTTCCACAGCCATGGAGCCGGAACCTGCAGAAATCGTGTCCGGCGGCAGATCCGGCGCGCCGGTATTCACCAATCCCGTGGTGGGGGAAGGCGAAGAGGTGGTGGTTGCCGCGGTCAGTGACGCAAGAACACTACCCGTTTCGGCAGTCTGCGGTGCCGGGGCTGTCAGATCGAAGGGTGTGGCATCGGCATTCTGACCCTGCCGATAGGTCACCGGGACAACAGGCTGGATGGCGCCATTTGCCTCGGTAATGCTGGCAAGAAGGGCATCAAAGCCGCCCGCCGCCGCAGGCTGTCCGGCACTCTTGCCGGTCCCGCTGGCGGACGTCTGTCCGGAAAGGATCGCAAACAGTGCGTCCATGCCGGTTTTGCCTCCCCGAAATCTCCGACGAACCCCGATGACTCGCCTGTCCGCGTGTGGAGCTGCAAAAGACGGGCCACACCATTAATCATATAAGGCATTGATATATTGATGGAAAAAATGAGGTGCCACAGGCGGGTTTCTGCCTGTGGGCAGGAATCTCCCCGTGCCGCAGGGCGGAATCTGCCGGGCTGACAGGTGGCCGATCATCTGGCCCGCACTTTGCGCCGCTTTTCACCGACGGAAATTCTGACGTGCAGGAGAAAAGGCCGCTCCATGTCGAAAAACGACGCGATTTCAATACCAAGGCAAACATTTAACGTTTGCGCGGCCTTGGCTGCCTGCCGTGAAAACCCGGCAAGAACTGCCGTCGGCCCGGCAGAAATGCACGTCCGCGCCCCTGCGCGTGAAGGGAGGTCTCCATGTCGCTAAGTGCCATTCTCGGAAGTGCGCTGTCTGGTCTTCAGGCCAGCCAGATCGGCATCCGGGCCTCGTCCAACAATGTCTCCAACGTCAACACGCCAGGCTATGCCCGCGTCGAGGCCGGCCTCTCCACGCGAGTTGTCAATGGTGTCGGCTTCGGCGTCAGTGTCACCGGCGTTGTCCGGGTAGCAGATGCCTTCCTGCAGGCGGCCTCGATCCGGGCGACTGCCGTTGCCTCGGAATCCGATATTGTTGCCGCAGCACTGGACCGCTTCCAGGCGCAGGTCGGCACATTCGATGATCAGGGATCAATTTTCTCGCGCCTCAACCAGGCCTTCACCTCGATCGGATCGGCCGCCGTCGATCCCGGCCTTAGCGTGTCGCGCCTGTCTGTGGCGGCGGACCTGCAATCCTTCTTTAAGGAAGGCCGCCGGCTCTATAACGAGCTGCGCATCCAGCGCCAGGAAGCGGACTCCCGCATCGGTTCCACCATCGAACGGGTCAACGAGCTGACCGCCGAGATCGCCGCTTTGAATCTGGAAGTGCAATCCCTGTCCGCGGCGGCCGCCGACTCCACTGGCGCCCAGAACCGGCAGGCCGAGCTGATCGACGAGCTGGGCAAGTTTGTCGATGTCCGCACCTCCACCCAGCCGGATGGCCGCATCTTCGTGACCACGACGGATGGCGTGGGCCTGGTTGAAAACGGGTCCGCCATACTGCGCTATCCGCCCTCGGGCTCCGGCGCGGCGGGTGTCGACTATGCCCGCATCACCATCCAGCCACCGGGCGGCACGGTACAGCGCGACTTCAATGCCCATATTTCGGGCGGTGAGCTGGCGGGCCTGATCCGCCTGCGCGATGACGAATTGCCGGCCCTGATGGAAGAGATTGCCGAACTGGTGTCCTCGGCAGCAGATGCTCTTAACAAGGCGCATAACGACGCCACCGCCTATCCGCCGCCGACCACGCTGACAGGTCACAATACCGGTCTTCTGGGCACGGACGCGCTGAACTTCACGGGCGCCACGACGATCGCGGTGACCGGCAATTCCGGTGCGCTGGTCAAGCGCATCGACGTCGATTTCGACGCCGGAACCTACAGCGTCGATGGTGGCGCTGCCGTGGCATTCGGCGGAACCAGTGTCGATGATTTCATCACCTCGCTGAACACGGCGCTGGGCGCGGACGGCTCTGCCAGTTTTACCAATGGCGTTATGTCGATCTCGGCCACGGGCACGAATGGCATCGCCACGCTGCAGGATGCCACCACGCCATCGGATCGTGCCGGCCGCGGCTTCTCGCACTTCTTCGGTCTCAATGATCTGGTCGACTCCATCCGCCCGGTTCACTTCGCGACGGGCCTGCAAACCACGGACAGCCATGGCTATACGGCGGGGCAGGAGCTGATCTTCTCGGTCACGGCGCCGAACGGCTCGGATGTCGGCGACATCACCATTGGCGTCACCGGTGCGACCATGGGAGATATGCTGACCGCGCTCAATGACCCGACGACCGGGCTGGGCCGCTATGTCACCTTCTCGCTCGATGCCAATGGGCGCCTGGTGCAGACGCCGGTGGCCGGCTTCCAGGATTTCGGCGTCGAACTGAAAGCCGACAATACCGAGCGGGGCACAACGGGTATCAGCTTTTCCTCGCAATTCGGCCTGGGCCTGGCGGCCAAGGTGACACGGCTCGACGCTATGAATGTCGCCGAGCGGATCCGCGCGGACTCCTCGCTGCTCTCGCTCGCCAAGCTTGACCTAGATGGCGCGCCGGCCATTGGCGATATTGTTGTGGCCGCTGGTGATGGCCGCGGGGGGCACGCCTTGCAGGGCGTCATGACTGCCCAGCGCAGCTTTGATGCCGCCGGCGGTTTCACCGCCAGCACAGCCACGCTGGAAGCCTTTGCCTCACGCATCGCCGGCGATATCGGTTCCCGCGCTGCGCGGGCCGAGCGGGCCATGCAGTCGGCCCAGTCCCTGAAGGCCGCTGCCGACCAGAAGCGCGCTGATGTCGAAGGCGTCAGCCTCGATGAAGAGCTCGCCAACATGACCCTGTTCCAGCAATCCTATAACGCCTCGGCCCGCCTCCTTCAGACCGCGAAGGAATTGACCGAAACGCTGATCAATCTGATCTAGCGGAGGATCTCATGACCCGTATCGCCACTGCCGCCGCCGCCCAGACTGCCCTACTTGACCTGATGCGTTCGCAGCGCACGGTTTTCGAAACCCAGCAGCAATTGGCCACGGGCAAACTCAATCCGGACCTCAAGGGCGCCGGCCACAGGGCGGAAACCATCGCCGCGGCCTATGGATCGCGCGACCGGGCGGAAGGTTACAAATTTGCCGCCGAGCGGGTCGCCAACAAGATGGAAATCACCGCGACCGCGCTGGACAAGCTGTCGGAAGCGGCCACCGATCTGCGCGTGGCGATGACGACGATTGACGGCACCCACATCATGAGCACGGCCCGCGAGGCGTTCGAGCGCGCCCGCGACGCGCTCTCCACCCAGTATGCCGGCGGTTATGTCTTCGGGGGCACGCGCACCGATACGCCGCCGATCAGCGCCGACTCTTTGAGCGACCTTGTCGCGGCACCGACAGCCGCCGATGTCTTCGTCAATTCCAGCCGCCGCCCGGTGGCAAAACTGGATGACAATTACACTCAGGAAGTCGGCCTGCTGGCCAGCGAGGTCGGCACGGATCTGATGGCAGCCTTCAAGCGCCTGGCCGAATTCGATGCCGGACCGGACGGTCCTCTCAACGGCCCGTTGACCGAGGCCCAGCAGACCTATCTGCAGGGCGAGATCGCCAATGTGCTGACCGCCTTCGACCGGATCAATGACCGGGTAGGGGAGAATGGTGCCCTGCAATCGCGGGTCGAGGCCATGATCTCGAACCAGGACCAGAAGGCCGATT
Source organism: Hyphobacterium lacteum (assembly GCF_036330345.1). NCBI lineage: Bacteria > Pseudomonadati > Pseudomonadota > Alphaproteobacteria > Maricaulales > Maricaulaceae > Hyphobacterium > Hyphobacterium lacteum. The sequence goes on from NZ_JAZDRP010000003.1 coordinate 444,446, forward strand.
ATCTGACCAAGCTGATTGGCGATCTGGAAGATGCCGACATGGCCGAAGCGGCCACCCGCTTCCAGCAGGCACAGACGGCGGTGGATGTCGCGGCGAAAACCTTCTCCACCCTCAGCCAGGTGTCGCTCTTGCCGTTCTTGCGATAGACTTCAGGAATCGTCCCACCATGAACCCGAAAAACAAGAAATCGCTTCACGAAATAGTTCACGAGCGAATTCTGGCATTCTTTGGTGTTGGCGCGCTTGCATTCATCATTTCGTTTTTCGGCGGGTGGGTTTCTGGACAGCCGCTTCAAGACGCCTTTTGGATTGCAACTTTTGCCGGACTGTTTGCGGGTGTTATGGCGATGCTAATCGGCCCAAAGATTATCCATTACCTGGGCGGTCTGAGCTGACCCTTCCTTATTTCCCGCTTTTCGCCTATATCCGCGCTCCCTTAAACGACTGCTTCGGGCCTTGACCCCGTGGGAGAGCGTGATGACGACGAAAATGCGCGACGGCGGCAGCCGCGCTGATACCCTTATCCGTGAGTTCGGCCTGGATGGAGACATTCTCGGCCTTGGCGGCAACCCGGCCGACCACCGCGTCGTGGTCGCGATGTCGGGCGGTGTCGATTCCACCGTGACGGCGACCCTTCTGCACAAGGCCGGTTATGACGTGGTGGGGGTGACCCTCCAGCTCTACGATCATGGTGCCGCCATCAAGAAGAAGGGCGCCTGCTGCGCCGGGCAGGACATCTATGATGCCCGCCGCGCCGCCGAGGAAATGGGCTTTCCCCATTATGTGCTGGACTATGAAAACCGCTTCCGCGAAGCGGTGATGGACGAGTTCGCCGATACCTATCTGGCGGGCGCAACGCCCATCCCGTGCGTGCGCTGCAATGAGCGGGTGAAGTTTGCCGATCTGCTGGCGCAGGCCAAACAGCTGGGCGCAGCCTGCATGGCGACGGGTCATTATATCCGCCGCGTGGAGGGCCCCAACGGGCCGGAACTGCGCCGCGCCGAGGATGCCGGCAAGGACCAGTCCTATTTCCTCTTCGCCACCACGCGCGAACAGCTGGACTATCTGCGCTTCCCGCTGGGCGGCCTGACCAAGGACCAGACGCGCCAGCTGGCCGAAGCCTTCGGTCTCGCCATTTTCGACAAGCCGGACAGCCAGGACATCTGTTTTGTACCGGACGGCAATTATGCCGACATTGTCGAGAAGCTGCGCCCCGGCGCTGCCGAGCCCGGCGAGATCGTCCATGTCGATGGCCGTGTGCTGGGCACACATGACGGTGTGCTGCGCTATACGGTCGGTCAGCGCCGCGGTCTCGGCGTAGCCACCGGCGAACCGCTCTATGTTGTCCGTCTGGATCCGGCAAACCGGCAGGTCATTGTCGGTCCGCGCGAGGCCCTGCGCGTCAATGAGATCCGCCTGCACGAGGTCAACTGGATCGGCGATGAGGCCATTGCCGGACAGGACGGCTCACAAGTGCTGGTGAAGGTGCGGTCCACCCGCCCGCCCGTGCCTGCCGTTCTGCAAGTCGAAGACGGCAAGGTCTCTGTCCTGCTGGATGAAGGCGAGGAGGGCGTCGCGCCGGGTCAGGCCGCGGTGTTCTACTCGCCCGCAGACAATGCGGCCCGCGTGCTCGGCGGCGGCTGGATTACGGGGACGGTTTAATCCACCAGCCTGCGCATCGCCCACTCCACCGGGCCGCGCTTGTGATAGCGCCGCCAGATCGAGGCGAAGATCACCGAGGCGATGAAGAAGGTGATCACAATGCCGAACAGCCACCAGATCGATTCCCACTCCTCGGGCAGGAACCATTCAATCCCGGTCACGCCGATAAAGACGTGGGCGAGATAGAGCGTCAGCGCCATCTGGCCGGCATGGATCACCGGTTTGACGAATTTCCGGCGCGCATCCGAGGCACACAGCATCAGCGACAGGGACAGGACAATCATCCCCACGCCCAGCCCGAACATCACGTAGAAGGGTGTCGGCGGATAGGCAGAGGTGCCGAACAGATCGGCAATGTAGTTGAGTGCATAACCCGGACCCCAGTCCTCGACCGGCAGGACTTTCACGAAGTTGAGGCTGAGCATGGCGAACTTCGCCGCCTTGGCCAGCGCGATCAGGATCACCCCGCCGATCAACAGCCGCCAGTGATTGGCGGATTTGTGCAGATCAAGTTGGCCGACGGCCATTCCGGCGATGAAAAAGGCGAACCAGGGGAAGACGGGATGGTGACCGGTGAAGAAGACATCGCGGAACGCCACCAGCGGATTATGGAAGCTGGGGCTCTCCCAGTAATCCCAGCCAAGCAGCGGCGGGAAGGCCAGATACTCGGCGACGAAAATCAGCGGCGTGACGATCGCGAAGACGACCAGCCAGCGCTTGCTGAACGTGAACAACAGACCCGCCAGCGCCAGATAGACGCCATAGAAGTGCAGGATGTCATAGGGCCATTGCGCGCGGAACGAGACACCGACGATGAACAGGAACAGGCCGCGCTTGAACAGGGACATTCGCGCGGCGCGCCGGTCCTCGACGCTGCGCGAGCGCCGCCAGCGTGCCGTCAGCAGCGCGGTGCCGATGCCCGCGATGAAGACGAAGGTGGCTGCGGCCCGTCCGGAAAACAGGCTGGCGAACTGGGTCGCCCAGCCCGGATCGGTATCGGCATTGTGAATGTAGATATGGAAATTCACCATCATCATGCCGAGGAAGGCGATGGCGCGGGCAAAATCGATGCCCTCCAGCCTTGCCGCAGCCGGCGCGGTGATTTCCGAAAGGGACGGATCAGAGCTGTTAGCCGCGTCGGTCATCAGGGGTGATCCTCCGGCATGTCTGGCGAGTCCGCCGGTGCAATTTCAGGCGTTGAAGCCGGTTCCGGGCACGGCCGGTTCGACGCCGCCCGGATCCGGTCTCCGCCTTCACCGTGGCCAATCGGGTCTGAACCAAAACCGGTATCCGTGTCGGTTGCGCGCCGGCCCGGCCCCCGGCCTTCGCCGGCCGGGTCGGCATGCGCCCCGCGATCCCGGTCGGTGAACGGACCGTTCCCGCGCCCATTGCCGGCCGGATCCGCGTTTTCACCGCTATCGGAGTCAGAAAAACCTGAAGAGCGGCCATTACCCACCGGATCGGCTTCGGATCCGCCATCACGGTCGGTTACGCCTGAGCGGCAGGCCGCATATTCAGCGCTCCAGGTCCGATTCTGGGCATAGGCCGGTGAGATGATCGAGACGCTGCCGGTCAGTGCGGCACTGCCGACAATCTGACCCAGAAAGGATCGCCGGCTGGGCCGGCCCTTGGCTCTGGACATGTAATTCCCCCGTTCCCCTTGCCGGTGTAGCCGAGCACCGGGGTCAGGAAAAGCCGCTAAATTCCGGTGTTTGCGAAAACCCGTGTAAAATCGCTTGTGTGCAGCGCAGCAAAATCCCCGCTGTCAAGGCTTGACGAATGCGCGGCCGCGCCGTTCACATGCGCGCCCACACGCCACAGTCCGCAAAATTGCGAGGAGTGACTGACTATGAGTGCCAAGGAAGATCCGATTGTCATCGTCGGCATGGCCCGCACCCCGATGGGTGGCCTGCTCGGCGATCTCGCCCCGATGTCCGCCAACGAGCTGGGCGCTATTGCCGTCAAGGCCGCGCTCGATGAAGCGGGTGTCTCCGGCGATGATGTCGAGATGATTTACATGGGCAATGTGCTGCCGGCCGGTCAGGGCCAGGCCCCGGCCCGCCAGTCCGCTATCAAGGCCGGCCTGCCGAAATCCGTCGAAGCCACTACGCTGAACAAGATGTGCGGTTCGGGCATGCAGGCCGCCATCATGGCGCGCGCCTCGCTGTCGTCCGACGATGCCAGCGTCATAATCGCCGGTGGCATGGAATCCATGACCAACGCCCCGCACATGCTGCCCAATCACCGCACCGGCTTCAAATACGGCCACGACACCGTCAAGGACCACATGGCCCAGGACGGTCTCGAGGATGCCTATGAGAAAAAGCCGATGGGCGTCTATGCCGACATGATCGCGAACGAATACCAGTTCACCCGCGAGCAACAGGACGCCTACGCTCTGGAAACCCTGGCCCGCGCCCAGCGCGCGACCGAAAAGGGCGATTTCAAGCGCGAGATCACACCGGTCACGATCAAGGGCCGCAAGGGCGATATCACGGTCGATACCGATGAATTGCCGCGCAAGGCCATGCCGGAGAAGATCCCGTCCCTGCGCCCGGCCTTCTCGCCGGATGGCACGGTGACAGCAGCCAATGCTTCGGCCATTTCCGACGGTGCTGCTGCACTGGTGATGATGAAACTGTCCGAAGCCGAGCGTCGCGGGATCAAGCCGCTGGCGAAGATCGTGGCGACGGCGGCTCATGCCCATGAGCCGGCCTATTTCACCACTGCTCCGGTTCCGGCCATGCGCAAGGTGCTCGACAAGGCCGGCTGGTCGACGAGCGATGTCGATCTCTGGGAAATCAACGAAGCCTTCGCCGTGGTCCCGATGATTGCGATGAAGGAGCTGGGCCTCAGCCATGACGTGGTCAACGTCAATGGCGGTGCCTGTGCGCTGGGTCACCCGATCGGTGCGTCCGGTGCCCGGATCATGGTGACGCTGCTGGCCGCGCTGGAAAAGCACGGCAAGACAAAGGGTGTGGCCTCGCTCTGCATTGGTGGCGGCGAAGCCACGGCGGTTGCGCTGGAACGCCTGAACTGAACCGGCTGACCTCTGGAAGACTGGAAACCCCGGACCGATGGTCCGGGGTTTTTCTAGAAATCAGCCTCGACGTGAAGGCGGCCGCCTTTAAGCAAATGATCAAGCGGCACGCCATTATTGTCCTTCACCCGTTTCAATATGACGTGTGAACTGTTCTCGCCGACCACACCTGTGGCCAGCAGCCGGTTGCCGATGAAATTGTTGTAGGCTGTCATGTCGGGCGTCATGACATGCATCACATAGTCGAAACCGCCAGTGATCGTGACGGTGGTGACGACTTCCGGAACATCCTGCACCCAGTCCATGAATTTCTGATGGTTCTCGCGGCTGGGCGGCATGATCTTCACCATCACAAGCGCCTCGAAATTCAGCCCGATCTTCTGGTGATCCAGCACGGCCATGCGCTTGCGGATAATGCCCGTATCCTCGAGATTGCGGATGCGGCGCCAGCAGGGCGAGGCCGTCAGGCCGACCTTTTCCGCGACTTCCGCGACCGACAGGCCGGCATCGGCCTGCAACGCAGCCAGGATATTGGTATCGATTTCATCCAGCTTCATGGTCAAATCTGCCTTTCCGAGCGCAAAATCGGTAATTTCGTATAATTATTTTCCACGAGGAGCAATTCGCCGAAGCGAAATCGTGCAATCCGGCATGTTCCGGTCTTTTTCTCGCGGGCGCGTGAGTAGACAAGACGGGGCTTTCCGCGCTAATGCCCGCGCGCCGAAGGTCTCTGACCTTCCTCCCGAACGGCAGTCACCAGAGAGGCAATGTCCATGGCGACACAAGACCCGCGCTACCGTGTTCCGGCACCGAAATTCCGTCCGGGTGATGAACCCGACTTTTCCTATCTGGAAATCCCCGCAGCGGGTGAGGCCAGGCGCCCCGGCATTGATGTCGCCGGCAAGGATACGCTCGACCTCGCCCTGGGCATGGTCCGGGTGCTGGATCACAACCATCAGGCCGTCGGTGACTGGAACCCGGAGATCAAGCCGGAAGTTCTGCGTGAGGGCCTGCGCCACATGGTGCTGACGCGCGTCTATGACGACCGCATGCTGAAACTGCAGCGTCAGGGCAAGATGAGCTTCTATATGAAGTCGACGGGCGAAGAGGCGGTTGCCGTCGCAGGTGCCATGGCGCTGAAGGATTCGGACATGGTGTTCCCGTCCTATCGCCAGCAGGGCATTTTGTTTGCGCGCGGCCGGGACATTGTCGACATGATGTGCCACTGCATTTCCAACAGCCGCGACAATCTGATGGGCCGCCAGCTGCCCGTTCACTACACCTGGGCGGAAGGCAATTTCTTCTCGATCTCGGGCAATCTCGGCACGCAATTCCCGCAAGCCGTCGGTTGGGCCATGGCGGCTCAGTACAAGGGTGAGGATCAGGTGACCGCCAGCTGGATTGGTGACGGCACCACGGCCGAGGGTGATTTCCACGGCGCGATGACGTTGGCCTCGACCTATAAGGCGCCCGTCATTCTGAATGTCGTCAACAACCAGTTCGCCATCTCCACCCACCAGAACATCGCCATCGGTGATGCGCCGAGCTTTGCCATGAAGGGTCTGGGCTATGGTATCGCCTCCCTCCGGGTGGACGGTAATGACTTCCTCGCCGTCTATGCCGCCATGCAATGGGCGGCGGAACGCGCCCGCAAGGGTCATGGCCCCAGCTATATCGAATACTTCTCCTATCGCGCCGACGCGCACTCCACCTCGGATGATCCGTCCGGCTACCGTCCAAAGACAGAGGCGACGAAATGGCCGCTGGGCGATCCGATCGAGCGGCTCAAGAACCACCTCATCGGTCTCGGCGAATGGGACGAAGAGCGCCATGAAGCGCTTGAAAAGGAACTGAACGAGCTGGTGGTAAAATCCTACAAGGAAGCAGAGAGCTACGGCACGCTGCATGACGGCCCGCTCTCGCCCATCCCGTCCATTTTCGAGGACGTGTTCGAGGAACAGGACTGGCGCCTCGTGAGGCAACGCCAGGACTTGGGAGTCTAGACCATGGCCAAGATGAACATGATCCAGGCGCTCAATTCGGCGCTCGACATCGCGATGGAAAACGATCCGAACGTGGTCTCCTTCGGCGAGGATGCCGGCTATTTCGGCGGCGTTTTCCGCGTCACCGCCGGCCTGCAGAAAAAATACGGCATGGACCGCGCCTTCGACACGCCGATCAACGAGGCCGCCATCGCGGCCATGGCCATCGGCATGGCGGCCAATGGTTTGCGTCCGGTCGCGGAAATCCAGTTTTCCGATTACATCTTCCCGGCGATCGACCAGATCGTGAACGAGATGACCCGCTTGCGCTACCGCTCGGCCGGCCAATACACCCAGCCCATCGTGATGCGTTCGCCCTGGGGCGGCGGTATTCGCGGGGGTCAGACCCACTCGATGAGCCCGGAAGCCTTCTTCACCCATGTGCCGGGTCTGCGGGTGGTGATCCCGTCCAACCCGTATGATGCCAAGGGGCTCCTGCTGGCCTCGATCGAGAATAATGACCCGGTGCTCTTCTTCGAGCCCAAGCGGATGTATAACGGTCCCTTCGACGGCAAGCCGGATGGCGCGCTGCAAAGCTGGGCCAATCATCCCAAGGGCGAAGTGCCGGAAGGCCATTACACCGTGCCGCTCGACAAGGCCGAAGTGGTGCGCGAGGGCAATGATGTCACCGTCATCGCCTATGGCACGCTGGTGCATGTCGCGCTGGCCGCCGCCGAGAAATCCGGCATCGATGCCGAGGTGATCGATCTGAAGACGCTCACCCCGTATGACATCGACACGCTGACCCATTCGGTGAAAAAGACCGGCCGCTGCATTGTCAGCCAGGAAGCCCCGCGCACCTCGGGCTTTGCTGCCGAGCTGTCTGCCCAGATCCAGGAAGACTGCTTCTATGCGCTGGAAGCGCCGATCTATCGCGTTACCGGCTGGGATACGCCCTATCCCCACGCACACGAATGGTCCTATTTCCCGGGGCAGGATCGCTTTATCAATGCGCTGAAGTCCGTGATGGAGGCCAAGTGATGTCGGAATACCGCTACAAGCTGCCGGATGTCGGCGAAGGCGTTGTCGAGGCGGAAATCGTCGAATGGCGTATCAAGGTCGGTGACACCGTCACCGAGGACCAGCCCATTCTGGACGTGATGACCGACAAGGCGACGGTGGAAGTGCCGTGCGCAGTCAATGGCGTTGTGACCAAGATCGTCGGCGAGCCCGGCGATGTGATTCCGGTCGGCACCGAAATCCTCTTCATCCAGACCGATGGTGCAGTGCCGGCTGAAGAGCCTGCGAAGGAAGAGCCGAAAGCCGAAGCGCCGAAGGAAGAGAAAAAGCCCGAGCCAAAGCCGGAACCCAAGGCCGAACCGGCCCCGAATCCCGCTGCAGCTCCTGTCGTACGCGCCGAAGGCGACAAGCCGCTGGCCAGCCCGGCAGTGCGCCAGCGCGCCCGCGATGCCGATATCGATCTGGCGACGGTTCCGGGTACCGGTCCGGCCGGCCGGATCACGCATCAGGATCTGGATGATTTCATCGCCGCCGGTGGCCGTCTGGCCGCACGGGCAGGCGGCGGGCGTTCCGGCCCGGCCAAGCGCACCGGCGTTGAAGAAACCAAGATTATCGGCCTGCGCCGCAAGATCGCCGAGAACATGGTTAAGGCGAAGACGACCATCCCGCATATCGCCTATGTCGAGGAAATCGACCTGACGGCGCTGGAAGATCTGCGCAAGCACCTGAACGCCACCAAGCGCGATGATCAGCCCAAGCTGACCCTCATTCCCTTCCTCGCCGCCGCGTTGTGCAAGGCCCTGCCGGAAACCCCTCAGGCCAATGCGCATTACGACACCGAGGCGGGCGTTCTGACCAAATACGAGGCCGTCCATCTCGGCATCGCCACGGCCACGCCGAACGGTCTGATGGTGCCCACCATCAAGCACGCCGAGGCTATGGATGTCTGGGAACTCGCCGCCGAGCTGGGCCGTCTGGCCAAAGCCGCGCGCGATGGCAAGGCAACCAAGGACGAATTGTCCGGCTCGACCATCACCATCACCTCGCTGGGTGCGATCGGCGGCCTGGTCACCACGCCGGTGATCAATCTGCCGGAGACGGCCATCATCGGCGTCAACAAGATGCAGGAGCTGCCGCGCTTTGACGACGGCGGCCGCGTTGTGCCGCGCAAGCTGATGAACCTCTCCTCGAGCTTCGATCACCGCATCGTCGATGGTTATGACGCCGCCGTGCTGATCCAGCGCGTGAAGGGCTATCTCGAGAATCCCGCGACGTTGTTTATGTGATTATTTCGCTCGGCCGGGTCAAAGCCCCGGAGCGCCGGGTCTGGTTCGAGACCTATGAGGCGGGTGAGTGGGCCCGCATTTCGCAGGCCCGGGGTGAGAATGGTGAGTGGGTAAACAGCGTCATGCTGCATGCCGTGCCCGCCGATTGCGGGACGGACTAGGCGCTCCGGTTGCCGGGGTTCAGCTCGAATTCCGGCCACAGTGCGGAAAACTCTTCCAGCCAGGCACGGCCTTGCTCGCGGTCGCGGAAGACCTCGATATCATAACGGCCAACGATGAAGGGCATGGACTTCCATTGTTGCAGCAGCGGCTCATAGGTCGGGTTTTCAACCACCCAGGCGACCTTGAATTCCGGGCCGCGGATTTCGGCAAGGCGCTCGATTTCCTCACGGAAAGAGGTGCGCAGCGCATGAGCATCGATCCCCAGCGGGTCGGCGTCAGCCTCGATAATGGCCAGCAGATTCATGCCGGTCCGCCATTGCCCGCCGAAATAGAGCTCGGCGTGAAGATCGCGGAACATCTCGAAGGTCAGTTTTCCCGACAATTGCACTTCGACGATATTGCCCCGCAAGGGAAAGATGATTTCATAAGTCATGTATCCGCCCTCCTCTTGAGCGGAGTGAAGACATTCACATTAGCGAGGGCTAAATTAGAAAAATGTCATAAAAGCGGCGGGGCGAAAATTTTTCGCGTTAAACGGGTATGAAATTCCGGGACGCTGTTTGCCGCAGCCATGCACGCCTGCCCCTTCCCCTGAAACCCCATGCCCGCTAAACCCTCGCCGAACACGAATGCGAGGAATGCGGCATGAGCGATCTGACCTGTGACGTTCTGGTGGTAGGCGGCGGCCCCGGTGGCTATCCGGCAGCGATCCGCGCCGGCCAGCTGGGCCTCGACACGATCATCGTCGACAAGGATGGCTGGGGTGGCACCTGCCTCAATCGCGGCTGTATTCCGTCCAAGGCCTTCATCCACGCCGCCGAGAAATATGCCGACATGGTCCACCATGCCGAGAGCGGCAAGCTGGGCATTTCCCTGTCGGCCAAGCCCAAGCTGGACATGAAGAAGCTTGTCGGCTGGAAGGATGAGATTGTCGGCAAGCTGACGGGCGGTGTCGAACAGCTCCTCAAGGCGGCCGGCGTGAAAGCGATTTCCGGCTGGGCCGAATTCGAGGACGCCAAGACCTGCACGGTCACACTGGAAGACGGCAAGACGCAGAAAATCACGGCGAAGAATGTCATCCTTGCCAATGGGTCCGTCGAGGTCGAACTGCCCTTCCTGCCGTTCAAGGGCAATGTCATCGGATCCACCGGTGCGCTGGATCTCAAGAAGCTTCCGAAGAAGCTGGTTGTCGTTGGCGGCGGTTATATCGGGCTGGAGCTCGGCATCGCCTATCGCAAGCTGGGTTCGGAGGTCACCTTCGTCGAGGCGCTGGACCGCATCCTGCCGGTCTATGACAAGGAACTGACCCGGCCCATCACCCGCTGGCTGAAGGAAAACGGTGTGACCGTTCATACCTCCTGCAAGGCCAAGGGGGTCGTCACCGAGGACAAGAAGACTTTCCTTGAATTCGAGACCGCCAAGGGCGAAACCGAGCGTCTGGAAGCCGACAACATCCTGGTGTCTGTTGGCCGCAAGCCCAACCTCAACGGCTGGGGCCTGGAGAAAATGGGCATCCCGACCAATGGCAAATTCATTGAGGTCAATGAGCGCTGCGAAACCGGCATGCGCGGTGTCTATGCGCTGGGCGATCTGACCGGCGAGCCGCTGCTGGCGCACCGCGCCACGGCGCAGGGCGAACGCGTCGCCGAGATCATCGCCGGACACAAGACCGCGTTTGATCCGGTGGCCATCGCCGCAGTCTGCTTTACCGAGCCGGAAGTTGTCGGAGTCGGCCTGACCCCGGACGAAGCGAAGGAAAAGGGCGAGACCGTCATCACCGGCAAATTCCCGCTCGCCGCTAATGGACGTTATCTCTCCATGGAGGGCGGCGCCGATGGCGGTTTTGTCCGCATCACAGCGCGCGAGAGCGACCATGTCATCCTCGGCATCCATGCTGTCGGCAAGCATGTCTCTGAACTCTCCGGCGAGTTCGCGCTGGCCATGGAAATGGGCGCACGCCTGGAGGACATTGCCGGCACGGTCCATGTCCACCCGACGCTGACCGAGGGCCTGGCCGAAGCCGCGCTCGTAGCGCTGGGCCATCCGATCCATATCTCCGCGCCGAAGAAATAGAGGATCGCAGACAAGTAATAAGCTGGCGGGGCCATCGTATTGGTCCCGGCGGATCGCGCCTCGCCATCGATCGGGATCTGCTGTAATTCGGGGCTTTGTTTGAGATGCTTCGGGGGATGTGCGGATGATACGACTGGTGATGGCCATTTTGACTGTGATGGTCGCACAGGGCGAACTGCAGGCCCAGTCGGCTGAGGCGCTGGATCCGCGCGCCCGTGTGTCGATGAACCCGAATTCTCAGATTCCGGACCATATCAGTGAGATTGTGGGGCCGGCACCAACAGCTGAGGTCTATAACGGGGCGCTCACCCCGCGGACGTTGTATCGTGTCGAGGCCGATCCTGATGCCGGTTTCCACTGGCCGTACTACCTGTTTGTCCCGGAAGTCGTCGCGCCGGGCAGCGCGGTGCTGATTGAACCCAATAATGACGGACTTTCGGGGGCACCGTTCGAGACGCATGATTATTGGGCGGCGATCCGCAACGAACAGCTCTTTATCGACTATGGGCAGCATCTCGGAACGCCGGTGCTGACGCCTGTGTTTCCAAGACCCCTGGATGATGGGCGCGACGGCAATCTGTATATCCATGCGATGACACGCGCCGCGATGCTGCATGAAGACCCGCGATATGCGCGTCCGGACCGGCAATTGCTTGCAATGCTGGATGATGCACATGCCAAGCTCGCAGCGAGCGGGTTTGATGTCGGCGAGGACGCCCTGTTCTGGGGGTTTTCAGCCGCGGGTGATTTTGTGACCCGAATGGCCGTTCTCCATCCCGAACGCGTGCGCGCCGTTGCTGCCGGCGGTCTGGGCGGCCTGCCAATCTTGCCTGTGACCGAACTTGATGGAGAGACACTCAGCTTTCCTGTCGGTGTCGCGGACCTGGAATTGATCACCGGGCGAGCGCTGAATGTAGAGGCGTTGCGGCAAACGCCCGTCCTCTTGTACCAGGGCGGCGCCGATGAAAACGATTCTGTACGAGAGCCTCCCTTCACCTGTGATGCTTTCAGGTCGGACAGCTATTCCTGTGAACAGGCGCAATGGGTGAATGAGACATTCGGCGCATCGACGCTGGACCGGGTTCCATTTGTGCAAGATCTATATGCCGAGTTCGGGATGCGTGATTTAAACTCGCTGGTGCTACCCGGTGTGGAACATACCACGCCACCAGAAATGGAAGCGCGCATTCGTGACTTTTTCTCCTGTGTTCTAGCGGGCGAAAGCGCATGTGCCGCCGGTGTCAGCCTCTCGGAGGGCATCACAGAGCACAATGAGTGACTTCACTTGCGCGCGTGTGCAATGATTGTGTTCTCGTTCGAGGGAAATGACATGGACGACGCCCAGATCGGTCTGACCGGCATCATTTATCACAAGCTGCTGGCCCCGGGCGAGGGCTTGACCGAAGCCGCGCTCGGCCATCCGATCCACATCTCCGCGCCGAAGCGCTAGGCATGGAAATCGCCACCAGTTTCGAGACCGCCTTCCTGCACCGCCAGACGGTGATGGAAGGCGATATCGATTTCATGGGGCATGTGAACAATCTGGTCTATCTGCGCTGGGCGGCTGAAATGGCCGAACGCCACTGGGAAAGTGTCGCCACGCCCGGCATGCAGGCCGCCGGCCTCTGGGTCGTCCTGCGCCACGAGATCGATTATCTGCGCGAGCTGAAGCTGGGCGAGGATGTCGAACTGCGCACCTGGGTGGATCCGGTGAAGGGCGTGCGCTGTCCGCGCCATGTCGATGTCCGCAAGGCCGGCTCCGTCAAGCCATCGGCCAGAGTGCTGACCACATGGACCTTCATCGATGCGGAAACCCACCGGCCCAAACGTCTGCCGCCGGAGATGAAAACCCTGTTCGGGATGTGATCTTTTTTTTCCTCCCCCGTTTACGGGGGAGGTGGTCGCGAAGCGAGCGGTGGGGGGCCAGGTCAAGCGTTAACCGCCCCCCTCGGCCTTTCAGGCCAC